>JAYRRO010000142.1:0-11325 GCA_041910095.1 Dehalococcoidia bacterium
CCCGAGTTGGCCGACGGTGGAGTAGGCGAGGACCTTCTTGATGTCGGTCTGGGCGAGCGCCATGAAGCCCGTGAGGACAGCCGTCGTGAGGCCGACGCAGGTGACCACGAGGAGCATGCCGTCGGCCACTTCGAAGACCGGGAGCATGCGGGCGACGAGGTAGACGCCGGCGACGACCATGGTGGCGGCGTGGATGAGGGCGGAGACGGGCGTCGGGCCTTCCATGGCGTCGGGGAGCCAGACGTGGAAGGGAACCTGGGCCGACTTGCCCATCGCGCCCAGGAAGAGGGCCATGCAGGAAACGAAGAGGTAAGTCTGGCTGTAGTGGCCGCCCTCGGCGTGGTGGATGATGTCCTGGATGTTGAAGGAGCCGGCGCCGCGGGCGAGCAGGATGATGCCGATCATGAGCCCGATATCGCCGGTGCGGGTGGTGATGAACGCCTTCTTCGCGGCTTCGGCGGCGGAGCGCTTCTCCCAGTAGAAGCCGATGAGGAGGAACGAGCAGACGCCGACCAATTCCCAGCTGACGAGGAAGAGCAGCAGGTTGTCGCTCATGACGAGCATGAGCATGGCGGCGGCGAAGAGCTGGAGAAGGGCGAAGAACCAGTAGTAGCGCGGCTCACCCTTCATGTAGCCGATGGAGAAGATGTTCACCATGAGGGCGACGGTGGTAACGACACCAAACATGAGGATGGTCATGGGGTCGATGAAGACGCCGAGGCGCACGTGCATGGAGCCGACATCGCTCCAGCTGGTGCTGGCCATCCAGGGGCCGAGGCCCTCGCCGTGGGAGACGAAGTAGCTGGCGACGGCGATCATGAGGACCCAGGCCGTGCCGGTAGCGGCGACGCCAAGGTAATCGCCGCCGCGCGGCAGATAGCGCCCGAAGAAGGCGAGCACGAAGAACATGCCCGCCGGGATAGCGGCGAGCAACCAGGCGTTCTCGGGATTCATCGCTTCGTGAAGTCCCCTTCTACCACTTAAGGCTGGCCGCTTCGTCCACGTTTGAGGTCGAGCGGTTGCGGTACAGGCGGATGACGATCGCCAGGGCGAGCCCGACCTCCGCGGCTGCGACGGTGATGATGAAGACGGCGAACACCGCGCCGATGATGCGATCGGGGTCGAGGTACGCGGAGAAGGCGATGAAGTTCAGGCTGACGGCGTTGAGCATCAGTTCGACGCCCATGAGCACGAGCACCGCGTTGCGGCGGGCGAGCACGCCGTAGACGCCCAGGGAGAAAATGATGGCACTGAGGACGAGGTAGTTCTCCAGCGGGACCATGCTACTCGTCCTCCTGCCGGGCAAGGATGATCGCCCCGATAAGGGCTACCAGCAAGAGTACGGAGGCGATGACGAAGGGCGCGCCGAAGTCCACGAAGAGCTTGTCGCTGATGGTGCCGATGAGGATCGGGGTGGGCTTGCCGGTGTCGCCGGGCCACGCCGTGGAAACGGCGACGGCAACCAGGACGGCCGCGAGCGAGGCGGCCACGAGCAGCCCGATCGGCGCCTGGGGACCATTGGCGCGTTCGACGTTCCCGCCGGCGCCCATGCGCGTGAGCATGAGCGCCAGGAGCACGAGCACCGTCACGGCGCCGCCATAGACCAGGAACTGGACAAGCGCGAGGAACTCAACGGTGAGGAAGACGTACATCGCGCCGACGCCGGCAAGGCTGGCAATGAGGAAGATGGCGGAATGAATCACCGAACGTGAAAACACGACGCCGAGCGACGTGATCACGATGATGCCGGCGAAGATCCACCAGAGGACTTCGGTAGCGGACACGCTTAGCCTCCCGCCATCGGGCTGCCGAGCTCGCGCAGGGTCGCCATGACGTCATCGGGGATGGGTTCGCCGCGGTCCTGCGCTTCTTTCGCACGGCGTTCGGCGCGCATGCGGCGGGCGCGGACTTTCTCGAAGCTGTTGGGGTCGCCCTTGGGACCGATGCCGACGCCGGGCGGGAAGACCATGCGGCCATCGTCGGCCGCTCCGCCCGCGGCGGGCGCCGCCGCGCTCCCGCCACCGCCGGCCGCCACCACCAGCGTGGCCCAGATGGAGCCGCCGGGGGCGAGGTCCGACCCGAGGTCGTAGAGCGTCTTCGCGACGTCATCGGGGATGGGCTCGCCGGCGGCGGTCAGCTCGTTGAACTTGCGCTCGGCACGCATGCGGCGGGCACGGACCTTCTCCGCTGAGTTCGGGTCGCCCTTGGGGCCATCGCCGACGCCGGGCGGGAAGCGCATGGAGCCGTCTTCCTTCGTGCCGGTGAGCGGCTCCGCGGCGGCGCCACCACCTCCACCGGTCCCGGCGAGGGTGGCCCAGATCGTGCCACCGGGGGCCAGGTCGGAGCCGAGGTCGTAGAGCGTCTTCGCGACATCCTCGGGACTCGCTTCGCCAGCGGCGGTGAGTTCGTTGAACTTGCGTTCGGCGCGCATGCGGCGGGCGCGGACCTTCTCGGCGGAGTTGGGGTCGCCCTTGGGGCCATCGCCAACGCCGGGCGGGAAGCGCATGGAGCCGTCTTCCTTGGTGCCGGTGAGGAGGACGCCGGTGCCGCCGCCGCCGATCGCGGCGCCGCCCGCGGTGGCGGGCTGGCCGGGCTTCATGTTGCGGTACTTCGTGATCGCGGCCTGGATTTCGGCGGGCACGGGCTCGCCGCGATCGGTGTAGGCCTTCGCCTCGCGCTCGGCGCGCATGCGCTTCGCGCGGATCTTGGACTCGGAGAGGATCTCGACCTCTTCGCCACCCGCGGCGGCGGCGGCGCCGGCGGCGCGTGCACCGGCCTTCGGCTTTTCGGGCTCGCGCTCCTGGATGGCCGCGGCTTCCCCGCGGGCGAGGCGCTCGAGCTGAGCCTTGCGGGCGTCCGGTCGGGCGGCCTTGAAGGCGATCTCGGGGAGCTCTTCGCCCTTCACGGCCTTCTCGATCGCCTCGATGTTGTCCTGAGGGCGGAAGGGGGTGGTGAGGATGCCGAGGCGGCTTCCTTTGGTGAGCTCATCGATATCCATGTGGAGGTCGCGCCGGTCGTACGAGCTGTGCTCATGGCCCGACCAGTTGTTGTCCATGGTGATGGCTTCGAAGGGGCAGACTTCGACGCAGATGTTGCAGCGCATGCAGCGGCCGTAGTCGATCCAGAACTTCTCGACGATCTTGCGGCGGTTGCTGGTGCCCTCGGCGTACTTGGGGTTGTCGTGCATGACGGCGCTCATGCAATCCACGGGGCAGTTGCGCACGCAGACGTTGCAGCCGGTGCAGAAGGGCTCGTCGTGGTCGAAATCCCACGTGAGGACGGGAAAGCTGCGTTCGCGGACGGGAAGGAGGTGCTTCTCGTCCGGGTACTCGATGGTCACGGGCTTTCGCATGAAGGTGGAAAGCGTGACTCCGAGGCCTTTGAGCATGCCTTTCATGAGGTGGTCACCCCGGCCTGGCGGTACGTGCCGACGTACTTGTTCTTCGGCCGGCGCGCGGTCCGCGTGATGATGATGACGATGAGGGCAACGGCGCCGGCGCCGCTCGTGGCCGTCAGCAGTTCCTGCGGCCAGTCATAGACGAGGATGAAGCCGTTCGTGAGCAGCTGAACGATGGAGAGCGGAAGGAGCACCTTCCAGCAGAAGCTCATGAGCTGGTCGATGCGCAGGCGGGGCACGGTGGTGCGAATCCAGAAGATGGCCATGATCCAGGCGATGCTCTTCGCCAGCGTGAGGGCGAGCTGCCAGCCCCAGCCCCACTCCTCCCCGAAGGGGAACGCCCAGCCGCCGAGGAAGACGACGGAGCCGAAGACGCTGAAGCCCCACATGGAGGCGTATTCGGTGAGCTGGAACATGGACCAGCGGATGCCGGAGTACTCGACGAAGTAGCCGCCGACGATTTCGGACTCGGCGACGGGGATATCGAATGGCGCCCGGTGCATTTCGGAGAGCATGGCGGTGAAGAAGATGAGGAAGGCGAGCGGTTGGAGGAGGATGAAGGGCCGGTCCGCCTGGAGCATCGCCATCTGGTTGAGGTCGAGGGTGCCGGCGACCATGGCCACGGCAAGGAGGCTGAGCACGAGCGGGATTTCGTAGCTGATCATCTGGGCGGCGGCGCGCACGCCGCCGAGCAGGGCGAACTTATTCCCGGAGCCGAGTCCCGCCATGATGATGCCGACGATGTTCAGGCCGAGGACCGCGAACACGAAGAACATCCCGAGCGTGAGGTTGCGCACGCCCCAGTCCTTCGCGAAGGGCAGAACGAGGAGCACGAGGAAGACGGGCACGAAGGTCGCGTAGGGGGCGAGTTCGAACACCCAGCGGTCGGCGTTGGTGGGGCGGATGTCCTCTTTCGCGACGAGCTTGAGGGCATCGGCGAAGGCCTGGAAGACGCCCGCCGGGCCGGTCTTGGTCGGGCCGAGGCGCTGCTGGAAGCGCGCGACGACCTTGCGCTCGCCGTAGGTGAGGTACATCACGACGAGCGTCATGGCGGTGACGACGAGGACGACGCGGACGACGGCATCGAGCCAGTTCCACATGCCGAACAGTTCGCCGCCGAAGCTGAATGGCGTCACTTGTCCACCTCTCCGAGGACGATGTCGAGGGAGCCGAGAATGATGATGGCGTCGGCGACGTAGCTGCCGATGACCATTTCGCGGAGCGCCGAGAGGTTACAGAAGCTGGGCGAGCGCAGCTTCATGCGATAGGGCTTGTTGCCGCCCTTCGACATCGCGTAGACGCCGTATTCGCCCTTGGTGCCTTCGTAGCGGATGTAGGCTTCGCCGTTGTCGACGCGGAGGGTCTTGGGCAGGTCCGGGTTGAGGACGAGGCCACCCTTGGGCATCTCATCGAGGCACTGCTCGATGATGCGGCAGCTCTGGTACATCTCGCTGAGGCGCATCCAGAAGCGGTCGAAGACGTCGCCCTGGAGGTCGGGCCGCCAGGGGATGTCGAACTTCATGCGGTCGTAGACGCTATAGGGCTCGGCCTTGCGAAGGTCCCACTGGAGGCCGGTGGAGCGCAGGATGGGACCGGTGATGCCGAGGGCGATAGCGCGTGCGGTGCTCATGGGGGCGAGGTTGCGGCAGCGCTCAACGAAGATCTCGTTGCCCGTCAGCAGCCCGTCGAGGTCCTCGATGCCCTGGCGGATGGAGCCGAGGAGCCAGCGGCAGCGCTCTTCGAAGTTCTCGGGCAGGTCCATGGCGACGCCGCCGACGCGCATGTAGGTCGGGAACATGCGGTCGCCCGCGACTTCCTCGAAGAGGTCGTAGATGCGCTCGCGTTCGCGCCAGGCGTAGATGAAGGACGTGCCGAAGGAGCCGACATCGGCGCCGAACGCGCCGAGGAAAAGGAAGTGCGAGTTGATGCGCGAAAGCTCCGCCATGATGACGCGGATGTACTCGGCGCGCTCGGGCACCTCGAGGCGGGCGAGGGATTCGACGGCCATGACGTAGGCGTGTTCGCAAGCCATCCCGGCCAGGTAGTCGGTGCGGTCCCAGTAGCCCATCGCCTGGCGGTAGTCGTTGTTCTCGGTGAGCTTTTCCAGCCCGCGGTGGAGGTAGCCGATGTACGGTTCGCAATCGACAACGACCTCGCCATCGACGCGCAGAATCATGCGGAAGACGCCGTGGGTGGCCGGGTGCTGGGGACCGATGTTGATGGTCATATCGACCGTGTCGAACTCGGCCTCGGCGGGCGTCAGGAGTTTTTCTTCGGGCCAGATGCTCATGAGATGGTGAACCCCGGCGGTCCGCTTTCGATGCCCTGCAGGATCTCGGCGGCCTGCAAGGGGTGGGCCTTCAGCAGCGGATGGATGTGGAGGTCCTCTTCGAGGAGGAGGTTGCGCGGGTTGGGGTGGCCATCGAAGACGAAGCCGAACATCTCGGCGGCTTCGCGCTCGTGCCAATCGGCGGCCGGGTAGTGGCCGGTGAGCGACGGCACGTGCGGGTGGCCGGTGGCCGTGGGCACGCTGATTTGCAGCGAGTACCCGGTCTTGAAGGAATAGAGGTGGTACTTGAGCTCCATGCCCTCCGGCGACTGGTCGACGCCACTGACGTTGCGAAGGTAATCGAAGGCGAGCTCGGGGCGGTTGCGAAGGGCATCGACGAGCGCGAGCAGGTGGCCCGCCTCGATGCGCACATCGATATCGGTGCGGGTTTCGCTCACGTCCATGGGAATCGAGCCGATGGCGCGGACGAGGGCCGCGAGGTCGGCGCGCGGGAGCTGGCGGGCGGCGGGGGGAAGGCCGGCGGAGGTGGGGTTACTGCTCATCCGACCATCCGCTTGTCTTCCATGATCTTGCGCTGGAGCGCGAGGAAGCCATCGAGGAGCGCCTCGGGCCGCGGCGGGCAGCCGGGGACATAGACATCGACCGGGATGATCTTGTCGACGCCCTGGAGGACGCGGTCGTATTCGGTGTAGGGCCCGCCGTTGGTGGCGCAGGCGCCCATGGAGATGACGTACTTGGGGTTCGGCATCTGCTCGTAGAGGAGCTTGATCGCGGGCGCCATCTTCTTGGTGACGGTGCCCGAGACGATCATCACATCGCTCTGGCGGGGGCTGGGCCAGGGCACGATGCCGAAGCGGTCGAGGTCGTGGTTGGCCATGAACGTGCCCATCATTTCGATGGCGCAGCAGGCGAGGCCGAAGGTCATGGGCCAGAGCGAGCTCTTGCGGCTGATGGCGAGGAGGGTATCGGCGCCGACCTGGAGCACGCCGGGGAGGGCCACCTTATAGGCGGCCTTCGTGGCTGGCAGCTCGATGGGGGTGAGGCGTTCGGCCTCGGCACCGAAGTCGGGGACGTAGACGTAGGGTGCTGCTTCCGTCATTTCCACTCCAGGACACCGCGGCGCCAGGCATAGACAAGGCCAAGCACGAGGACCGCGATGAAGACGAGCATTTCGTAGAACACGAACATGCCGAATTCCTCCGCCTGGCGGATGAAGGTGACCGCCCAGGGGAAGATGAAGACGGCTTCGACATCGAAGATGAGGAAGAGGATGGCGATGAGGTAATAGCGGACGTTGACCTGCGCCCAGCGGGAGCCGATGGGGAGCATGCCGCATTCGTAGGAGACACCCTTGCCGCGCTCCGAGGCGAAGGGACCGAAAATCCTGGCGGCGATGAGCGCGGTGAAGACCAGGATGAAGCCGGCGATGGTGCCGATCATCAGGGCCGACCAGGAGTCGTAGAAGCTCATGAGCGAGGCCTCCCCGGGGGCATGGCGAGAAAAAAGCAGACCCGCGGACGCTGAAAAGCGACGGCGGCTCTGCTCATCACGGTGGCCCAATCCCCAGCTTCAGGAGTGTGCGGAAGCGCACTCTGGACGGTTGTGAGGTTACGCACAAACGCTACCACCGAGGTTGGGGGAGGGCAAGGCGAGGGAAAGCATCGTGTGGCCGCGGGGAAATGAGCGGTTGATGCGCGCTTTATTGCGCGCCTTCGCGCCTGCGCCCAAATCACGCCAAACTGGGGAAAACCCCGATGGTTTGGCCCCGGCCCCGGGCACAACCTTGCCGCTCTGGAAAGGTCTTCCGCACGATGCCAGTCGAGGATGCGTCCCAGTCCACCGCCCGGAGCGGGGCCCGCGTGGTCCTGGTGGTGGACGACGAAGAGATGATCCGCACGCTCACGGAGAAGGCGCTGCGGCATTTTGGCATCCAGGTGCTGGCGGCCGCCGACGGCGAGGAAGCGGTACGGGTGTACTCGGACCATGGCGCCTCCATCGGCTGCGTGCTCCTGGACCTCTCCATGCCGCGGCTCGATGGCGAGCAGACCTTCTCACGGCTGCGGCAGCTGGACCCGGCCGCGCGCGTCGTGCTCATGACCGGCTACCCGATGAGCGAGGCCGAGGCCCGCTTCGGCGGCCGCGGGCTGGCCGCGTTCCTGCAGAAGCCGTTCGAACTGGCGGAACTGCGGCGCGTGGTCGAGGGCGTGCTGCTCGTCGCCTAGGTTTTCCCCAACGGCTCCCTTCCCGGGTGGGCCGTTCGCCCGGCGGCGGTAGACTTCGCTGCGACGGGAACGATGCGACGAGGGGGAACACGATGAAAGCAGCGGTGTACTACGAGACGGGCGGGCCGGAGGTGTTCCGGTATGAGGAGCTGCCGGAGCCGCAGTGCCGGCCGGGCGGCGTCCTCATCGATGTGCGGTTCGTGGGCATCCAGGGCGGCGACACGCTGCACCGCGCCGGGGGCGAACTCGCGACCCGGCCGCACGTCGTGGGCTACCAGGCCTCGGGCATCATTCGCGAAGTCGGAGAGCGCGTCTCCGAACGCAAGGTGGGCGACCGCGTGGTCGCGACGATGAGCTTTGGGTCGCACGCGTCCGTGGTCTCGGTGCCTTGGCAGGCTTCGTACCTGGTGCCGGATGGGCTCAGCCTGGACGAGGCCGCGGGCGTACCGATCGAGTTCGCGACGGCGGCCGACTGCCTGTTCGAATTCGGGCGGCTGCAGGCGGGCGAGACCGTGCTGGTGCAGGCGGGCGCCGGCGGCGTAGGGCTGGCTGCTATCCAACTCGCGAAGCGTGCGGGCGCGACCGTGCTCGCGACGGCTTCGAGCGACGAGCGGCTTGAGCGGCTGCGCGAGTTCGGGCTCGACCATCCCATCAACTACCGCACGCAGGACTTCGTCTCGCGGACGATGGAGCTGACGGGCGGCCGGGGCGCGGACCTGGTGGTGGACTCGGTTGGCGGCCACACGCTGGAGGGGAGCGTGGCGGCGCTCGCGTACCGTGGGCGCATCTCGTGGGTGGGGAACGCGGGCCGCGAGAGCTCGCCGCCGGCCATTTCGCCGATCATGCAGAAGAACGCGAGCGTCACGGGCGTGTTCCTCGGGGCGGAGCTTTCGCGGAACCCGCAGCGCACCCGCCCGCTCATCGAAGGGCTGCTGCAGCGCGTCGCGAGCGGCGAGCTGAAGGTCGTGGTCGACCGGGTGTTCCCGCTCTCGGAGGCCGAGGGCGCGCATCGGTATATCGAAAGCCGGCAGGCGTTCGGGCGAGTGCTGCTCGGGGTGTAGCGCGACTGGCGGGCGCGAAACGCCGTCAGCCGCTCGCGCCCGAGACCTCCATGGTGTTCATCCGGTGGAGCATCTCATCGAGCGGGACATCTTCGATGGACGTGGGAATGGTCCACTGGTACCCGAAGGGGTCTTCGACCGTGCCGGAGCGGTCGCAGTAGAACTGGTTGACGAGTGGCCGGACCTCCTTCGCGCCCGCTGCGATGGCCCGTTCGAAGGCCGAGGCCGCGTGTTCGACATAGAGCATGACGCTCACGGGGGACCCGCCAAGGTCGCGCGGGGACCTGATGCCCTGCGCGGGGTTGGAATCGGCGAGCATGCTGTGCGAGTCGCCGATTTCGATCTCCGCGTGCGCGATGCGGTCGCCGACCGGAGGTGCAGGCTCTCGGTGGCGCCGAAGGCGCGGGCGTAGAACGCGATGGCGGCGTTCGCGTCGTTGACGACGAGGTAGGGCGTGATGGAGTGGTAGCCGGAGGGAATAGGGTCGACCATGGGCGTGCCTCCTCGGGACTGGCCTCGGCGAGTGCGGCTTACTACGTCCCCCGCACTTGCCGGGGCCGCCCGCAAGGGCCGATGTCACCAGGGGAGAAGGTGGCGTGAAGGTGGCGCTGATCTCGGATGTGCACGCCAACTTGCCCGCGCTGGAGGCCGTGCTGCGCGAGGCGGAGCGTGCCGGCGCCGCCGCGGTATGGTCGATGGGCGACCAGGTCGGGTATGGCGGCGACCCGGATGCGGTGGTTGCGCGGCTCATCGGAGCCGGCGCCGCGTGTGTGCTTGGGAATCACGATGCGGCGGCGGCCGGGCTCATCGGGACAGAGGAGTTCAATCACCTCGCGGCGACGGCCGCCGCATGGACCGCCGGCGCGCTCGGCGAGGCATCCCGCGCATGGCTGGGCGGGCTGCCCGAGGTGCTGGAGAGCGATGGCTGGCAACGAGCGCACGGCACCCTGCACGACCCCACCTGGGAGTACCTCTCGACGATGCGGGCGGCGGAGCATCACTTCGCGGTGCAGACGGCGCGCTGGAGCGCGGTCGGGCACACGCACGTGCCTATGGTCGTGTGGGAGGAGGGCGAGGGTTTCGCCATTACCGCGCCCGGCGACGGCACGACCCTGGCGCTGGACGAACGGCGGGCCTGCGTGAACCCGGGGAGCGTGGGCCAGCCGCGCGACGGCGACACGCGCGCGTCCTGGGCGCTCCTTGATACGGAAGCCGGGGAGGTCACTTTCCATCGCGTTGCGTACGACATCGGCGCGGCGCAAGCGCGCATCAGGGCGGCAGGCCTGCCGGAGGGGCTGGCACTGCGGCTGGCGCGCGGGCGGTAGCCATTCGCAAGACCAAACGAAACGGGGCCGCCCCGGCGATGGAGCGGCCCCCGTTTGAGGCCTGCGTTACCCGGGGCTCACGCGACTTCGCCGACGACCTCGCCCTCGATCGGAGCATCCGAGGAGCGGCCGGCGCCCTGGACGGCCGTGAAGGTATAAGCGCCGTCGGCAAAATCGACGGTGACCTGCTGGCCCCCCTTCACTTCGCCCGCGAGGATGCGGCGGGCGAGTTCGTTTTCGATGCGCCGCTGGACCGTGCGGCGCAGCGGCCGGGCGCCGAACTGCGGGTCGTACCCTTCGCGCACGAGCTCGTCCTTCGCCGGCTGGGTCAGCACGAAGTCGATATCGCGCTCTTCCATGCGGTCACGGACCTCCTGGGCGAGCAGGTCGACGATCTTCTCGAGCTCTTCGCGGGTGAGCGGCTCGAAGATGATGACCTCGTCGATGCGGTTCAGGAACTCGGGACGGAAGAACTCGCGGAGCGCGTTTTCCACGTTCGCCTTGAGCCGTTCGTAGTCGGTGGCGGTCTCCTGGCGGCGGGTGAAGCCGAAGGAGGCGCGCTCCTGGGCGCCCGTGCCGAGGTTCGAGGTCATGACGATCACGGTGTTGCGGAAGTCGACGGTGCGGCCGTGGCCATCGGTCAGGCGGCCATCGTCGAGGATCTGCAACAGGGTGTTGAAGACGTCCGGGTGGGCCTTCTCGATCTCGTCGAAGAGGATGAGGCTGTAGGGCCGGCGGCGGATCTGCTCGGTGAGGCCGCCGCCTTCGTCGTAGCCGACGTAGCCGGGAGGCGAGCCGATCAGGCGGCTGACGGTGTGGCGCTCCTGGAACTCGGACATGTCGAGGCGGACCATCGCGTCCTCGTCATCGAAGAGGTATTCGGCGAGGGACTTGGCGAGCTCCGTCTTCCCGACGCCGGTGGGGCCGAGGAAGATGAACGAGCCGATGGGCCGCGTCGGGTCCTTGAGGCCAGCGCGGGCGCGGCGCACGGCATCGGCCACGGCAACGATGGCGCGGTCCTGGCCGATGA
>JAYRRO010000143.1:0-4720 GCA_041910095.1 Dehalococcoidia bacterium
CATGCGCCCAGGCCGGCCGCGAAAGCCGTATCGGCCCCCGCGAGCAGCGCGCCCATCTCAAGCGGGGCCGCGAGCAGCGCACCCGTCTTGCCCGCCACCATCGCCAGGTACTCCTCGACGTGCACCGACTCGCGCCGTTCGAAGTCCAGATCCTCCCACTGGCCGCCGATCATCGCCTGGATCGCCTGGTTCAGCACGCCGAGCGCGGCCATCCGCCGTCCGGCGTCCCCCGGGGCGTCGCTCAGCGCCTGCACCGCCCGTGTGAAGAGGAAATCGCCCACGTTGATCGCCTGCGCCTCGCCCAGCAGCGCCCAGATGGTCGGGCGGTGGTGGCGTTCCGCGTCGTGGTCCTGCACTTCGTCGTGCACGAGCGAGAAGTTGTGCACGAGCTCGACGGCGCACGCCCCCGGCATCGCGTCGTCGATGGTCCCGCCCGCCACTTCCGCGCCGAGCAGGCAGAGCGCCGGACGGATGCGCTTCCCCGTGTTGTGCGCCGGGCGCCCGTGTTCGTCCTCCCAGCCAAGTACATAGCGGCCCGCCGCCGCCAGCGCGGCGGGCTCTTCGCCCACGGCCGCTCGAAGCGCGCGTTCAAGCGGCTCGCGGTAGCGCGCCAGGACATCCGGAACTCTCGCCGGCAGGTTCGCCACGGTCAGGCGCGTACGAGCGCCGGCTCGCCGCTGGGAGCCTCGCCGCGCCGCGCTTCGAGGGCCTCCGCCGCGCGCGCCGCGATGCCCGCCGCATCCAGCTGGTACAGCGCCCGGAAGACCGATTGCGGCCCGTGGTCGACGATCGCGTCGGGCATCGTGAGGTTGCCCAGCACCGCGTCCGCAAGCCCATGGTCCGCCAGCAGCGCCAGCACCGCTTCGCCGAACCCGCCCGCCCGCACGTTCTCCTCGGCCGTGAGGATTCCACCCGTGCTCCGCGCCAGCCGCAGGATCAGCTCCTCATCGAGCGGCTTCGCGAAGCGCCCGTTCACAACCGTCGCCAGGATCCCGCGCTCTTCGAGGATGTCCGCCGCCTTGATCGCCTCCATCACCGTCGCACCGAAGCCGATGAGCGTGACGTCCGGCCCTTCGCGCAGCACCTCCGCGCGGCCGACAGGGATGGCTCGCATCGGCAGGTTGGTGGGCGCCCCGGGGCCCGTGCCGCGGGGGTACCGCAGCGAAAACGGCCCGTCGTGCTGCACGCCCGTGTAGAGGAGGTCGCGCAGCTCGCGCTCGTCCTTCGGCGCGCTCACCACCATGTTCGGCAGGCAGCGCATGAAGCTCGTATCGATGAACCCCTGGTGCGTTTTCCCGTCGTCGCCGACGAAGCCGGCACGATCCATCGCGAAAACGACCGGAAGGTTCTGCACCACCACGTCGTGCACCACCGAATCGAACCCGCGCTGGAGGAAGGTCGAATAGATCGCCACGATCGGCCGGATGCCCTGCGTCGCCAGGCCCGCCGCGAACGTCACCCCGTGCTGCTCCGAGATCGCGACATCAAACACGCGGCCCGGGTGCCTGGCGTGGACCGGAGCGAGCCCGGTGCCCTCCAGCATCGCCGCCGTCACCGCGACGACCTTCGGGTCGCTCTCGATGAGCTCCTGCGTGGCCTGCGCGAACACCTGACTGTACGTGGGCAGCGGGGCGGGCTGCCCCGGGTCCGCCGGCTTCTTCATCCAATACGTGCCGCTGTGGCTTTTGATCGGGTCTGCGGCCGCCTCGGGCACGCCGTGGCCCTTCTCCGTGAGGATGTGCAGCAGCACGGGCTTCGTGCGCACCTTCTTGATGCGGCTCAGCGTGCCTTCCAGCTCGTCGATGTCGTGCCCGTCGATCGGCCCGTAGTACTCGAAGCCGAACTGCTCCCAGAAGCTCGCGGGCACCAGCAGGTCGCGCACGCTCGCCTTCACGCGTTTCGCGGCGTCCCAGGCCTGCCGCCCGAGCGGGAGGTGCTCCACCATGCTGCCGATCTCGCGCTTCGCGTTCCGGTAGAGCGGGTCGATGCGCAGCTTGTTCACGTTCCGGCTCAGAGCGCCAACGTTCGGCGAAATCGACATCGCGTTGTCGTTCAGGATGACGATGAGGTCCGATCGCAGGTGCCCCGCGTGGTTCATCGCCTCCAGCGCCATGCCCGAGGTCATTGCGCCATCGCCGATGACCGCCACCACGTGGTAGTCATCCCCGCTGAGGTCGCGGGCCACGGCCATGCCCAGCGCCGCCGAGATCGAGGTCCCCGCGTGGCCCGCCCCGAAAGCGTCATGCTCGCTCTCGCCCCGGTCGGCGAACCCGGAAAGGCCGCCGTACTGGCGGATCGTGTTCATCCGCTCCCGCCGCCCGGTGAGCATCTTGTGTACGTAAATCTGGTGACTGACATCCCAGATGATCTTGTCCCGCGGCGAATCGAACATCCGGTGCAGCGCGATCGACAGCTCGACCACGCCCAGGTTCGATGCCAGGTGCCCGCCCCCACCGATGCAATGCACCGTATCGACGAGCGCCGCGCGAACTTCCTCCGCCAGCTCATGAACCTGGTCGTGGGACAGCGCGCGAACGTCCGCGGGCTCGGAAATCGTTTCGAGCAGGCCGGTCAAAAGGCGACTCCTTCGAAGCTCGTGCTCCAGTAGGCCACATCGGCGGGGGGGCCGCCGTGCGGAGGCTTACCGGCCCCATCAGGCAACCTATCGGCGCCCCCACTGAGGGTCAAGGCGCGCTCGCGTCCCCCGGTAACCGTGCCTTTTTCGCTCTTGCCCGCGTTCACGCGTGCCCGAAAACGAGCCGCTCGGCGGCGCCCGGCGGGGCCTCGTCCTCCGCCACCGGGAGGGTGATCGCGAACGTCGACCCCTGTCCCGGCGTCGATTCCGCGACGACGTCTCCGGCCATGCTCCGCACGATCTCACGCACGATGGAGAGCCCGAGCCCGGTGCCGCCCTCGCGCCGGCTCCGCCCTTTGTCGATGCGGTAGAAGCGCTCGAAGACATGCTCCAACTCGCCCGCTTCGATCCCCGGCCCGCTGTCGCTCACCCGAATCGAAACGTCGTCCCCCGTGCGAGCCACGCGCACGCCGACCGCGCCGCCTTCGCCGCCGTACTTGATCGCGTTATCGACAAGGTTGAACACGCAGCGGTACAGCAGGTCGCCGCTCGCCATCGCCTCGACCGTGCCATCGCCTTCGATCTGTAGCCGCACGCCGCGCATGGCCGCGAGTGGCGAAAGCTCGCGCGCCACTTCCCGCGCGAGCGCGAGGGGCGCCACCGGCTCCAGTTCAACCTGCCGTTCCGCCGTGGTGAGCAGCAGCAGGTCCTCGCTCAGCCGCGTCAGCCGCGCCGTCTGCGTCTTCACCGTCTCCATCAGCGAGCGGTACTCCTCGACCGTCGCGTCCGGGTCCATTTCCGTCACTTCGATATTGGTGCGAATGGCCGCGAGCGGTGTCCGCAGCTCGTGCGAAGCATCCTGCACGAACTGGCGCTGCTGCTCGAAGGACTCCTCCAGCCGCCCGATCATCGAATCGAAGGTATCCGCCAGCGCCTTCATCTCGTCATCGGCGCCCTGGTGGTTGATGCGCTGGTGCAAGTTCGTCGCGCCGATGCGCGAAGCCACGCGCGTGATGTCGCGCACCGGCTGCAACATCATCCCCGAAAGGACGTATCCGCCCGCCCCGGAGGCGATCGCCAGGCCCACCACCGCGAACAACGACCAGATCTTCAGCTGGTCCAGGTTCTGCGAATAGAGGCTGTCTTCGACTTCGTCCAGCGTCACCGCCGAAGGAGCGAGCACGGCTCGCCCGCCGCCCACCGGGATCGGCTGGTATTCGTACCCCGAGACCGTGTACACATCGGGCCGGTCCAGGCGCGCCGCCAGGTTCAAAGCGACGACGAACGCCACGCCGAAGACGAGGAGCAGGCTCGAATACCAGATCGTGAGCCGGAAGCGGACCGTGCGCGAGAACGGAGGTAGCTGCACCCTAAAGGACGTACCCCTTCCCGCGGATGGTCTCGATCAGCTGGTCCTCGAAGCCATCGTTGAGCTTGCGGCGGAGGTTGTTCATGTGCACCTTCACCGTCTGCGTGAACGGGTTCGCGTGCTCATCCCAGATGTGCTCGAGAAGCTCTTCCTGCGGCACCGCCCGCCCTTCGTTGCGCGCCAGGTAGTACACCAGCGCGAACTCCTTCGGCGTCAGGTGAATCTCCTTGCCGTTGCGGCGGCAGCGGTTCGTGTTCGGGTCCAGCTCCAGGCCGCGCGTGTTCAGCACCGGCTCGCGCAGCCCGCCCTCGCGCCGCGTCACCGCGCGGATGCGCGCCAGCAGCTCGCTGAACGCGAACGGCTTCACCAGGTAGTCATCCGCGCCGCTGTCGAGCCCCTCGATCCGGTCCCGGATCGCGCTCCGCGCCGTGAGCATGATGATGCCGCCGGCGAAGCGGTCCTCCCGCAGCCGCCGGCACACCTCAAGTCCGTCCATGCGAGGCAGGTTCAGGTCCAGGCAGACGACGTCGTAGTTGTTGACGCTCGCCTTTTCCAGCGCCGCCTGCCCGTCGTACGCCACATCGACGGCGTACCCCTTGGTCGTGAGGCCGCGTTCGATCGCGCTCGCGATCGGCTCTTCATCTTCGACGACGAGCACCCTCATCGCTCTGCCCCTGCTTTCAATCTCGAATCCACCGTATCACCGGTGTTGCGATACAAAGGTAAAGACCGAAGGTAATGGCGTCGCAAGCCGATAACGCGTCCGCGGCCTCCGC
>JAYRRO010000144.1:0-3063 GCA_041910095.1 Dehalococcoidia bacterium
CCCGCCGCAAGCTCATCGAGGCGCTCCAGGGCTACGAAGGCACCATCCTCTGCGCCAGCCACGACCCGGGCATCGTCGACGATGTGGCGACTCGCGTGTACGAGGTGAAGGACACGGAGGTGTCCGAACTGCTCGCCCGTCGCAAGGACTGATGCGCACCCCGGCCATGTCCCGGGGCTACCCCATGCGCGGCTTCATCGCGTAGATCCGCGTGACCTCGACCTCGACCTCGACGGTCTCCGCCCCCTGGCGTACGGCCTCCGTGCCGGCGACCGCGCGCGCTCGTCCATAGACCATCGCGACCGCCCCATCCAGGTTCTTCGAAAGCGCGATCCTGGGGTTTGCGGCGATGTCCTTCGCCCGCACCGAACCCGTGAACATGCGCATCGTCAGCCGGCCATCGGGCCCAAAGCCCGCGTGTACCACCGCGATGTGCGGCTGCCCCTTCGGACCCACCGAAGACACCGTGCACCACCGCTGCGCCTGCCATATCGCGAGGAAGGCGGCGGCGTCGCACCGCCAGTCCTCCCTCGCGAACACCCGGCCCACCTCGGGCGTTGCCGTCGCGGCCGAGCGATCGAGCACCGCCTGGATGCGGCCGAGAACCTCGGGCGCGTACTCAGATTCGGACATCGGGTCCCTCCTGGCCGGGCGCACGCCCCGCGCGCGCCAGCATCCGCGAGCGGACGGCGCCCGTCCAGCGCCAGCCGTCAGACCGCTCGCGGCCCCGAGCGTTTCTCCTTCGAAGGCGCCGGCGGCGCGGCGATCGGCTCGCTCCCGCCCTGCGCGATCCACTCCCCGGCGCCCGGCACGCGGTCGAAGGCGTCCAGCATCATCGGCGCCATCGCGGCGGCCTCGCTCTCGGTTCCTACCTCGAACATTGCCTCGAACTCCGGCTCGGGCGTCCGCGCGTGTGACAGGTAGGCCGGGAGGTGGCCGTTCGATGCAACGGCGTCGCCGCGCGCCACCCGCGCAGCGGGCGTGTCGCCTTCTTGCATGAACGCCAGGAGCGCCTTGCCATAGGTGAAGGCCGTCGACTCATCCTCCGGGTAGGCGAGGAACACCTGCTCCGCCGTCTCCGTGTCGCCCCGCTCGAGCGACAGCCAGAGCAGCCCGTGGCGCGCGCCCTGGTTGTCCATCGGGTTCAGCCGGATCATCTCCGCGAAATAGCTCGCCGCCGCATCCGCCGCGCCGAGGTCCCAGTTCGTGCGAGCGACCGCCTCCAGCGCGCGCATGAAAGGCCGCGTCTCGTCGATCAGCCAGAAGTTGCCTGCATGCTCCTCGAACACCGCCTGCCCGAGCGTTTCGAACCCGGCCATCAGCCCCAGCGTGAAGAACACCAGCGCGAGCTCCAGTTCGTCGCCCGCGTCATAGCCCAGGTACACCCACGCATCAGCGCAGTTGTCGTCCAGCCGCAGGGCGTCCAGGGCCATGGCCGTGCCTTCGCCCGGCAGCTCCCACGCCTCATCCATCATTCGCTGCGCCTGCTCGCGCGCGGAGAGCCCCAGCACCCGCGGCGGCTCCGGGTGCCGCGCGATGACTTCCGCGAGGTCGCGCTTGAGCTGCGTGGGCTCCATCTCCTCGGACCGCATGAGCACCTCGCTCACGCCTTCCAGGAACCGGAACACCGGGTTGTTCGGGTCGAAATCGTTCGGGTCGTCAGGCGTTGTCATGCGGCTCCCTCCCGCCAGCGTGAGTGCCCGGCGTGGCTTTACCTTACCACGCGCACCCGTCCGGTCCGGGGTTCAGTGCCGGCCGCGCCGCCTCGGCTTCGCCGCCGCCTTCGCCGCCCGCAACGGCGAGAACGTCGTCCGTTCGCCCGTGGCCTCCGAAAGCCAGCTCGTCGCGCCGCCATACCGCCGGAAGCAATCGCGGATCAGGTCCGCCGCTTCCCACGCTTTCTCCTCGGGCGTGCGCTCATCCGGCGTGTGCTTCGGTTCCATCCCCGGGTTGAGCAGGTACTTCGCCACCAGTGGGTACTTCCGGTACGCCTCCCGCGCCAACTCGCGCCCCTGCGGCGAATTCCCCCAGCGGGCGTACTCGGTCATCGCTCGCAGGTACGGCCACGCCTCGTCCGTGTCGTCGTCGTCCCAGGTGTCGACCAGGTGCTCGGCGTAGTCGAGGTCGTGGACCTCGATCGTGAGCGGCAACAGCCAGTGCCGCGCCCCGAGGTGGTCCTGCTCGTCGAGCACCATCATCTCGTCGAGACGGTGATAGGCCTCCACGATCCGGCCCGCATCGATGAGCATCGATGACGCGACCATGAGCGACTCCAGGAACTGCCGCGTCTCCGCCGTCTCCCAGAACCGCCCGTGGTACTCCTCCATCACGCCCGGCTTCAGCGACCGGTGGGCCGCATACATGGCGAAGCTCGCCAGCATCGCCGCGAGCGTCGGCTCGTGCCCGAAGGAGGCGGCCATGTATGCCCACGGTTCATACGCCCAGGGCGTCAGCCGCAACGCATCGACCGCGAGCGGAACGCCGCGCAGGCCCTCGGCCTCGTACGCCTCGTCCATCAGCTCGCTGGCCTGCTCCGAGGGCAGCTTGCTCAAGTCCCGGTTCGCCACCGGATGCTGCTTCAGCAGCGCTTCGACCTCCGGCGCGAGCCCCGCGAGGTCGTCCTCGTCGTGCCCCTGGTACACGAAGATGAGGCCCGTGAGGAACGCCACTACCGGGTCATCGGGCTTCGAACCGCGGCCGGCGGGTTGAGTCGGTCGTGCCATGGGGCCAGTCTACGCCAGACCCCCGTTCCGGTCGGCTGCCGCTGGTACTGCCCCCAACGCGGACCCGGATCCCCGGGCTGTGACCGTTTTGTGACACTTCCGCCCGAGGGCGGTGACACCTCCCGGGGATGATCGAGGCCACGGACCACTCACCCCGGAGGATGCACAATGGAATACAGCATGGTTGCGATGCGCCCGGGCACGCCTCTTCCCCGCGAGTACGGCACCCCCGCCGTGCCGCCCGCGCGGTCCCGGCTGCGCCGCTTCTTCGGCATCACCACCGATGGGCGCGCCTGGCTGCGAATCCTCTACCTCGCGCTCGCAGGGCCCGCCGGTCTCG
>JAYRRO010000145.1:0-5138 GCA_041910095.1 Dehalococcoidia bacterium
ACCACTGTCCAGCCGGCGGAGGTGGCGTAGTCGGTGCAGGCGCGCAGCTGCGTGTCGAGGGACGTGCCGTCCCGCTCCTGGGCGTCCGTTGAGACGCGGGCGTAGATGATCGCGCGCGTGGTCACCTCCCGGGCCGCCGGCCCTCGTTGGAATCTACTCGCTGGCGCGGCTGGCCAGCGAGGGTCAGTGCGTCGTGCGCCGGTCGATGCCGGCAACGTTGATCTGCGTGCCGCAGGAGCCATCGGAAAGCCGACTCTTGAGCCGGTCCGGCAGCTCCATGAGGCCCACGTTCGTGGTCACGACCAGCGGCTGCATCTCGCGGTAGCGCTCGTCGATGAGCCGGAACAGCCGCTCCTCCGCCCACTCGGTCGACTTGTGCGTCCCGAGGTCGTCGAGGACGAGCACTGCGAGCCGGCGCAGCTGCGCGTCCACGGCCTCGACCGTCTCCGTGGCGCGGTCCTCGTCGAACGTGGCCCGGTAGCGGTCCAGGAGGTCGACCACGGGCCAGAACTGACCGCGCTGGCCGTGCCGCTCGAACAGCTCGCGGACGATGCCGCAGGCGAGGTGCGTCTTGCCCACGCCTTTCGGCCCGGAGAGCAGGAAGATCGGCTTCTCCGGCGGCCAGCGGAGGACGTAGGCCTGGGCCGCCAGCCGCGGCCGGCCGTTGTCCGGGAGCCAGGTGCTGATGCGCGCCTCGCGGAACTTCGCGGGGATGCCCAGCCGTCGCAGCTCGCGCTCGATGTCTGCTTCCGGAGCACGGCGGGCGGCGCAGGCGGGGCAGGGCACAGCCCGCCCGAAGCCCTCCTCGCCGCGCCGGCGGTCGTAGCGCACAAAGCCCTTGTCCTCGCAGGCGCAGCAGCGATGGGCGACGGCGCGCCCGTCGTCGTCGAATGGGAGCCGGGCGCGGCACGAAGGGCAGGTGGCATCGTCACTCCACGAGGAGTCCGCGCCGGCGGAGCATGTCCTCGGTGATGGGCTCCTGCTCCTGGCACCGGGGGCACCATCCGTCGAGCTCGGTCCAGACGTGAGGCCGGCCAGTAGCGCGGCAAGGGCCGTAGAGCCGCCGCTCGGCGTCGGTGCGGTGTCGTCCTCGGCCATCGTTCCCTCCTCGCGGCGTGCGGCCCTGGCTGCGCCAGCGCTCGACGATCGCCTTCGTGTACTTCCAGGCCTTCGAGCCGTTGGCGCCGGTCTCGCTGATGGCGTCGTGCAACCAGTCGACCGGTAGGCCCGTCGCGATCTCGGAGGACAGCCACTGCGAGACCGCCGGCGTGATTGCGGCGCCGGTCGTGCGCTCCCAGTGGCGGAGCAGCTCCGATAGCGGTCCGTCGCCGGGAGGACCGGCCGGCTCGCGCGCGGGCGCGCGCACGCCTGCGGCAGCTGCTGGATCTGGATCTGGTTCCTGGATCTGGATCTGGTTAAAGGTTAAAGGCGTTCCAGGCGCGTCCCGGGCGTCGTCCAGGCTGTGCCCAGGCCGTGCCCGGGCGTCCGGGCCACCATCCGAATCTGGATGGTCCTCGTCGTCACCGCCAAGGAGCGGCGCCGAACTGTCCTCGGCGACTGCGAGGCCGCGCCCGGGTTGCGCCGAGGCAATGTCGCGATCGGGTCGGGGCTGTTCCCCTTCCCGGTCTGGAGACGGGACTGGTCGAGCCTGGGCGATTCCCGGGATCGTGCTCGGCACTTCCCGGGCGTGGGGACGCTGGTGCTTGCTGAAGGTCGTCACCTGGACGTAGCGGCGACCATCGACCTCGTAGCGGTCGACGAGCTCGCGGTCGGCGATGCACCAGAGGCCGGCGAAGAGGAGGCGGCCGAGCGGCTCGACCTCCCCCAGCGCGTCGTTCGTGAAGAAGCTGGGCTTCAGCAGGCGCACGCGCGGCATCACGCCACTCCGTCGAGGATGCGGATGGCCCGCGCCACGCCGGCGTCGAACTCCAGCACGCCGGCCTCGCGCAGCTTCCCCAGCCGGTAGGTCACGACGGAGAGCGAGCTCAGCCCGCAGGCCGAGGCGATCTCGCGCCGCGTGGGCGGGTAGCCGTGGCTGGCGACGTAGGCCCGGCAGTAGGCGACGATCGCGGCGTCCTTGCTCATGCCATCGCTCCCGGGCCCGGCGTCCCGCGGCCGCGGCCGAAGGGGCGGGTGTCGGGCTCCTCGGCGTCGTGGTCGGGCCAGTAGTGGTCGCAGAGACAGCCCCAGGAGTGGCAGCGCCGGACCAGGCGCACGAGCTCCGTCGTGCGGTGCCAGGCGCGCGGGTGGCCGCAGATGCAGCGCATCACCCCACCTCCAGCGGGAGCACTCCCGCGGCCGCCTGCTCCGCGCGGTCGCGCATGACGGTGAGCAGCTCTTCGATCGCGTCGGGCTCCAGGTGGGCCAGGC
Source organism: Dehalococcoidia bacterium (assembly GCA_041910095.1). Classification (GTDB taxonomy): domain Bacteria; phylum Chloroflexota; class Dehalococcoidia; order Tepidiformales; family Tepidiformaceae; genus Amarobacillus. The sequence goes on from JAYRRO010000145.1 coordinate 2,371, forward strand.
TCTTCGTGCGGGCGAGCGCGTGCACCGCCTTCGCGTCGAAGCCCAGCCGTTTCGCCTCGCCCCAGAACGCCGACCAGTTGACGCGGCCGTCCCGGTCCGCCACCAGGCCCGGCAGCGGCCGACGCGGCTCGACCACCTCGCCCGTCTCCAGGTCGACGTTCACGGCGCGGGCGTCGTTGACCGAGGCGACCTCGGTCTCGTCCAGCCAGCCGAGGCCCGCGACGCTCAAGGTGACCCTGCGCTTCGCCTTCGTCTCGGCCTTCATGAGGGCGTTGGCGAGGTTCTCGCCCCCGAGCCCCTTCACGCTCACCGCGCCCACGGACTCGTCGCTGCGGCCGTCCTTCGCCACTGCCCTCGCGGTCACGACGTAGAGTCCGGCATCGCCGAGGAATTCGCGCCCGGTGATCTCGACGCTGATGCCGCGGCTGGCGCGGAGCTGGTCGGTGGCGTCCTTGCGGGCGTACAGCGTGAGGCGGTTGTTGAGGACGAGATACTCCATGGGCCGCGTGAGGGGGTTGAGGCCAAGGCTCTCGCAGACCGAACGGTAGTAACTGACGCGCTGCGATGGTTCGAGCTTCGAAAGGTCGCCGGTGATGACGACCGTCTCAACGACACCCGCCATCGATTCGTTCGCTTCCGGGGTGGTTTGCGTCATGCTGCATCTCCTTCGTTGCCGGCCTGAGATTCGCCGGTCGGTCGTTTGTCCACGTCGTTGGTCCGAGCGAAACAACCGAACCGCGAGCGGGCCGCGCGGTCGTATGCCCGGGCTGCATCCTCGGCCGAGGCGAACGCTCCAAGGAACGTCTCCTGGCCACGGTGACGGATGCGTGCTGTCCAGCTGGCGCCGTTGTGTCGAACGCCCTTGTAGGGCCAGCGGCTATGACTGCGGCGTCCGGTGTTCCGGACGTTTTGCGAGTGGGTGGCCTCCCGGAGATTGGCCTTGCGGTTGTCGAGGCGATTGAGGTTGATGTGATCGACCTCGAACCCGGGCCGCGGAGGCATGACCAGGCGGTGCATGAGGATGGCGCGCCGGCCCTCCGGGGCGCGAAGGTTCGCGACTGCATAGCCCTGCCGGGAGAGGCGCCAGCGACGGCCAAGGACGCGGTCCGCGTCTTCGGCATCGATGAGGGCGAAGCGGCCGCCGGCAAGTCCGCCGCGGAGCGGGACCCGGAGCACCCCGTCGCTCAATTCGTCGGTTCGCTCGGCCTGGGTCACGCGATCCCTCCTGTCAGTGGTGCGTTGTCGTCCTCGAGCCGCGCGGCCCCGACGCGCGCGCGGCGGCTGATCTCGTAGGCCTGGTCCGGTCCGAGCACGCGCCGCCACTCACCGAGCAGGAACTCGATGAGCCAGGCAGTGTCCTTGTGCCCGTACCGCTGGAAGAGGCGGTGGGCGACGGTCAGCTCCTCGGCTGCGCGCCGCGCCTCCTGCTCCGCGCGGAGCAAGCCTCTGGCTCCGAACGCATGTTCCTACTAGCATGCCGGCCGTGACCACGATTCGACTGACCCGGCGCCGTGTGCCTCATCCCATCCCATACCAGGGGAGCAAACGCCGCCTTGCGCCGCCTATCTTGACCTTCTTGCCCACTGATGTGCACCGCTTGGTTGAGCCGTTCGCCGGGTCGGATCGGTTTCCAGTTCGCCGTCCTGGCAGCCGCCGCAGCCGGCATAGTTGGGCCCATCGCTCTGGTCATAGTGGTCGCCGACCCACTCTTCTTCCAGCGGCACCATGAGCCCGCCCGGGTCGGTGTTCATGACCGGGCGCCGGCGTAGCCCTGGGGGCTGCCCGCGTACCCCGGTGCGTGTGTCAGCGGGTCGCGCGACATGAAGGTCCCAGTCGCCGGGTCGTAGTAGCGCGCGCGCAGATACTGCAGGCCCGTCGCGTCTGTCTGCTCACCCGCGAAGTTTAACGTGAACGCATTCCCCGTCTGTGTGCGGTTCAGTTCCGGGGGCCTTCGCTAGTCACCGTGCTTCGCCCCGGCACTTGATCCATGCCGCAGCCGTCGCCAGACAACCCATCCGAGTGCCTCAATGACCGTGGCAATTTCGCCCACCACCAGCGCGGACGGCCATACCACAAGCATGAACGCCGCCGCAAGCAAACGGTGACCCTGGGCGACGGCCGTCGCGGCCATCGCCAGCACCGTGCAAGCGAGGATCACCTGGATGAATGGCTCCTGTGCCCTGACGCTTGTCGGCCGGCGGCGGTCCGCCCAAGGGCGAGTGTGCCTTCGCAGCCCAAGGAAGGTCGCGAGCAATGCCACGCATCCCACGGCGAATCCAGCCACGGCCACGAGCTGCATGCCCATGCCCTCCATCACCAATCCCGCAGGCCATCGGCCAGATGCGAAAGGGCCACGCCGCCGGCCGCCATCGCGGCCACAGCAACCCTTTCCTCGAGTCCGAGAGGAGCCATGCCACCGAGGGTAAAGCCCACGCCGCCCCAAAATGCTGACGTCAGACACCCATCCCAGTCTGCGGCTGAGCACTTCGCGGCGGCCCCCACGAGCGTTAAAAAGGCCGAAGCTTTCCAGGCGGCCTGCGCCGCCACGTAGGCGCCACCAACTGCCGCCGCGCATCCGGGTCCGGCGTAACAGCCCGCGCCAGCGACCGCCACGAAGCCCACCGCACCGGCTACGTCCAACGTGTCGGAGGCCGTGTCGGTCCAACCCGTGAAGGTTTCGACGAAGTCCTGGTACTTGTCGTAAAAGCCCTGGTCTTTGGAAGAGGAGTCGCTCGCCGCCGGCGGGGCCGCGTCCGCGGCGGGGTCGC
>JAYRRO010000146.1:0-1860 GCA_041910095.1 Dehalococcoidia bacterium
AGCCTAGCCCGCTCTCCCTCTTTTCGTTCGGTCCCCCCAGCGTACACGACATATAACGAATCGATCAATGCACAGATCGTTTTGTGCTACTTGGCTCATTCAGGGCGACCCGGACGAATTGCATGTCTCAACGAGCTACGTTGAGCGCCAGAACCTCGTCTCGCTCCCGCCCTTCGCCTGGCGCCCGCGCGGCACCGCTGCCCGCCTCGGCGAGCGCATCGGCAAGAGCCGCGCCGCCCGCCGCTCCTAAAACAAATAGCGCCTCGGGTTTCAAACTTTGGGCGAAGTCCAAAATCTTGGCAGATCCGTCTCCCTGGCCGCCTCCTTTAGATCCCTTTGCCCAATCAGCCTCGTCGCCCGCCTGCCAGATGGTCAGGCGCTTGTCAGATCGGCCGGGGATTATGCATTTTCTATGCCTGCGCCCACCGCCGCGCGTGAGGACACGCGCAGCGCGCCCGTGTAGCCCGCGAGGCCCGCGCCGATGGCGGTGCCTACGGCCGTGAACACCGCGCCCAGCCCGGCCGGGCTCGACCAGTCCACCACCTGCCCCATGGCCATCAGCGAGGCGCCCGCCGCCGTCGATGCCGCCGCCAATCCCGCCAGCACGGCCACCACCTGCCTGCTCATCGCAGCTTCACCTCCGCCGTGTGGGTGTGGTCGTGGATGCCCGCCGCGTGGTTGGCGATGTGCTCGTTGAGCCGCGCCTCCACGGCCGCGCGTGCGCCCTGTTCGAGGGCGTACCCCGCCAGCAGGCTGTTCCCTCGCGCGTTCCAGTCCGCGATGGCCTGCGCCCCGCCCAGTGCGGCCACGATGTCCTTCAAGGTCACGCCGTCCACGTTCTCCTCCTCTTCGAGGTCTTTGGCGTAGTTGAGGTCGACCGACTGCCCGCACAGGTTCGACGTCCCCTGGTACTGCTCGATCGTCGATTCGGTCCAGCCGCCGTAGGGCAGGCCGTCGGTGTCCGGGTCGCCGTCGTAGTACGAATTCCAGAGCGGGAGCGGGCTGAATCCGTCATAGTCGCCCATGTTCGGACCCCACCACCAGCGGCCCGTGTAGATCCCCACGGGCACCGTCGCCCCCTGCAAGATGCTCACGCAGATGTGCAGGAAGGTTCGCCGGTCGGCGGGTGAAAGCTCCGGCGACTCTACGTCCTCAGCATCCAGCCACCAGCGGCGGACGGGCAAACCCTCCATCGTCGCCAGCGCCTGGCGCACCTGCTCGGCCGCGTCGCCAGCCATGTACAGGTAGATGTACGCCTCGACCCGAAGCCCGGCGATATCGGCCACGCGCGCCTGCTGGCGGGCGAACATCCCCGCGCCCTGCCGGTGCCCGGTGCCGACAATGACCAGCTCGACGCCCATGGCCTTCATCGCCAGCGCCTCTTCGAGCGTCAGCTCGCCGCCCCAGCGCGACATGTCCACCGCGTTCAGGCGCGGCTCAGTCACCGCGATCCCGCCTGTTCCCGCATCGTCCCGAATTCGTCGATGCACCACGCCCGGCGCTGCGCCTCGCCGTTGACCACGACCTGCGGCCCCGGCACGGGCGCGCACACCCCGGCGGGCGGGAGCTCGTGCACGCCAACGAGGCCCACGAGCCAGAGTACGAGCGCCAAAATCCAACCCGGCATCACATCGCCTCCCGCAGTTGTTCGCCAACCATGGCCCTGAGCGCCGTCACCACCGACGCGAGTCCGCGCACCTCGGTCCGCGCCTTCGCCAGCGCCTCCGCCCGGTCGGCCAGTTCGGCGGCCGCCACGCGCGCCCACGCCGCCGTTCGTACCTCGGCCGGGGCGTCGTCGAACACGAGCGGGCCGTCCAGGCGCGGGTTCCGGCCCGCCTCGGCGAGCTGGTACGCGAACGC
>JAYRRO010000147.1:0-5277 GCA_041910095.1 Dehalococcoidia bacterium
CTGGTGATGAAGTCCATCGCGGCGAACGAGGAGTAGGGCGAGAGCTGCTCGGCGAGTTCGATGACGCGGTGGTGGTCGTCGGGTTCGAGTTCGCCGAGGGCGAGGGCGGCATCTTCGTAGTACTGGAAGGCGGAGCGGTTGTGGCCGCGAGCGACCTGCGCGCTGAGCAGCAGGTAACGTTCGCGCATGGGCGCGTGGACCTTATGAAGGAGCGCGGCGCCGCGTTCGAAGTAGAGCCGGGAATCGGCCCAACTCGACTGGGCAAGCTCGACGGCGAAGGCGATGAAGGGGAGGCGGTCGTCGTCGTCGAGGCGCGTCATGACGACCGGCGCCTGCGCGAGGCAGGCGGAGGAGAGCTCATAGCTATGGCGGGCGAGCTCGTCGATGAACAGGACGAGGCGGCTCACCTGCTGGAGTCGGAGCACCGGGAACAGCTGGGGGCCGATGTCGTAGAACTGGGAGGCGAGCGACGAGCTCTTCCAGTTGCCCTTATAGAGGCGGCGGCCGAGGTCGGCCCACTGGCGGAGGTGGCCGGGGCCGAGGGCGGCGACGGCGGCGGGTGCGGAGCGCAGGAAGGAGACGGAGAGCGGCGCGGACTCCGTCGCCATCTGGATGGACTCGCGGCCGAGCGTCTCGAGGGTCTCCCAGGTCATGTTGGCGGGCATGTCGGTGCCGGCCTTGAAGTACTCGACAGCGGCTTCCCAGGAGCGAAGGGAGAGTGCCGTGAGCTCCACGCCGGTCTCTGTCCAGGTCTGCAGCTGGCTGGGAGAGAGGCGCGGGGCGAGGGCGCGGAGGCCGGCCTCGAAGTTGTGGTAGAGGGGCGCGGGGAAGCCGGAGAGGCGCTCCTGGTTTCGTGCGAGAAGGTCACCAACGACGGTCATGGGGCGCTCCGCGAGTGCTGAGTGCTGAGTGCTGAGTGCTGAGTGGGGTCGTGAAGTGAGCGAACACTCAAGGTCTGTTGCGAGCAACGGCCGCCCGGAGGCCGCCTATGACCCGGGCCAGTTCCTCGGCCGCGGCCATGAGGGCGTCGAATTCGGGTTGGGACAGATACCCTGCATCCATGGCGACGTACAGGTGGGAGCGCAACTCCGCGCATGATGCTTTGGCGACCGAGAGGAACTGATGGAACTCGGTGGTGCGGTTGCGCTCGAAGCCTTCGGCGATGTTCGCCATGATGCTGACCGCTGAGCGTCGCACCTGAGAGACCAGGGCGGGGTCGCGTGAGAAGCTGCCCTGCCTGGTGGCCTCGTACACATCGCGCGTCAGGGAACGAGCCTTTTGCCATGCGATGATGTCCTCGAATCTCTCAATCCTGTCCATGGGCGGGCTCCTGGCCGAGGCCGCCGCTCAGCACTCAGCACTCAGCACTCAGCACTCACTCGAAGATGCTCGTCACCACCTCTTCGATGCTGCGCTGCACTTCCTGGTCGTCGGTGAGGGACCAGGTGACGCCGACCTGGCACGCGCGGCGGGGCGGGATGCCGTTGTGGATGAGGCGGGCGGCATAGATGAGGAGGCGGGTCGAGACGCCTTCGCTAAGCCCGTGCTCGCGCAGGTTGCGGACCTTCTCTCCCAGCTTCGCGAGGTCGGTCGCGGTCTGCTTATCGACGCCGGATTCGTGGGCGATGATCTCAGCTTCCTGATCTTTGGGCGGGTAGTCGAACTCGATGGAGATGAAGCGCTGGCGGGTGGAGTGCTTCAGGTCCTTGAGTGCGCTCTGGTAGCCCGGGTTGTAGGAGATGACGAGGAGGAAGCCGTCGGCGGATTCGATCACCTGGCCGAGCTTCTCGACGGGGAGGAGGCGGCGGTAGTCGGTGAGGGGGTGGATGAGGACGGTGGTGTCCTTGCGGGCTTCGACGACTTCGTCGAGGTAGCAGATGGCGCCGACTTTCACCGCGCGGGTGAGGGGGCCATCGACCCACTTGGTGCCGTCGGTATCGAGCAGGTAACGGCCGACGAGGTCGCTCGCGGTGAGGTCTTCGTGGCAGGCGACGGTGATGAGGGGCTTGCGCTTTTCGCCGCGGGTGTGGCCCAGGCGCCAGGCCATGTGCTCGACGAAGCGAGTCTTGCCGGCGCCGGTGGGGCCTTTGAGGAGGACGGGGATGCGCTGGGCGTAGGCGGTTTCGAAGAGTTCGATCTCATCGCCGATGGGGAGGTAGTACGGCTCGGCTTCGAGGTTGTACTCCTCGACCTGGTGGATGAGCGCGCCCGCCGGTGTGGTAATGACTTCAGCCACTGCTGCCTCCCCGGCTGGTTTCGCCCAGCCGCCCTTCGAGTTTGTTCCATTCGTCCTGGACGCGCGCCTGAAGCGATTCCAGGGAGCCGTTGTTTTCGATGACGATGTGCGCGCGGCCGGTGCGCTCGGCATTCGAAAGCTGCGAGTTGATGCGCGCCCGTGCGGCGGCTTCATCGAGGCCGTTGCGGGACTCGAGGCGCTTGACGGCGAGATCGGGCTCGACGACGACGACCCAGATCTCATCGACGAGGTCTTCCCAGCCGGCTTCGAAGAGGACGGCTGCTTCAAGCAGGGCGATGCCGTTGCCTTCGCTGGCGAGTTCGGCGAGCTCGGCGCTGGCGAGGTGGCGGATGCCGGGCCAAACGATATCCGTGAGCTTCTTCAGTTCTTCGGGCTTGCCAAAGACCTTACCGCCGAGGACGCGGCGGTCGATGGAGCCATCGGCGGCGACGAGATCATCGCCGAAGGTGGCGACGACGGCCTTGAAGGTGCCGGTGCCGGGGTCATAGGTGCGATGGCCGAGGATGTCGGCATCGATGACCGGCACGCCACGCTCTTTGAAGAAGTTAGTCACGGTGGACTTCCCGCTGGCAATGCCGCCAGTGAGGCCGATGACGTGCACGGGCTGCTCCGGAGTTGGCTTCGTTTTGTGGACAGTTAAGGATAGGCCCGGTGCGGGCGGGCGGCAAACGCGGCCGGCTTACCCGGGCCGCCAGGTGACCACGCCGAGGGGCGCGGCATGCCAGCCGATGGAGAGACGGCCGGCGGCATCGCTGGTGGCGATCCGGTCGATGAGGTCCTCGAGCATGCGGTCCTTTTCGCCGCCGGGGGCGATGAAGAGCTGCTGGCGCATGCCGGTGATGAGCTGTTCGCGGGTGCCGTACGTGGGGGCCGGGCGTTCGAACAGGCGGACCTCGCAGATTCGGCCGCGGGCGAGCTGGAGCATGAGGAATTCGGGAAGCGCGGGGAGGAGTTCGCGCGACTCGCCGTGGACGCCGGGCCAGAAGAGGCTCGCGGGCGTCGCGGGCGCTTCGGCGAGGAGGACGGCGACACAGAGGCGGCGCGCGGACATCTCCATCCGTTCGAGGAAGGGGCCGAGGTCCTCGATGTCGTAGCCGACGTGCGAGATGAAGGCGACATCGGCCTGGATGTTCAGCGCGGGGTTCGGCCAGGTACTGTCGTGGATGGTGACGTTGGCGATGCCCTCCTCGGCCATGGCCTGGCGAAGGACGGCGCGCATGCCTTCGGAGGGCTCGACGGCGATGAGGTCGCGCGCTTCGAGGGCGAGCGCCAGGGCGTAGCGTCCGCCGCCGGCGCCAATATCGAGCCAGGTCTCGCCCGGCTGGACGAGGGTGCGGAGGTGGTTCAGGACGGGCTCATCGGTACGCCGGGGGTCGGCGCGGAAGCTGGCGGCGACGGGGGCATAGAAGTCGTTGCCGGGGGTGGGCTCGCGGAGGCGTTCGGCCTGGTCGCGGTTGGCGCGCACTCGGGCCGCCCACGCGGCGAGAGCTGCTTCGGAGCCGGGGGAGAGGGCGTCGGGGAGGGTCGGCATGGGCGCAGTATGCGCCGCATGCGTCAGTCGAGCATCGCCAGGGCCGCGGGGGGCCTGAGTCAGCTGTAGCGTTCTTCGCGCCAGGGATCGCCGTAGATGTGGTACCCGTACGTCTCCCAGAAGCCGGGGCGATCGCTGGAAAGGAACTGGAGGCCGCCGACCCACTTCGCGCTCTTCCAGAAATAGAGGTGGGGGACGACGAGGCGAAGGGGCCAGCCATGGTCCTTCGTCAGCGGCTCACCGTTGTGAGTGTGGGCGAAGAGGACGTCGTCGCGCAGGAGGTCGACGAGGGGGACGTTGGTGGTGTAGCCGCCGTAGCTGTGGACCATCACGAAACGGCCTTCGGGCCGGACTTTGAGGCGTTCGAAGAGCGCTTTGAAGGGGATGCCGCGCCACTCGTTGTCGTACTTGCTCCAGGTGGTGACGCAGTGGATGTCGCTCACATCGGCGGCCTGGCCGATGGCGTTGAACTCGTCCCAGGTGAATTCGAGCTCCTCTTCGACGAGGCCCCAGACCTTGAAGCGCCACTTGTCGAGGTCGATACGGGGGACGCTGCCGTAGTGGAGCACAGGCCAGCCAGTGGTGAGGTGCTGGCCGGGCGGGAGGCGCAGCTTGCCGTCGGGGCGCAGCTCGGTGGCTGTCGAAGTCGCCATGGCGGGGATCTCCTCGGAATGGTCGTGGGGTACGGGAAAAGCGTAGCGGCTGCGGGGTGCGGTTGCGAGCGCGGGCCGGGCCGTACGAGCGCGGCGGCGGTCACCGGTCTATCCCCGGCGCGTAACCGTGCCGGGGGCCGCTTTATTCGCGATGTCCACCGGATTGCCCATTCAGCGGTCCTTTCCGAACGGTGAACCGAATTCGCGGGGCCTTCGCCGGGGAGAGGGGCGTCCACGGGGGTGAACCGGCGCTGCAACCGGGCGGCCACCCTCGCTCCACGGGCAGTCAACGCGGCCACCGCATCGTTACTTCTGTCACGGGATGTACCCCGAACGGAGACGAAAGTGACCACGACGCCCAACACCACGATTCAGACGACGAACAGCGCCGCCGAGCCGTGGTCGCTGTCCGCCGGGGGGACGCTGCAGGAACTGCTCGCGGATCACCTCGTACCGATGCCTGCCTGGAAGCGCGCGATCGACATCATGGGCGCGCTGGCGGGCTTCATCATCGCCTTCCCGCTGCTGGTGGCGGTGGCCGTCGCGGTGGCGGTCGAATCGCCAGGCGGGCCGCTCTTCCGGCAGGTGCGCATCGGCAAGAACGGGAAGGCGTTCAACTGCTACAAGTTCCGGACGATGGTGAAGGACGCCGATGCGATGAAGGATTCGCTGATGGCGCAGAACGAGGCGAACGGGCACATCTTCAAGATGAAGAACGACCCGCGCCGGACGCGGCTGGGCGTGTTCCTTCGCAAAACGAGCCTGGACGAACTGCCGCAGCTGTGGAACGTGCTGAAGGGCGACATGAGCCTGGTTGGGCCTCGCCCGCCGGTGCC
>JAYRRO010000148.1:0-5410 GCA_041910095.1 Dehalococcoidia bacterium
CTCGCGGTACGTGGGCGCGCTGGTGCCGGCGGAGCCGCAGACCTGGCAGGACCCGGTGCCGGCCGTGGACCATGTGCTCATCGATGCGGCGGACGCGGCGGACCTGAAGAACCGCATCCTCGCCTCCGGTCTGACGGTCTCACAGCTGGTCGCAACGGCGTGGGCCTCGGCCTCGACGTTCCGGGGGACGGACCGGCGCGGCGGCGCGAATGGCGCGCGCGTGCGGCTCGCCCCGCAGAAGAGCTGGGATGCGAACGACCCCGCGCAGCTCGCCACGGTGCTGGCGACGCTGGAGCGCATCCAGGGCGACTTCAACGGCGGGCGGACGGACGGCAAGCGCGTCTCGCTGGCGGACGTGATCGTCCTCGGCGGGTGCGCGGCGGTGGAGAAGGCGGCCCGGAACGCGGGCTACGAAATCACGGTGCCGTTCACGCCGGGCCGCACCGACGCGACGGAGGAGCAGACGGACGCGGAGTCGTTCGCGGTGCTCGAACCGGCGGCTGACGGGTTCCGGAACTACCTGCGGCCGGGCCTCCAGCGGCCGGCGGAAGCGCTGCTCGTGGACCGCGCGCAGCTGCTGACGCTGACGGCGCCGGAGATGACGGTGCTCGTAGGCGGGATGCGTGTGCTGAGCGCGAACACGGGGCAGTCGCCGCTCGGCGTCTTCACGAAGCGGCCCGAGACGCTTTCGAACGACTTCTTCGTGAACCTGCTGGATATGAACACGGAGTGGGCGGCGAGTTCGTCGTCGGTGTTCGCGTTCGTCAATCCGGACGGCCTCGCGGAGGTGTTCGAGGGGCGTGACAGGGCGACGGGCGAAGTGCGCTGGACCGGTTCGCGCGTGGACCTCGTGTTCGGTTCGAACTCCCAACTGCGCGGCATCGCCGAGGTGTACGCGTGCGCCGACGGCCAGGAGAAGTTCATCGGCGACTTCGTGGCGGCGTGGACGAAGGTGATGGAGCTGGACCGCTTCGACCTGCACCGCTAGGCGCACAGGCGCAAACATGGAAGGGGCTGCCGGTGGGCGGCCCCTTCTTGTTGCGTGATTGCGCCCGGCCTTCAGGCGAGGGCGTGGATCTCGGGGATGATCTCGGCGATGGCGTTGAGCGCCTTCACGGTGCCGCCCCGGCCGTAGGCGTCACCCGCGAATGCGACATCGAGCACGCCGACCCCGGCCTCGTGGAAGGGCTTCATCTGCCCGAGGATTGTGCGGGGCGTGCCGAAGAACTGGAAGCCAGCGACGCCGGGGGCGCCTCCGCCTTCGCCCGGGGGCTGGCGGGGTGCCTCCGCCTGCGCGGAGGGGCCGTAGTTCGTTCCCTCGGCGCGGGTGGCGCGGGCAGCGGCCATGGCCGCGCGCGCACGGTCGACGATGGCATTCGCCTGCTCGTCATCGGGCGCGACGAGGGCACGGGCGCGGTAGAGGACGTGCTCTGAGGATGGCGTCCAACCGGCCGCGGCGCAGCACTCGCGGTAGCGTGCGATGTGCTTTGCGACCTGGGCCACGGGGGCAAAGCCGATGGCGATGCCCAGCCGGTTGGCAGCGGCGAATTCGATCGATTCGTCGCTGTTGCCGGAGAAGAACACGGGCGGGTGCGGGTCCTGGAGGGGGCGCGGCCAGAGCGAGACGTGCTCGAAGTTGAAGTGCTCGCCGCGCCAGCTGAAGGGGCCGGGGTCGGTCCAGGCGCGGAGCATGAGGCGGGTGCCCTCCTGGGTGATTTCGCGCGTGAACGGCGGGGCCTTGCCATCGAGGGAGTAGGTCTTGTGCTCGTTCGGGGTGCCCCGGAGCGGGAGCACAACCGCGCGCCCGCCGCTGATCGCGTCGAGCATGGAGATCTCCTCGGCGACGCGGACGGGGTTGGTGAGGGGCATGAGCGGCCCGAGCACGGCGATGCGGACCTGCTTCGTGCGCTGGCTGGCGGCGGCCGCCATGACGATCGGGTTCGGGGTCATGAGCCCGGGCGCGTAGTGGTGCTCCGAGACGCTCACCCAATCAAAGCCGAGCTCATCGGCGAGCTGGAACTGGGCAAGCTGGATCTCGAAGCTCTTCGAGGCGGTCTCCCGGTCGCAGAGGTCCGAGGGGACGGGCCAGGCGGCGCGGCGGTCGACAGCCCCGGCGTAGGCGGTGGGTCCAAGCAGGCAGAGTTTCATGGCGTTCCTTTGGCGGCGGCGGCTTCGGCGGCCCTTCGTGCGAATGGGTTCTGTTCTTCGATGCGCCGGGCGATCTCCTCCTTTTGGGAGACGGTGCGGCGGAAGAAGAGCGCCATCTCGCGCGCGGTGATCTCGCCGAACTCGTCGACCTGGACGAATTCGTGGTTCTGGCCGGCGTAGACGTGGAGGTCGCATTCGACGCCCGCGGCGCGAAGGGCGTCGTACATGACGATGGAGGACGAGCCGGAGACGACGCGGTCGGCGCCGCCATGGATGAAGAGCACGGGCGGGAAGGCGGCCGAAACGTGGCTGAGGGGGCTCGCGCGGCGCGCTTCCTCCGGGGTGGCATGGGGGCCGAGGAGGTTGGCGGCGGGGCTCGATCCGCGTTCGCGCGCATCTCCGGCATGGAGGAGCACCGGCGGGAAGAAGGCCGCGACAGCGGCCACGGACGCATCCGTGGCGGGGGCGCCTTCGCCATCCCAGGCCGGATCGTTCGCGGTCCCGGCAGCCATGAGCGAGAGGTGAGCGCCGGCGCTGTAGCCAGCGAGGACGACGCGCCCGGGGTCGATTGCGAGGTCCACGGCGTTGGCGCGCACCCAGCGGATGGCGGCTTTGACATCGTGGAGGGGCGCGGGCCAGGGTGCTTCATCGAGCAGGCGGTACTCGGCGGGGATGGCAGTGAACCCCTGGGCCTGGAGAAGGCGGGCACGCTTCTCCATGGACTTGTGGCTGCCGCGCCGCCAGCCGCCACCGTGGTACAGGAGCACCGCGGTTCGCTGGTTGCCGGGATCAGCGGGCGAATAGATGTCGAGGCAGAGGTCGCGGCCAGCGGCCCTGCCGAAGGGGACATCGGGGCGTTCGTGCATGTGTTTTCCCGGGGTGTGGAGGTGCTTCCCACCCGCTGTAGTGAATCATCGGGAATTTAAATATCGGAACTTCCGATGTCAACGGGGCTCGAGTACACTGCGGGCATGGCGCGGATGGCCGTCGATGCCTGGTTCGACTGACCGGAACAGGGGCCCGGGGGAGCACACGCACGAGATCGCGCTGGACCCGCGGCTGAGCCGCATGCTCTCGGGGGAGTTCCCGGAGCTGATCGCGCGGTACGAGGAGATGCGGGCGCTCTACGGGGTGATCAGCAAGCTTTCGGCGCTGCGGAAAGAGCACGGGCTCACGCAGGCGCAGCTGGCCGAACGGCTGGGGCGGCCGCAGAGCCTGGTCAGCGCCATCGAGTCGGGGCGCCAGAGCCCGCACATCGAGACGATCGTGGCCATCGCGCGGGAACTCGGGCATCGCGTACGCATCGAGCTGGACCCGTTCGAGGACTGAGGCGCGGCAGGCCTGCGAACGCGAAACGGGGCTCCCGCGCTGGGAGCCCCGCCATTGTATGTACCTGGCTGCCGTGACGACCGTCAGGCGTCCTTCCAGTAGTAGGGGATCGTTTCGGTACCGAAGCCGTAGCCGATGGTGCGGAAGTCGAGGACGTTGCGAAGGCTGGGCTGGTAAACGACCCAGCCGACACCGGCGCCGCCCTGGTGGGGCACGTACCACATGTGCTTCGCGTGCTCTTTCTGGATCTCGGCCATGATCTCCTTGCGCTTCGTCTCGTTCAGTTCGCGCGCCTGGTCCTGGGCGAGCTTGACGAGGGTGGCGTCCTTGATCCGGCTGTGGTTGAAGCTGTTCTCGGTGAAGAGGCGGAGGGGGATGCCGCCAGCCTCCGGGAAGGCGGACTCGGGGCCAAAGGCGATGCCCTTGAAGTCGCCGACGAACGTCTTCGTGCTGTACTTCGAGGGGTAATCCTGGACTTCGGTCGTGGTCTTGATGCCGATGGCGTTCAGGTAGGGGATGTTCGCCTCGGAGAGGGTGTCGAAGGTGGCGCCGTAGACACGGGTGTACTGGTAGGTGCTGCTGAAGCCATCGGGGAAGCCGGCGGCGGACATGAGCTTCTTCGCCTCGGCGACGTTGTACTGGAAGTTCCTGGCGCCCTCGCCCATGGCCGGGCTCTTGGGGTCGAGCCAGAAACGGGTGTGGCCGGCGGGGATGACGTTGTTGTAGTTGATGGGGTGTTCGAGCCCGGCGGCGCGCAGCTTGTTGACTTCGTACGCGAGGTCGGTGAGGGCGTCGCGGTCGAGGGCCATGGACACGGCCTGGCGGACGCGCTCGTCCTTGCCCCAGGGGGACGCGGGGTCGGGGTCGAAGTAGATCCAGCTCTGGGAGGTGCTGAGCGCGCCGAAGACCTGCAGGTCCTTGATCGTCTTGCGGAGCTCGATGAGGGTCTCGGCGTTCGGGCCTTCCTGGTCGGTGTTGCCGGCCTGGAACTGGGCGATGCGGTTTGCGTATTCGGGCACGACACTGAGGACGACTTCGTCCATGAGAGGGAAGCCGGTGTTCCACCAGGTGGGGTTCTTGCGGAACTTCCAACCGACGGTGGCCTGGTAGCTGGAGAGGATCCAGGGGCCGCTCCCGATCATCTGCTGGGCGGGATTGAACCTGCCGTCGGCCTCGACCGGCTGGATATGGAGCAGGCTCGCATCGGCGAGGAGGTCGACGAAGGCGGCGGACGGCGCTTTGAGGGTGAAGACGATGGTGCTCGCGTCGGGGTACTCGACCTTATCGACGACGGTGGTGAACTGCGCCGCATTGGTGTTCTTCGCGTCGGTGGCACGGCCCCACGAGAACTTCACATCGTCGGTGGTGAGGGCACGGCCGTTGACGGGTGCAACATCGTGGAATTTGACGTTCGGCCGCAGCTTCATCGTCCACTTGAGGCCGTCGGCGGAGGTCTCGTAGGTCTCGACGAGGTCACCGGTGGGGCGGACGTCGGCGGGTTTGATGCCGGGGCCGGCCTTGTACTGGAAGAGCCGGCTATAGACGAAGGTCGCGGGCATCTTGCCGAGGTAGCTGAAGTTGCCGTAGGGGTCGATGGTCGGCGCGTCGCCGATTTGCGTCATGCGGAAGACGCCACCTTTTTTCGCGCCGGCGAAGGGGTCCTTGCGGACGGCCGTGGGGCCGGCGCCCGGGGTTGGGGTGGCGAGGTCGGCGAGGGAAGGGCCGTCGTCGTCGTCGCCGCCGCCACAGCCGACGAGGGCGAGTGAGGCAGCGCCGGCGACGCCCGTGCCCGCGGCTTTGAGGAACCGGCGGCGGCTGTTGCGGTAGCGATCGGTCCAGTAGTTCACGTTTGTTATCCCCTTCAAACGCGCCGACTTCTGATTATCAAATTCGATTTGATTCGGCGAGTGCCCTTATACAGGTTCATCTGAGC
>JAYRRO010000149.1:0-4809 GCA_041910095.1 Dehalococcoidia bacterium
CCCGGAGCCGCTGGTGCGGCTGGGGCTGTGCGACCTGGTGGTGCAATCGCGCATGGCTGGCGCGGCGGAGCAGCTTCTGAAGACGCTGGACGACACCGAGGTGTACGCCTCGCTGGTGTCGTCGATCGTGGCGAGCCGGGACGCGGGGCTCGCGCAAGCGCTGCTTTCGCATGCGAAGCTGGTAACGGCGCGCGACAAGCTCACGCTGCTGGCGGAGAGCCTGGGTCTCATGCGTGGCGATGCCGGCGCCGAGGCGGTGCTGGAGAGCGTGCGAAAGAAGCTGGGCCGCTAGTCAGGCGGGGGCGGCGGCCGGCTCGACGGAACCCAGGCGGATGCGGACCTCGCTCCGGATGGGCGTCGCGGCGCTGATGGTGTTGCACATGGGGCAGGCGCAGGCGACGTCCTGGAGTTCCTCCGCGCGCGCGAGGAGCTCCGGGTCGGTGACCACGAGGTCGAAGGTGGCGCAGACGTGGGCAACTTTCACCGGGTTCTGCTGCATCTCCGCGTGGAGCATCGCCTCGCAGCGGAGCACTTCCTTTTCGGCCAGGAGCGGGTGGCCCATGAGGGTGCCGAGGCTGCAGTTCGCGAGGGCGATGAGCAGGAGCTCGGTGGAATTGAAGCCGACGGGGCCGTCTTCGCGCATGGTGCGGACGTTGACCATCGAGCGGTCACGCGCGGTGAAGATGATGCGCTGGCGGTCCTGGAACTCGGCGGTGATGCTCGGCATGGCGGCCTCCCCGGGGACGTTTCGGGGAGTATAGGGCAGCCCGCGGAGCGCACGTGACTGGCCCCCGGAGGCCGGCGCATGGTGAGCCGGCCGTTTCGTTCGTGCCCTGCGTCCGGTCAGCCTGCGGGGGTAAGCGAGGGGTAGAGCCAGTTCTCGCGCTTCTCTTCGAAGGCGGCGATCTTTGCGTCGTCGAGGAGCGTGAGGGCGATGTCGTCGAAGCCGCCGAGGAGGTTGTGCTTCACGTTCGGGTCGATCTCGAACTTCCGCGAGAAGGTGCCGTCGGCGGTGGCGATGGTTTGGGATGCGAGGTCGATGACGAGCTGGGAATTCGGCAGCTCCTCGGCGCGGGCCATGAGGTGGTTGATGTCGTCCTGGGGGAGGACGACGGTGAGGAGGCCGATCTTGGCGCAGTTGTTGCGGAAGATGTCGGCGAAGCTAGGGGCGACGATGGCGCGCACGCCCAGGTCCTCGATCGCCCAGGGGGCGTGCTCGCGCGAGGAGCCGCAGCCGAAGTTGGGCCCGGCGAGGAGGATGGGCGCACCCTGGTAGGCCGGGTTGTTGATGACGAAGTTGGGGTCCTTGCGCCACGTTTCGAACGCGAAGGGGCCGAAGCCGCTGCGCTCGATGCGCTTGAGGTACTGGGCGGGGATGATCTGGTCGGTATCGACATCGGCGCGGTTGAGCGGGATGGCGTTTCCTTTGACGGTTTCGAACTTCTGCATGGTGATCCTCCGCGGGCGGCCGCGAGCTACTTCCAGGTGCGGATATCGACGAAGTGGCCGGCGATGGCGGCGGCCGCGGCCATCTGTGGGCTCACGAGGTGGGTGCGCCCACCCCGGCCCTGGCGGCCCTCGAAGTTCCGGTTCGACGTCGAGGCGCTGCGTTCGCCGGGGAGGAGGATGTCCGGGTTCATGCCCAGGCACATCGAGCAGCCCGCGTCGCGCCATTCGAAGCCGGCCTCGGTGAAGATGCGGTCGAGGCCCTCCTGTTCGGCCTGGAGCTTCACCAGGCCGGAGCCGGGGACGACCATGGCGCGCACGGTGGACGCCGTCCTGCGGCCGCGAACGACGTCGGCGGCGGCGCGCAGGTCCTCGATGCGGCCGTTCGTGCAGGAACCGACGAAGACGACATCGAGGGGGATATCCTCGATGCGCGTGCCGGGCTTGAGGTCCATGTAGGCGAGGGAGCGCTCGGCGAGCTCGGCGGCCTGCGGATTGGGGGCCTCGGAGGGATCGGGCACGCGGCCGGTGACGGGGACGGACTGCGCGGGGGTGGTGCCCCAGGTGACGCAGGGTTCGATCGCGGCGCCATCGAGTTCGACGACGGTATCGAAGGTGGCGCCGTCATCGGTGGCGAGGCCGCGCCAGGCATCGAGGGCGCGCTCCCATTCCGCACCCTTCGGGGCGTGCTGGCGGCCTTCCATATAGGCGAAGGTGGTGTCGTCGGGGGCGACGAGGCCGGCGCGGGCGCCGCCTTCGATGGACATGTTGCAGATGGTCATCCGGCCTTCCATGGAGAGGTTGCGGATGACGTCGCCGCGGTATTCGGCGACGTGGCCGACGCCGCCGGAGACGCCGATCTTGCGGATGATGGCGAGGATGACGTCCTTGGGGGTGACGCCGGGGTGGAGCTCGCCATTGACTTCGATGGACATCGTCTTCGGCTTCGCCTGGGGGAGGGTCTGCGTGGCGAGGACGTGCTCGACCTCGCTGGTGCCGATGCCGAAGGCGAGGGCGCCGAAGGCGCCATGGGTGGCGGTGTGGCTATCGCCGCAGACGATGGTCATGCCGGGCTGGGTGAGCCCCTGCTCGGGGCCGATGACGTGCACGATGCCCTGGCGGATATCGCCGACGCCGAAATACGGCACGCCGAAGTACTCGACGTTCTTGCGCAGTGTCTCGACCTGCTGAATGGAGAGGGGGTCGGTCCAGGGCTTGTCGCGGTCGCGGGTCGGGACGTTGTGATCGACGGTCGCGAGGGTGAGGTCGGGGCGGCGGACCTTGCGGCCCTGCATGCGCAGCGACTCGAAGGCCTGGGGCGAGGTGACCTCGTGGACCAGGTGGAGGTCGATGAAGAGGAGGTCGGGCTTGCCGGCTTCGCTGCGGACAAGGTGGTTATCCCAGATCTTCTGGGAGATGGTGCGTGGTTGGGACATAGGTCGGTGCGATCTCCGGAGAGCTCTCGGCGGCGTGTTGCGGCCGCGTATCAGCAAGAGGATATCGCATGGTGCGGGAGCGCGCCGGGCGGGCGGGGTTTACGCTTACATGCCGGCGCGGCGGCGCTTCTCGGCCACCTTGGAGGGCGGCTTCGCGATGGGCTCGGCGATTTCGAGCCGGCGTTTGATGGCGAGGAGCATGGAGCCCACGCCGTTGCCAGGTTGGAGGAGGGGCTCGTTGCCGGCGGAGCGCGCGGCTTCGATGACGCGGCCGCTCGCCGCGTGGCCGATGCAGGCGGTGTTGATGAGCACGAGGTCGGTGCTGCCCGCGGCCAGGTCCTTGGCCTGCGCACCCTGCTTGGCCGCGCCCGGATCGAGCCAGGAAACCTTGAGGCCCCAGTGCTGGAGGACGGGGTCGCCGCGCTTGCGCAGGTATTCGCGGCCGCCTGCGATGACGACGCGCCGGCCGGGGAAGGACGGCGGCTCTTCCGGACCAGGGTCCGGGACACCCGCGAGGCGTTCCTTCATGAGGGCATTGAAAGCGGGGTAGACGTACTGGAGGCCGATGAGCTGGTCGCGCGCGTCACCGGCGTCGTCCTCGCGGCCGCGCATTGCGGCATCGAGGGCATCCGCCACGGCGGAGGCATCGGCGCCGGCTTCGAGCAGGAGCTCGGCCTGGAGCGCGAGCGCGGGTACGCGGAGGGGCCGGAAGGTCTCGAGGGTGTCGGCGCAGAGTTCGCGCAGGGGGCCGAGGCCGGGATCGTCCTGCAGTGTGCGCACCAGGCGGTGGAAGGCGTCGCGGGCGTCACGATCGTGTCCCTGGCGGATGGAGGCTTCGAGGGCGGCGCGATAGACGCGAACGCGCTGTTCGCGGCTGAACATGTCGGCGCCACGGAATTCGCCGTCCTCGAGAAGCTGGCCCAGTTCGTTGAGCAGGTTGTCCGGGCGGGAGCCTTCGCCGAGCACGGGGAGAAGGTCCAGGACGTGCTTCTCCGGGTCGGTGATGCCGCGCGGCTGGAGGAGGCAGGAGAGCACCGCGCGGTCGGCGAGGAGGCGGGCGGCGCTGCCCGGGCCACCGCCGGCAAGGTAGGCCTCGGCGATATGGTCGGCGGTGGTGGCCAGCTCCTTGCCGCTGACGATTTCGATATAGCCGGGGAACTCGTCCCAGGGGGCGCGTTCGCCGGCGGCGGCCAGCCGGAACACGGCCAAAAATTCGGCGTAGCGCCGCATCGCGTCGTGGCGGGGGATGCAGTTCACCAGCTCGCGGCGGTCGCGGAGGCTGACTTCGTCCGGGGGAAGGGTGGCGATGGTGGCGAGGAGGGCGAGCGCCGCGCGGGGGGCGAGTTCGCGGTCCATGAGAGGAAGGGCGCGACGGGCGGCTTCGTTCAGACGCAGGCCGGAATCGAAGCGCTCCTCGCGCGGCCAGGCGTGCACCCATTCGTCGATGCTCTCGGCCTCCATCGCGATGTTCGTGCGAAGGATGACGGCCAGGCCCACGGCATCGGCGCGCAGCGACTCGTCGTCGAGCATGGAGGCGATGCGAGTATCGAGCAGGGGGACGCTGGCGCGGGCGAGGGAGACGAGGTGGAGAACGCGCACGAAATCGATCAGGAGGGGGTCGATAGCGCGCAGCGGAAGGCCGGCCATGAGCTGTTCGAGCAGGCCCTGGGCGGCGGGGGAGCTGATCGCGGCGCGATCGAAGCCCGTGCCGTTCATGAGCTCGGCGAGCAGCGCGCCGCGAAGAGTCACGGCGCCATCGACCGGGACGGCGGGACGGCAGGTTTGGTGGAGGAAGGCGAGGGCGAGATGGGCGAGTTCGCGGCGGGCGATGCCAGTGAGGTCGGCGCTGGCGAACTCGGCGGAAGGCCCGAGGGCGGCGCTGAGCTGGCCAAAGGCACGGTCGGCGTTGCCCGAGCGGGCGAGGCAG
>JAYRRO010000150.1:0-2098 GCA_041910095.1 Dehalococcoidia bacterium
CGTGCGGGAGAAGGATGTCGAGCGGACGCTGGATTCGCCGCTCTGGTGGCGGATCCCGCAGGACAACGAAGTCGTGAAGGCGGCGCAGCTCGGGCGGCCGATCGTGATGAGCCGGCCGAACACGAAGGTGTCGCTGGAGATCCGCGAGATGGCGCGCGCGCTTGCGGGCGTGCGCCAGGCGAAGCAGAAGGGCAAGAAGGCCGGTGGCGGCGGCGGACCGCTGACGAACCTCCTGCGGCCCCTGTTCCGCAAGAGCGCCTGACCGAGACCAACAAAAGAGCGGCAACGTGAGCGTGGAGCAACGACGAGAGGAGGCCGGCTGTGGCGGATGAGTCTGAACGGCAAACACCCCCTGAGAGCGGCCGGCTCTTCGGCTGGTCGAGCGCGCGACGGCGGGCGGGCGGCCCGGGCCCGGACGGGCACGGCCCGACGGAGCCACCGCCGAGTGATGGCAACCTGGCGATGCGGCCACAGGCGGCGCAGCCCCCGGCGGGCGATGTCCGGCTGCTGCGGCCATCGGGGCAGCTTCCGCCGCGACGGAGCTGGGGCGGCATCCCCGATGAGGTGCGGCCCCCGGCGGCCCCTCCGGCGGAGGCGCAACAGCATCGCGCCGCGCCCGGCGAACCGCCGTCTCCGGCGCAGCCGTTGCCCTTCCGCGACCGGCGCCAGATTCCACCTTCGAACCAGCCGGTGGCGACATCGGACGGGCAGGCCGCCCCGCGGCGCAGGGCCGCGGACGGACGCCCGGGCGAGGGCGGCCTGCGTGACCCGCGGGCGAACCCGCAAATCGAGGCCGCGAAGATCCGGCTGCACGAGCTGCTCATCGAGGAACTGGAACATGGCAGCCTCGAAGGCCTGCCGGCGGAACAGCAGCGCGAGGCCGTCATTCGCGCGGCGCGCGAAATCGTGGCGCAGGAACAACTGCAGCTTGGCGGGGCGACCCGGGACGAGCTCGTGGAGGCCGTCGCCGACGAAGTGCTCGGCCTTGGCCCGCTGGAGCCGCTGCTCCGGGACCCGTCGGTCAGCGAAGTGATGGTCAATGACCTGGACAAGATCTTCTTCGAGCAGGACGGGCGCATCTACCGGAGCCCGCTGCGGTTCCGGGACAAGCAGCACATCATGCGCATCATCGAGCGCATCGTGGCGCCGCTGGGGCGGCGCATCGACGAATCGAGCCCGATGGTGGATGCGCGCCTGCCGGACGGTTCGCGCGTGAACATCACCATTCCCCCGGCGTCGCCCAAGGCGCCGAGCATCACGATCCGGAAGTTCCGGGCGGACAAGATGCGGATGGCGGACCTCATCGCCGTCGGCGCGATGAGCGAGGCGACGGCGGAATTCCTCGCGATGTGCGTGCGAGCGCACCTCAACGTGATCATCTCCGGCGGTACCGGTACCGGTAAGACGACGCTGCTGAACGCCCTCTCGGCGTTCATCCCGAACACGGAACGGATCATCACGATCGAGGACCCCTCGGAACTGCGACTCCAGCAAGAGCACGTGATCACGCTGGAGGCGCGGCCGGCGAGCATCGAGGGGAAGAACCAGATCAAGCAGCGCGACCTTGTGAAGAACTGCCTGCGCATGCGCCCGGACCGGATCATCGTGGGCGAGGTCCGCGGCGAGGAATGTTTCGACATGTTGCAGGCGATGAACACGGGCCACGACGGATCGATTTCGACGATTCACGCGAACACACCGCGCGACGCACTCGCCCGCCTGGAGAACATGGTGCTGATGGCGGGCATGGACCTGCCGGCGCGGGCGATTCGTGAACAGATCGCCTCGGCGATCGACATCTTCATCCAGGTGCAGCGCCTGCAGGATGGCAGCCGCCGCGTGAGCCACGTGACCGAAGTGAGCGGCATGGAAGGCGACACGATCACGCTGCAAGACATCTTCCTCTTCAAGCTGGACCGGGTGGACGAGGACGGGAAAGTCGTGGGTTCGATGCAGCCGACGGGTGTGCGGCCATCGTTCCTGCACAAGTTCCAGATGGCGGGCATCGAACTGCCGGCGACGCTGTTCGACCCGGGTTACCGGAAGGGAGGCCAGTGATGATCGCACTCCTGACGGCCTGCCTCCTGGCGGGGGCGAC
>JAYRRO010000151.1:0-4595 GCA_041910095.1 Dehalococcoidia bacterium
CCAGCGGAATGGGCCGCTGCCCACCTGCGTATCGAAGGTGAAGGCGCTGGCGGAGAGCTCTTCGGGAATGATGAACGCATTGACATCGGCGAAGAGCCCGAGGGCGGCCGCCATCGGCGCGGCCAGCTTCACGACCACCGTCTGTGGGTCCGGGGTTTCGACGCTCTCGACCACGGACCAGCGGGCTTTGCGGACGAACGAGGGGTCGCCGTCCTTCTGACGCAGGATCGATTGGCGGACGTCGCTGGCGGTGACGGGGCGGCCGTTGGCGGGGGCACGCTCCTGCCACTTCGCACCACCGTTGAGGCGAAAGACGAACGTGGTGGCGTCGGGCTGCTCGGGGAGATCGCGGGCGAGGTCGGCGACGATCGTGCCATCGACCTGGCTCTGGTAGGCGAGCAGGCGGCTGAAAACGAGCGACTGGATGCCATAGAAGGGGCCGGCCTGCGTCTTGTGGGGGTCGAGGCTGCTGTCGCGGGTGACGTAGCCGGTGACGCGCATGGCCTCGCCGTGCTGGCCGGTGGCGGCGAGCCGGGTGGGCGTGGCGGCGGAGGTGCCGCTCGCGCCGCGTGAGGGCGCGGCCGTCGGCAGGGATGCGAGGCCGGGCTGTTTCTCCTTCGCGCCCCCGCAGGCGGCGGCGAACAGCGCGGCGCCCCCCGCGCCGGCCAGGCCGAGGAGGCGTCGCCGGGAAAGACCGCGGGGAGCTGTCTCTCGGGCGGGCATCGTCGGCTCCATACTAGGCGGCGCGCGGGATACGCACCGGCAAGCCGCGCACGGGAGGGGCCATGGCCATGCAGTACACGCCGCGCGAAATCGAGGCGGCACTGGCCGAAACGCCCGGCTGGGCCGCCGAGGGCGACGCGATCGTCCGGTCGCTCCTGTTTGGCGATCACATCACGGCGTTCGGGTTCGTGACGCGCGTGGCCATGGCGGCCGAGGCGATGGACCACCACCCCGACCTGCGCATCGTCTACAACCGGGTGGAGTTGCGGCTCAGCTCGCACGATGCCGGCGGCGTCACGGCGCGCGATGTGCGGCTGGCGAAACGAATCAACGAACTCATCTGAGGCGCGGGCGAACAACGAAAGGCCGCCCGGGTGGGCGGCCTTTGTAGTGTGACCGCGGCGGTGGTCAGTGCGGTTCGAGCGAGAGGCGGACCTGCTTGACGAGGATCTTCTCTTCCTCGTTGAGTTCCTCCCAGCTCTTCAGGACCTCGTGCTTGAGCGGGAAGATGTGGATGGCATCCCAGCCGCAGACGTCTTCGCACATGCGGCAGCCGGTGCACTTCTTCTCATCGACGGTGCTGACACCAAAGAAGTCATCGATGCGGTCGGAGTGCTGGAGGCTCAGGGCATCGAAGGGGCAGACATTGATGCAGAGCTCGCAGCCGGAGCCGATGCACTTCTCCTCGATGACGACGGACTTGGGCCAGTCGTTCTTCTTGAGGGAGCGGCAGGCATCACCGAAGGTGTCGAGAATGGCTTCCGGGGGGCAGACGATGCCGCAGGCGCCGCAATCGATGCAGAGCGACGGATCGATGACGTGGAGGCCGTTGCGTTCGCCGGTGATGGCGTTGGTGGGGCAGCGCTTGGTGCACGCCGTGCAGCCAATGCACGTTTCAATAATCTTGTAGGACAAGGGGCACGCACCCTCTGAGAGGAGTGCCTCCAGTTTAGCACCGCCTGTGAAAGCTGTCGCAAACGGGCGGTGGCGTGCGCTGGCCGCGAGTATGCGACGATAGCGCGATGGAACCTGGCTCGCGCGCGATTATGGAAGTGGAATGGCAGTTCGAGGCGAGCGACCTCGACGCCGTGGCCGAGTGGCTCGCCCGCGCGAACGTGCCCGGGTACACCGTGCGCGCCGGCAAGACGAAGCAGCAGCGCGATACCTACTGGGACACGGCCGATGGCGCGATCAGCCGCGGGCAGTTCACCTGCCGGGTGCGCCGGCGCGAGGACGGCGCAGAGGCCACGATGAAGGGCACCGCCGAAGCTCGCGGGGGCATGCGCACCCGCCGCGAAGTCACCGCCGAGCTCCCGGCGGGGGCGAATTCACCGGCCGAAGCGCCCGGGGAGTGCGGGCACCTGGTGCGCCTGCTCGCCGGGAAGCGGCCGCTCGTGGAACTCTTCGCGCTCGAGCAGAAGCGGCGCGTGTTCCTGCTCGCCGACGGCGAGGGCGACCTCGCGGAGATTTCGCTCGATGAGGCGCGCGCGGAGCGCGGCGGCCGCGGCGGGACCATGGTGCGCGTCGAAGTGGAGGTGGAAGCGGGAGCGGAAGAGCGCGCGCGGCGCTTCGTCGACCTGCTGGTGGCGATGGGCGGGCTGGTGCCGGCGGTGGCCTCGAAGTTCCAGCTGGCGATGGCGCTTACGGGGCAGGCGCCCGCGCCGAGGTCGCCCTCGCTCGGGCCGGCGGCGCTCACGCCCTCGATGACAGCGGCCGAGGCGGCCTACGCCATCCTGCGGAAGCATTTCGGCGTGTTCCTGGTTCGCGAACCCGGCACGCGCCTCGGCGAGGACATCGAAGAGCTGCACGACATGCGCGTCGCGGCGCGCCGGCTGCGCGCGGCCATGAGCGCGTTCCGGCCCTACCTCCCGCCGCGCTTCGACCGCTTCCGGCTGGAGTTGGGCTGGGTGGCGGGCGCGCTGGGTGTGGTTCGCGACCTGGACGTGCAGATCGAGCGCATGGCGGAGTGGCGCGCGGGCTTCGACGAATCGCACGGGCGCGCGCTGGACGGGATCGAGCAGATCCTGGAGCACCGCCGGGGCCGCGCGCGCGCGCGGCTGCTCGCCGTGCTGGACTCGCGACGGTATTCGCTGTTCGTCGAGCGATTCGGGGCGACGCTGCGGCTCGGCCCGCCGGCCGGCTTCGTGGCCGGTGGCGTGCCCGCGCTCGATGCCGGGCCGCGGCTCATCGAACGGCGCTACCGGCGGGTGCGAAAGCTCGGCGACGCCATCACGCCCGCTTCGCCGGCCATCGAATATCACACCCTGCGAATCGATGCGAAGAAGCTGCGCTACGCACTGGAGTTCTTCGGCCCACTCTATGGAAAGCAGGCGATCGACTTCAGCGCGCGGGTGACGGCGCTGCAGGATGTGCTCGGGCTGCACCAGGATGCCGAGGTGGCCACGGACCTCCTGCGCGAGCTGGCGGAGACGGATGGCCGCAAGCTGGGAGCGAGCACCTTGATGGCCATGGGCGCCATCGCCGAGCGGTACCGGCAGCACGCAGCGGACCTGCGCGGGCAGTTCCCGGCGGTGTACTCGCCGCTCAAGGGCCGCGACTGGCGAGCCCTGCGAACGCTGATGGACAGCCGAATAGGTGAAAGTCGGAACGTTAACTAGGCACGCGTTCAGTGCCCCCGCGGCCCTGCCGATGTTCCCGATATGGAGAGCTACATCGACCCCGGCGAGCGGTTCGTGGTGGTGCGGACCTCTTTCAAGCCCCCCCGGCAGATACAGGCCAGGGCGCTGCGGGTCGATGGGGCGCTGATCGCGCTTGAGTGCGACGCGGGGGACCTGAACGCGGAATCGGAGCCTGCGCGTGCCGTGGTCCTGAGGGGCGACAACAAGTACATCGCGGCGGGCGACGTCACGGTGGCCGCGGATGGCGCCGCCTGGCTGCGCCTGACAAGCGCCTGGCAGGTGATGAACCGCCGGCGGAACTCCCGCTACCCGGCGCGCATGGCGGCGACCGTGATCTGCCTGGAAAGCCACGCGAGCCAGCAAGGACGCGTGCTGGACATTTCGCACGGCGGCCTGCGCGTGGAGCTGCCCGTCCAGCCCGGGCCGGGGGAGCTGCTCATCAAGCTGAACTGGCAGCGCGCGGCGGTGCTGCTTCCGGCCATCATGGCCGGTTGGGACGACACCGATGAGGGGGGCCAGCTGCGCGTGCGTTTCGGCGAGCTGGATGCGGAGCAGCGCCACTTCATCGACGACCTCGTTGCGGACCTTTCGGCCGAAGCCCGGGTGGCCTGACCGCCGCCGACCCATCCCACAAGAAACGGGGCCGGGAAGTGATTCCCGGCCCCGTTCGTTTGGACTCCCTGGCCGGATGGCCTGGAGTTAGCGTTCGTTGCGACGGCGCGTCGCGGCGGTGCCGGCGAGGCCGAGTGCGGCAAGCAGGAGCCCGCCCGCCACGATCAGGCCCGTCTGGTCCGACGAAGCCTGGCCGGTGCCGGTGGACGGCGCGGCCGGGGTCTCGGCGCTCACGGCCGACTGGTTCGAGCCAGTCGCGCCAGCGCTGGAGCTGCCCGTACCGCTGCCGCTGACGGCGGAGCTGCCGCCGTAGGTGGAGCCGCCGGACATCGAGCCGCCGTTGGTGGGAGCGCCGCTGTCACTCACAGCGGAGGTGCCGCCGTTGGTGGGAGCGCCGCTATCGCTCACTGCGGACGTACCGCCGTTCGTGGGAGCGCCGCTATCGCTCACGGCGGAGGTGCCGCCGTTGGTGGGCACATCCGACCCGGTCGTGCCGGTGCCAGTCCCGCCGGTGCCGGTATTCCCGGTGATCGTCTGCGGCGTCATGGTCGAGGGGAATTCGGTCGCTGTCGGCGTGGCCGTGACCGTCTCCGTCGCGGTCGGCGTAAGGGTGGCCGGCGA
>JAYRRO010000152.1:0-8062 GCA_041910095.1 Dehalococcoidia bacterium
CTCATAACCCGAAGGTCGGGGGTTCGAATCCCTCCCCCGCTACCAGATTCGAATCTGAGAGGCCCCCAAAATGGGGGCCTCTTGGTGTCTCCAGGGACCGCTTGCAAATCGTTGCAAATCGTTTTCGGCGCCTCAGCGCTCGCTTACGTCAACCGAATCCCGGGTTACGTCAACGGCCAGGTCGAAGTCCCGCGCCGCCGCGTCCTGCAGCCCCGGGATGACGTGCGAGTAGATGTCGAGCGTCGTCGCGATCGTCGAGTGGCCGAGGCGCTCCTGCACCACGGAACGCACGGGGCGGGTGAGAAGCCTGAGCCACGAGCCGCACGCAAAACGAGGCTACAGCGAGCCGCGAAGCCTTGCTGCCCTCTTTACGGAATACCCACCGACGTTCTACTTCGCCGATGGGACAAGCACCGCCGGGGCCGTGATGTACCAGGGAAGGCGGGGGTTTGCCTTTTCGCCGCGCAACGTTGATGTGATGAACTGGGATGGTGTGGATGTAACCGCCGAGACCAGAGGAACCGCGAACGCAAGAGGTCTGGGCCTCGAGTCGGTTCACGAGCGATTGGAAGCTTACTTGGGGGCCTTGCCTCGAACGGGCAAGCACCGGTGGATACTCTGCAACGATGGTGCTGGCGAGATCGCTGACTACATTGTCATCGAACTTCTGCGATCCGGGGAGATAAGACTTGGACTCTGGCACGCGAAGTTTGCGCGTGGGGACCCAGCTGTCCGGATTGGTGACATTCAGGTTGTTGTGGCGCAGGCACTTCGAAGTCGCCGCTGGTTCACGGAAGCTCGTCTGTGGACTGAACTTCGCGATCGACTTGTTGGCGACGCGAGTCCTCGCGCTGCCCTGGTGCTCGGCAGTGATGATCCAAGACGCCTACTTGTCTATCTTGGGCACGATCCTCAGAAACGAGGGCGGCGCCGGCATTCGTGGCACAGACACAACCCGGTGATCGTTCCGGAGGTAGGCATTGTCCAGCCAGGCTTAAGCCGGAGTTCGTACGCTGAACAACTTGACCAGCGGACGGCGAGCGCTCTTGGCGTTCAAGAGCTGTTGGCCTTGTTCGAGGATGTCACCTTGGCGGACGGGCGATCGGGCCATGTGATCGGTTCCGGGTGAGTAGCGACGCTGAGTTGGCGACGGCGTTTCGTCCCATGTGGCTCCACCGAGGTTCCTCCGACGCCAGCCGCCTGGACGTCTGCCTTGACGGCATCTGCAATGGAATGCTGTCACGCCAGCTGAGTTACGGAGATCATCCTGCCACCGCCCCGCAAGGGCGTGAAACCGCTGTCCTGACAACAGCGAGCGGGCGCTTTCGTCCGACGTTTGGGCTATGATGTGCCCCGTATGTCGGACACGGCGCATGACCAGCTCTACCAGGTTGCAGAGCAGCAGGCGGGCTACTTTACAGCGGTCCAAGCGGAGTCTGCGGGCATCGACCGGAGCACGCTCCGCCACCACGCGCGCCCGGGAGGACGGTTCGAGCGAGTCCGACGCGGCCTCTATCGGCTCCGACACTTCCCTTCCAGTCCCCACGAACACGTCGTGGCGGCGTGGCTGCCGCTCAAGGCCACCGGGGCCGTGGTCTCCCACGAGAGCGCTCTCGAGCTTTACGAGCTCTCCGATGTAATCCCATCAGCTGTCCACGTCTCGGTCCCACGAGCTAAGCGTGGCGTGCGTCCGCGTTCGGGCGTGCGAATACACACAATCGAAGGGCAACTCGGAACGGACGACCTCCGGACCATTGACGGCGTGCCGGTGACCAGCCCCGAGCGAACGCTCGTCGATGCTCTGGAAGATGGTTCTCCGCCCGAGCAAATTGAGCTTGCTGTTCGGCAGGCCGTGGACCGTGGTCTGACGACACCTCGTCGGCTCCGGGAGATGGTGAAAGGCCGCTCCGCCCGTACTCGCCTACTTATTGAAAGCGCTGTCGGTCGAGTGCCCGCGTGAGGTACGAGACTGCCGCCGCGTTTCGTAGGGCACTTGAGGATCGGCTGAAGGATCGCAGTCACCGGGAAGGTGCGCTCCTTGCGCGACTGCGCAAGCAGGTTGCATTCGAACGGTTGCTCGCTCGCCTCCTACGCGTCGCGCCGGGCCAATGGGCGCTGAAGGGCGGGTTCGCTCTCCAACTGCGCATGCCGGATCGGGCACGCACCACTCGCGACATCGATCTCGCCTGGCAGGTTCAGGAGGACGAACTGCTCGAAAGGCTGATCGAGGTAACGATCGAGGACTTGGGTGACTTCTTCTCGTTCCGGGTGGAACGCACGTCCGCTGACCCCGACCGCATGGGTGGCGCCCACCGGTTCCGAGTGGCAGCCTCGCTCGCTGGCCGGCTGTTCGAGACCTTTATCCTGGACGTTGGGGAGGGAGATGGCCTCGCCGTCACTCAGTCCGAGGCGCTGACCACTCCGGACCTACTCGGATTCGCCGGCATCGAACCCGTCACGGTTCCCGCGATTCCACTTACGCGGCAGGTTGCTGAAAAGCTCCACGCCTACACGCGCCGCTATGAAGGGGACAGAGTTAGCAGTCGCCCGAAAGACCTCGTCGACCTGGCGCTGATCGCTCAGCTGTTCTCGTTGGACGCGGCGGCACTTCTGCATGATCTCCAAGAGGTCTTTTTCGGCCGGGCAACCCACGATCTGCCTTCGAACCTCCCGACCCCACCCACGGAGTGGCGCGTTCCGTACCGCCAACTGGCCGGCGAGGTGGGCTTGAACGCCGACCCGAATGTTGGCCATAGGGCCGCTGCGGGGATGCTCGATTCGGTTCTGGAGGGAACCGTGCAGTCCGGAATATGGGACCCCGAAGCGCAGCGCTGGGACACGTGATTTCAGGCGGGTCTGCGACGATCGGGACCGGACGCTCTGCCAGACAGAATGGGACGGCCGTGCCATCCACTACCACTGCGTCCGGTTCCGTTCGCGACAGTGTCTGCCCTCACCGGAAGACACAGATCGTCATGTCCGACGTCCTCAAATTCACAGTGCCACCGCGATTATTGGTAAGTAGCATCGGGGCACGTGGGCTTGCTCTGGAGTTCTGCCCGCTCGGTGGAGTGGGTTGTCGCTGCTCCAGTCGCGTCGGCGCAAGCAAACCCGGAGCCAGGCTGCTGATGCCTCGCACGGGTCTACCTACACCTTGAGGCATTGCCAAATCGGGGGACCACTCGCGACTCCACGGCGGCCGCCACGTCCGCCGCGATTTGCAAATCGTTGCAAATCGTCGCCCCGTGACAGGGCCAAAAGCGATGGTATGGGTGACTGGGTTGGTCCGGACGCTAGATTCAAAATGCGACATAACCATCCGTGAGGGACGGCCTGGGACAGCCCGAGATGCCCTCATAACCCGAAGGTCGGGGGTTCGAATCCCTCCCCCGCTACCAGATTCGATTCCGAAAGGCCCCCGGCAACGGGGGCCTTTCAGCGTCTTCCCTCCCCCCGCCTCTCCGCCGGCGCGGCGGCCGGCACCACCGGGCGGCCACCGGCGTTCGGCCCTGGTGTCCCCCGGCGCTCGATGTCGGCCCCTTTTCCACCGGTTGCGTTTCGAAGCCGCGAAGGCCAGCGCCGGTGGCGAGCCCGGCCCGCGGCCACTCCGCCGCTCTCCCGGGGCTGATCCCGCTTGAGCCCCCGCCTGCGGCTCCGGGTACACTCGTTCGCTCAACCAGCGGAAGCGACTGAGGTGCCATGCCCATCGAAACAGCGTCCGCCCGCCCCGCCGATCGCCACGACGTGATCCGGGTCCGTGGGGCGCGCGAGAACAACCTCAAGGATGTCAGCGTTGACATCCCCAAGCGGCGGCTCACGGCCTTCACCGGCGTCTCCGGCTCCGGCAAGAGCTCGCTCGTGTTCGGCACGATCGCCGCCGAGTCCCAGCGGCTCATCAATGAGACCTACAGCGCGTTCGTGCAGGGCTTCATGCCCACCCTCGCGCGCCCTGAAGTCGACCTGATCGATGGCCTCACCACTGCTATCCTCGTCGACCAGGAGCGCATGGGCGCCAACGCGCGCTCGACCGTGGGCACCGTCACGGACGCGAACGCGCTGCTCCGGGTGCTCTACAGCCGCATCGGCCACCCGCACGTTGGGTCGTCGAACGCCTTCTCGTTCAATGTCCCATCTGTCCGGGCGACCGGCGAGATCAGGGTCGAGAAGGGCAGCGGGAAGACCGAGACGCGCTCGTTCACCGTGAGCGGCGGCATGTGCCCGCGCTGCGAAGGCATGGGCTCTGCCAGCGACATCGCCCTCAGCCAGCTCTACGACGCCGCGAAGTCGCTGAACGAGGGCGCCATCACCGTCCCCGGATACAGCATGGACGGGTGGTACGGCCGAATCTTCCGCGGCTGCGGCTGGTTCGACCCGGACAAGCCCGTTCGTGACTTCACGAACGACGAGCTCGATGCCCTCCTCTACAAGGAGGCGACGCGCATCAAAGTCGATGGCGTCAACCTCACCTATCTCGGGCTCGTGCCCCAGGTGCGAAAGTCGTTCCTTTCGAAGGATGTCGAAGCGTTGCAGCCCCACATCCGGGCGTTCGTCGAACGCGCCATCGCCTTCGCACCCTGCCCGGACTGCGGCGGCAGCCGGCTGAACGAAGCCGCCCGCTCGTCGCGCATCCGCGGCGTCAATATCGCCGAAGCCTGCGCGATGCAGATTGGCGACCTCGCGGACTGGGTGGCAGGGCTCGATGAGCCGGCCGTTGCGCCGCTGCTGACCGCGCTCCGCGGGGCCCTCGACGCCTTCGTCGAAATCGGCCTCGGCTATCTTAGCCTCGACCGGCCGTCTGGCACGCTC
Organism: Dehalococcoidia bacterium; assembly: GCA_041910095.1. Classification (GTDB taxonomy): domain Bacteria; phylum Chloroflexota; class Dehalococcoidia; order Tepidiformales; family Tepidiformaceae; genus Amarobacillus. Next base: position 4,807 of record JAYRRO010000152.1, read on the forward strand.
TCCGGCGGCGAGGCGCAGCGCACGAAGATGGTCCGCCACCTTGGTTCGGCGCTGACCGACGTGACCTACGTCTTCGATGAGCCCACCATCGGCCTCCATCCGCACGACATCCAGCGCATGAACGACCTGCTCCTTCGCCTCCGCGACAAGGGCAACACCGTCCTCGTGGTCGAGCACAAGCCCGAGACCATCGCCATCGCCGACCACGTCATCGACCTCGGCCCGGGCGCGGGCACCGCCGGCGGCGAAGTCGTCTTCGAGGGGACCGTCGAGGGCCTCCGCGGGAGCGGCACGCGCACCGGCCGCCACCTCAGTGACCGTGCCGCGCTCAAACCGTCCGTCCGGACGCCGTCGGGGATGATGGAAATCCGGGGCGCTCGCACCCACAACCTCCAGGACGTCGATGTCGATATCCCGCTCGGCGTGCTTGTCGTCGTCACGGGGGTGGCGGGGTCAGGGAAGAGCTCGCTCATCCATGGCTCTGTGGCGGGGCGCGAGGGCGTTGTCACCGTGGACCAGGGAGCTATTCGCGGGTCACGGCGCAGCAACCCCGCGACCTACACGGGCCTGCTGGAGCCCATCCGCAAGGCCTTCGCGAAGGCGAACGGCGTGAAGCCAGCCCTCTTCAGCGCCAACTCCGAGGGCGCCTGCCCGGCCTGCAACGGCGCCGGCGTCATCTACACCGACCTGGGCATGATGGCCGGCGTCAGCACCGTCTGCGAGGATTGCGACGGTAAGCGCTTCTTGGCTTCGGTCCTCGAATACGGGCTCGGCGGCCTGAACATCGCGGAGGTGCTCGACCTGCCAGTCGCCGAGGCCGCCACGTTCTTTCACACGGGCGACGCGCGCACGCCGGCCGCCCACGCGATCTTGCGGCGCCTGGCCGATGTCGGCCTCGGGTACCTGCGGCTCGGCCAGCCCCTGACCACACTCTCGGGCGGCGAGCGCCAGCGCCTCAAGCTCGCCACCAGCATGGGCGCCGAGGGCGCCGTCTACGTGCTCGACGAGCCCACAAATGGCCTCCACCTGGCCGACCTCCGGCAGCTCCTTGGCCTGCTCGACCGACTCGTCGATGCCGGCAAGTCGGTCATCGTCATCGAACACCACCAGGCGGTGATGGCTCACGCGGACTGGATCATTGACCTCGGGCCCGGCGCCGGGCACGACGGCGGGCGCGTGGTGTTCGAAGGCACCCCCGCGGACCTCGTCGCCGCGCGGTCGACGCTGACGGGCCAGCATCTCGCCGCCTATGCCGGCGTGTCGGCTAACGCACCGTCCCCACCATCCAGGTGAACCCCAACACCCGGCCGCCATCCTCGGCGACCATCGCGCGCTCGTCCTCGCTTGGGAAGCCGGCCTCGGCTGAGAGTTCGAGCCAGCGCTCCCCGAGCGCGGCGCCATCGGGGATGAGTCCCGACCGGATGTTGGCGAACGCCCCGCTTCGCTCCCAGTGGCGCTGCCACCAGGCGGGCGAGTGGAAGCTCCAGCACGCCGGATCCCAATACGGTTCGAGGTGCGCCGGCAGGCTCTCCAGTTCCTCCGTGAGCCCCGGCACGGCGATCCCGATGGCGCCGCCCGGGCGAACGAACCGGGCCACGTCCGCCGTGTAGAGGGCGTTCGTGCCGAAGTAGTGGTAGGCGTCGAAGCTCACGATGGCATCGAAGAAACCGTCGGCGAAGGGCAGCGTATGCGCCTCGGCGTGCAGCGGGAACACGCGCCCGCCGAGGCCCGCCGCCTGGATGCGCCGCCAGTTCTCCGTCGGAGGAATCCAGAGGTCCGCCGCCCACGCCTCGACGCCGCACTCCTCGGCCAGGAACATGCTGATTGCCGCGCGCAACCAAGGTCGAGCACGCGCGTGCCGGTCTCCAACGCCATCTCCTGCGATAGGTGTTCGGCCAGCCAGAGGACGTGCGGCCCCATCGGCGGCTCGGCGAACCAGCGGTCACGCCGCCGCTCGCTGCGCGGGTAGCGCCGCGCGATCTCGGCGTCGTCAAATGCCGCTTGCGCCGCCCCCGATCGCCGGGATGATGGTCACGTCCCGCACGTGGCTCATCGGCTCAGACAGCGGGTAGGTCGCGGCCTCGCCGTCGATGGCGACGGCGAGTTCCGGACGCACGCGCCCGCCTTCGACGACCCGGCCGTAGAACCCCGGACAGCGCACGTCGAGCGCCCGGAGCAGCGCCTCGAGCGTGGGCGCCGCGATCTCCAGGGTCGCGATGCCGCCGCACATGTCGCGCAGCGGGGCGGGGATGTAGACCATCGTCATCGCGTCCTCCAGACGGAACGGGGCCCACATCGCGTGGGCCCCATCCTCGAAATCTCCGTGCCGGGCTGGTTACCCGAGCCCGTGCAGCTCCTCGACCAGCCGCCGCGGTGAAATCGGCAGTTCCGTGAAGCGCTTGCCCGTCGCGTCGGCGATCGCGTTCGCGACGGCCGCCAGCGGCGGCACGATCGGTACTTCGCCCACGCCGCGTACGCCGTACGGGTGCCCCGGGTTCGGCACTTCGACGAGGATCGTGTCGATCATGGGCAGGTCGAGAGTCGTCGGCATCCGGTAGTCCAGGAAGCTGGCGTTGAGCATCCGGCCGTTGTCGTCGAAGTAGTACTCCTCGTTCAGCGCCCAGCCCACGCCCTGCGCGACAGCGCCCTGGATCTGGCCCTCGACATACGACGGGTGAATCGCGGTGCCCACGTCCTGCGCGGCCGTGTACCGCAGGATGGTGACCTTCCCGGTATCGGGGTCCACTTCGACATCGACGAGGTGCGTGCCGTACGCGCCGCCCACGCCGCGCGCCGAAAGCGACGCCTTCCCGACGATGGGGCCGCCCTTCTGGGGCGCCGTGCGTGCCTGCTCAGCGAACGAGCTCTCCTTCGAGTTCCCCTGGCCGTCGCTCCAGGTGATGCGCCCGTCCTCGTACTCCACCTGGTCGGCGGGCACGTTCCATTCCCGCGCGGCGCGTTCGCGCATCTGGCGGCGAATGTCCATGCCCGCCTCGTACACGGCCATGCCGCTGGCGAACGTCGTCCGGCTGCCGCCCGTGACGTCGTTATGCCCGACCGAGTCCGTGTCCACGACGGTCGCGTGGACGTCCTCGTACCGGATCCCCAGCGTCTCCGCGAGCTGCATCGAAAGCGATGCGCGCGAGCCGCCGATGTCCGTCGAGCCCTCGATCAGGTTCACTGTCCCGTCGGGGTTCACGGCCGCGGTCACGCTCGATTGCATACCGCCGTTGAACCAGTAGCCCGAGGCCGCCCC
>JAYRRO010000153.1:0-6053 GCA_041910095.1 Dehalococcoidia bacterium
CACCGCGCATCAACCCGAAGCGGCCGCCTTCCCAGCGTTCATCCTGGACGCGCGCATTCGCGTAGCTCCCCGCCATGTGCCCACGCACCCACGCCCGCGGCTCGAAGGCCACCGGCACCCCGCGCCGCGCGAGCGCGAGCGTCATCGCCGCGTCCTCGGTGATGCCGGTCCCCTCGAACCCGTCGCGGACGAGTTCCCAGCGCAGGGCCATCCCGTTGCCCTTCAGCCCCGTCCCCAGCCCCAGGCGTGCCATCCCCAGCGGCCGCGCCCGGTGCACGAGCAGGAACGCGAGGCGCCGCAGGCGGCTGAGCGGCGAATCCCCCGCGGCCGCCTCGTAGTGCACCTGGACGGCCTTCGCCCCGGCATCGATCCGCGCCACGATGGCCTCGAAGAATGTCCCGCTGACGATCGTGTCCGCGTCCACGAAGCAGACCGCTTCCGGCGGTTCCGGACGCCCGGCCAGTGCCGCCAGGGCGAAGGAGAGCGCGTAATTCTTCCCGCGCAGCTCCGGGTTAGTCCGCTCGAGGACCGTGACCGGCCGCGATCGTGCGATCGCCGCCGTGCCGTCCGTGCAGTTGTCGGCCACGACTACGATCTCGGGCGCGAAGCCCCCGGCCGCCGCAACCAGGCTATCGAGCGTCGCCCCGAGCATCGCCTCTTCGTTGTGCGCGGGGACGATGACGGCCAGCCGCCAGGACCGCCCGGCGGGCCGCGATGCCCTCGGACGCGGAAGCGCCACCAGTGCGAAGGCGCTCCACGGCACCCCGTGTGCCAGCACGATGGCCGTGGCCGCCGTTCCGGCCGCAAGCACAGGGTTCATCAGGCCGCCTCGGAACGCGCGCCGCCGGACGTTTCGCCGTGCACGGCGAGCACGTCCCCCAGGTTCGCGACGTACCGTTCGGTCGTGAACCAGCGGGCCGCCGTCCGTCGTCCCTCGGTGCCGAGCCGTTCGCGCAGGTCCGCATCTCCCAGCAGTGCCTCAAGAGCCCGCCGCAGCCCGCGAACGTCGCCCGGGAGCACGTAGAGCCCGCTCGGGCCGCAGTCGTCCGCCTCCGGGATGAGAAGGCTCGGCCCACGATCCGCGGTGGCTGCTGCGTCCCAGGCTCCGGTGGCCCGCACCAGCGGTCCCCGCGTCACTTCGCGCTGTCCGGCTGTGGCCGTTACCACCACGGGCGCGCCGCACGCCATCGCCTCCAGCATCACGGTCACCCCGGATTGGTTGGCGACGTCGTGCAACGGAACAACCACGCAGGCCGCCGTTCGGTAGAGCTCCCGCAGGCCCGCGAAGTCCAGGGGCCGCGAGAGATGCTCGACGTTCGCCGGCAGCACACCCGCCGTCGCGAGTTGGCGCGCCCAATGGCTCCCCGCCGCGATGAGCACCCGCGCATCCAACCCTTCGACGGCCCGCACCAGGGTCTCGTAGTCCCGGTTCTCCGAACCCACGGCGAGAACCAGCGCTCGTTGCCCGCGTTCCGGGGTTTCCCCGGGCGTCCAGAACGCCGTGTCGGCCTGGTAGGCCACCAGCGCCGTGCCCCAGCGCCCGCCCAGCCAGCGCCGCAGCCGCCGGTCCTGTTCGACGCTGTGCAGCACGACCGTGCCCTCGCCGCCCAGCCGCGTCGCGAGCGCGAACAACGGCAACTTCCAGCTCCGGCTCACCAGGTGCCCGATCATGACCACCCTCGCTGGCCGCTTTCGCCGCAGCGACAGTGCCACCAGCAGCGGCAGTCCAATGTGCTCGCCGTCGGCGAAAAGCACATCCCCGTGCTGCGCGTCCCCGGCGAGGGCCCATGCCTGCCGGAGGTGGGGCCCGAGCAGTTTTCCGAGGATCCCCTTGCGGCGGGGCGCAGCGCCCCGGTATCGCACCTCGGCGCCCGTCGCTTCCGCCAGTTCGAGGAAGTCCCGCCGCGGGCCGTTCGCGGTCAGGCGCGCGGTCTCGGCCTCGGTCGCGCTCACCGCCAGCCGGATGCTCATGCCGCCGCCTCCATGAACTCGATGATCCGCCGGGCGTTCGCCGCTGCGTCCATCCGCTCGCGCGCGTCCGCACGTGCCGCCGCGCCCATTCGCCCTCGCAGTTCCGCGTCACCAACCAGCCGTTCCAGCGCGCCCGCCAGCGCCGCCGGGTCGCCCGGTGGAATGAGGAGACCGGTCTCACCGTCGCGAACCGTCTCGGCGTTCGAGCCCACCGTCGTCGTCACCACGGGCAACCCCGCCGCCAGCGCCTCTCCGATCGCCACGGATGTGCAGTCGCCGTAGGTCGGCAGGCAGAAGATGTCCGCCTCGGCGAACGCGCGGTGCAAGCGCGCGCTCCCCGGGGTCACCCCGCGCTCGACCCGCACGCCTTCCACCGGTTCGACCGTGTGCCCGGTGACGAGCACCAGCTCCGCCTTCTCGCCCAGCCCTTCGAACGCCCGCAGCAGGTCCGGCCCGCCCTTCCGTTCGAAGTCGCCGCCGACGAACAGAATGCGCGGCACCACCGATGGCGCCCGCTCAATCGCGAAGAACTCCGGTCCGGCGCCCGGGTGTGCGACGAGGGCGCGCGAGCGGTCGACGCCGTAGTCCTCCGCCAGCGAAGCCGCCGCCCACTCCGACCACGCCACCACGCCCGCCGCCTTCCCGAACACCGACCGGTACCAGAGCGCCTTCCCCCGTTCGAGGGCGGCGTGATGTTCGCCGTGCTGGTACCAGCGGCCCATCGCGTCCACCTGCCGGGGTGTCGCATCGATGCTCACGATGTACTTGCCCCCGCGCACGGTCTGGGGCGCGAACAGGCTCACCGTCTGCGTGTGGAACAACGTCACGTCCGCTGGCTCGCGATCGCGCAGCTTCCGCCGGGCGATCGCCGAACCCCGCAGCGCCCACGGCACACGTACCCGCGGGTGCTCCGGGTACTCCACGTGCACCACATCAGCCTCGATGCCCCCGGCGGCGATCGCTTCCTCGATGTTCCGCCCGTGGGCGCGATGTCCGAGGGTCTGCTCGAGGCAGAGCGCCAGGCGTGGCTTCGTCATCGCGCGAACTCCCTCTTTCCCGCATCCGCCGGGCCACGCTTCGCGGTCGCGAGTGCGTAGAACCGCCGGTACCGGGCGTACGTCGCCTCGACCGTGAACTCCGCCGCCATCCGGCGCCGGGTCGTGGCGGCAAGCGTGTGCCGCAGGTTCGCATCCCTCGCAAGGCGTGCCACCGCGGCGCCCAGCGCATCCGTGTCGCCGATGGGAACGATCAGCGCGCCGTCGCCCCCGGGTGCAACCTCGGTCACACCATCGACATCGGTGGTCGCCATCGGGAGCCCGGCCGCCAACGCCTCCAGCATCGCCACGGAGAGGCCTTCGTAGTGACTCGGCTGCACGAAGATGTCGAACGCCGGCAGCAGTTCCCGGATGTTCGGCCGGTGGCCCAGCAGATGGACCCGGTCCTCGAGCCCGGCCGCCGCAATCGCCGCCGCGACGTCCACGCGCATCTCGCCGTCTCCCGCGATCGCGAAATGCAGCCCCGGTGCGGCCTTCGCCGCGACGGCCGCCGCGTGCACGAAGTCCAGCGGGCCCTTGCGCCGTTCCAGCCGCCCGACCATCACCGCCGCGAGCGCGTCCATCGGCAGCCCCAGCTCAGCGCGAGCGGCCGCACGGCCGCGAGGCTCTGGCGCCGGGCGTACCGCGTTCGGAACCACCATGCACTTCCGCCGGGGGCGCCCGGCATTGCGCAGATGGCTCTCCCGGTTGCCGCTCGAAACGAACGAAATCCCCTGCACCAGGCGGTCGGAAAGCTTCAACGACAGCCGCTGCCGCAACCGCAGCGGTTCGGGCACCGGGTTCTGCTCGGTTCGCAGCCGGTAGGGCACTCCTGCCAGCCACGCCGCGATCACCGCTTCCTTCCCGATGCCAACCCACGGCGTGTGAACGTGCACCACCTCCGGCCGCAATGCCGCGAACGCCGCTCGCAACTCACGGATGTTGCGCGACAGGCTCACGTCTCCGCCGAAGAAACGCCCGGCGCGGACAACCGTCGCCCCGGCGGTCCGCAGGTCGTCCACGAGCCCGTCGAGCGCCGGCTCCCCGGGCACGACCGCCGAAACGCGCTCCCCGTCCCGGGCGAGGCAGCGGGCCAGGTCCAGCAACACCTCCTCCGTGCCCGCGCGCGTATAGCTGATCGACACCAGGCATATGGCGGTGCGCGCGCTCATTCGCCGCCTCCGGGCATTGCCACGCCCGGGCTGCTTACAGGCGCCGCTGGTCCTTTCGCCAGGGCCGCCAACGCCGCCTGGTACTCCAGGTCATACGCCAGGCTCAGCCCGTGCATGGCTACCTCCCGGAATCCGATCGCGAACAACACCTGCGCCGTGCGTGCGGCCAGCCTCGCCACCGCACGTTGCGCCGCCGGCATGGGCAACGCCCGCCGCAACCCGCGCAGGAGGACGCTGCGCCGCTGCAGTTCCACATCAATCACGGCGAGCCAGTCCAGGTCCGGGTGCTTCCGCGCGATCTCGGCGTCGAACCGCGCATACTCCCGCGGGATCCGGAACCAGCTTGCCAGCGTTCGCCGCGAGTCGTGCCAGCCACGCCCCCGGGGCTCGAAGACGAACCGTACGCCGCGCTTCGCCAGCCGGATGCCGAGTTCGATGTCCTCGGCCCGCGTGAATGTCTCATCGAAGCCGCCCGCTGCGATCAGGTCGTCGCGGTGCGCGAGCGCGTTCCCGGTGAAGTACTGCCGCCAGCCGGCCTGGTACTTCCCGTCGCGCATCCGCCGGTATTCCACCGCCAGCGTGCGCGCCTCCCACGCGTTCCAGGCCGTGGGCCGCCAGCCCGAAGGCGCCAGCAGCGGCCCGAAGACCGCCGTCCCCGGTTCCCGCCCGGCCGCGACCAGCCGCTCCAGCCAGTCCGGCGCTGCATCGACGTCGTCGTCGATAAACGCCACCAGCGGCGCCGTCGCCGCGTGCAGCCCAAGGTTCCGGGCAGCGCTGGGCCCGGCACTCACCGCCCCCGCCGCGCGAACAGTCCGAAGCACACGCACCGGCGCGCCATTCGAAAGCGCGGCCGGAGCCGTGACCGCGGGTGCGCTCGCGTCGTCCACCACGATTACCGCGAAGTCCCCGAACGTCTGACCCGCAAGCGACCGGAGCGTTGACTCAAGCCGCGCCTGCCGGTTGTGCGTGGGCACGATCACGTCGACGGCGCGCGGCTCAGTCATGGCCCGCCTCCCGGCCCGCCGGCTCCGCTGGCAGCATGAACGCGAGCGCCAGGGCGATCGCCAGCGGCCCGCTGCTTCGCACCCCCGCGAAGGCGATGTCCACTCTCGCGTAGGCAAGGTACATCACCAGCACCGACCCGAGCACGATCGGCAGGGCCGGGATCGGGGCTGTCCGCGCGACCGCTCGCGCGCCGCGCACGCAGCGCGAAAACGCCAGCACCCACATCCCCGCGAATACCGCGATCCCCGCGATGCCCATCTTCAGCCACAGCCAGAGGATGTTCTGATGCGGTGTGTAGAACTGCAGCGGCCAGAAGCCAAGAACGGGAAGGTCCACGTACCGGGTATACGGCACGCCGAAGCCAATTCCGAACACCGGGCTCTTCGCGAGCGTTCGCTGCAGGTTCTCCCGTTCCCGCTCGCGGTAGAGGTCCGAACTCTCGTCCCGCGCGTCCGGCTGGAATTGCGAGCGCACCGCCCGGGCCGGCTCCGCGAGTGGGCCGCTGTGCCCGTCCCAGTAGATCGCCAGGTAGACGGCGCTCACGAACAGCAGCGGCACGCCGATGGCCGTGAGCAGCGCCGTCCGTTTCGGCAGCAGCATCCAGGCCATCACCATCGCGCCTACAAGGATGACCAGGATGGCGCTCCGCCTTCCCGTCACCAGGATTGCCGACGCCATCAGCACCACGTACAGCACTGCGAGGAGACGGTCCCGGTCGCGCGGCAGCCGTATCGCGAGGCCCATGCCCAGGACACCGCCGATGCTCAGCAGCAGCCCCGTTTCGTGCTCGAACCAGAACTCCACGGGGATCCCGGAACGGTCGCCCGAGAGCGTCGAGACGTACCGGAAGATGGTCAGGAGCCCCAGCGCC
>JAYRRO010000154.1:0-4251 GCA_041910095.1 Dehalococcoidia bacterium
ACGGGCTCGCCCGCGGCGACGAACGCCATCACCGCGCGCGGCGGGAGCGGCGACTGCGCATCCGCCCCGGGCGCGAGGCGCGTGGCCGCGACAACCATACCCACGAGGGCGCAGCCGAGCGTGAGCCGAACCATGGAGAATTGTTACCGCGATGCGTGCCCCCGGTCACGCGTGCCGGAAAGCCGCCATTCCAGGGGCCGGCGTCTCGCGTATGCTGGAGCTATGAGCGGAGAGCCCGCCGGCCTCTTCGAAACCTATGAGTCGCCTGTAAAGTGGCGGCTGTACGGGGCTGTGGGCTTTGCCGCCGTGGCCGTGGCGTGGCTGCTCCTCTGGCGAATGGCTGGCTCCACTCCCGGCGAGGCCGGTGCGCTCATGCTCCTGGCCGGTGTCGGCCTGCTGGTCCTCGGGGCGGTGGTGGCCGCGGCGGTGCACCGGCTCGCGTTCAGGCGCCAGGGGGTCGTGCGCGAGGAGTGGACGCCCCCCGAGGTCACGGCTGTGCGCCGCATGGTCTTCCACCGTTACCAGCGCCGCATCGTCTACCCCTCGTCGGTGCTCGGCGTGTGGCTGCTTATAGGTGGTGCCTTCGCGATGACATGGGAAGCGTTCCGCCGCTAACGCCCCACTGCACGCCTCGCGGGCCCATGGCACCATGGAACGACCCCACGCAGGAGCCGCCGTCATGACCCACCCCCCGACTCCCGGCCTCCCCGGTTCGCCGAAGGAGATCCCCGGCCCCGAGAAGGCCATGCTCAAGCTCTCGTACGGGGTCCACGTGATTGGCTCGCGTTCGGCCGGCGGCGAACGAAACGCCATGCTGGCCGACTGGGTCATGCAGGTGTCCTTCTCCCCGCGCCTGGTCGCTGTGGCGATTGAAAACGACGCGCGCACGCTGCGCTTCATCCGGGAAACGGGCGTGTTCAGCGTGAACCTGCTCCACGAAAAGGACGGCATGGCCATCGCTCGCCACGTGGTGATGCCCGCCGAGAGCCGCAAAATCAAGGGCCGCACCGGCGACGCCGCCAACGCCGTCGTCGACAAGCTCGCCGGCCTCGCCTATGCCCTCCACGACAACGGCTGCGCGATCCTTGATGACGCGCTCGGCTGGTTCACCTGTGATGCCGAGGCGTTCCACACCACGGGCGACCACACCATCGTCATCGGCCGGGTCACCGACGGCGATGTCGTCCGTCCCGGCGAGATGCTCATCGAGCGCGATCTCGGCTGGGAATACGCCGGATAGTTTTCGCGAGCGTAACGGTCTTTACGTCCCGGCAGCTCTCCCCGGCGGTCCCGCACCGCGCGAATTCCGCGGCGTAGCATGACGCACGATGAACTCGCGGCCGCGGAACAATGACGGGCTCCCCGCCGTTGAGAGAGGTATGACCGTGCGGGCAAGCCTTGCCGGACTCCGGGCAGCGCGCTTCGCGCGCGTGCTGATCGCGCTCGCTGCGATTCCCCCGCTCGTGGTGGTGGCCGTCCTGGCGTGGGCGTGGCTTGCGCCGCTCCCAGCGCCCGAAGACGGCCTTGCGGTGGCGGGATGGGTCGTCCTCGCCTCCGATGGCACGGTGCTGCAGCGCGACGCCGCGGCGGGGCTGCGCATCCCCGTGCCCCTCGACCGTATCGCGCCCGCGATGCGCGAGGCCACCATCGCCGCCGAGGACGCGCGCTTCCGTTCGCACCCCGGCATCGACCCGCTTGCGATCGCGCGTGCCGCCGTCTCCTACCGCTCGAGCCCCTCGGGCGCCTCGACGATTACGCAGCAGCTGGCTCGAGCTGCCTACCTCGAACAGGGCTCGCCGCGGCTTGTGCGCAAGGCGCGCGAGTCCGTGCTGGCGCTCCAGCTCGAACGGCATCGGTCGAAGGACGAGATCCTCGCCCTGTACCTGAACACCGTGTACTACGGCCGCGGCGCCTATGGGGTCGAAGCTGCGGCGCGCGTGTACTTCGGGACAAGCGCGCAGAACCTCGACGTCGCTCAGGCGGCGTTCCTCGCTGGCCTTCCGCAGCTTCCATCGGCGTATGAACCGGCTGCCGATATGGACGCCGCGAAGGCTCGCCAGGGCTACGTGCTGCGCCGCATGCGCGAAACCGGCCGCCTCACGCGGGCGGAGTCCGCGAGCGCGCTGGCCGAGCCGATCGTCCTCGCGTCCGGCGTGCCTGCGCCCCTCGCTCCGCACTTCGTCCAGTTCGCTCGTGAAGAGCTCGCGCGCCTCCGGCCGGACCTCGCGGGGACGGACGGCCTGGTCATCGAGACGACCATCGACGCCGCCCTTCAATCGGAGGTCGAACGCAGCATCGACCGCCAGCTCGCGAAGCTCACGGACAAGAACGCGCGCAACGCGGCCGTCGTTGTGCTCGACCCCCATTCGGGCGCGCTCCTGGCCATGGCCGGCAGCGCCGGCTTCGGCGACGCCTCGATCGATGGCCAGGTGAACGTCGCGGTCCAGCCTCGCCAGCCCGGATCGGCGCTCAAGCCGTTCCTTTACGCGGCGGCATTTGAGCGGGGCTACACGCCCGCGAGTTCGCTGCTGGACGTGCCGTCGACGTTCACCAGCGCATCCGGCCCATACAGCCCGATGAACTACGACCGCCAGTTCCATGGCGTCGTCACCCTTCGTACCGCGCTCGCCTCGTCGTTCAACGTGCCGGCGGTGCGCACGCTGGATGCCATCGGCATGGACGCATTCCTCGAAGTCGCGCATCGATTCGGCCTCCGCACGCTCACGGATACCGAGGTGTACGGTCCCGCCGTCGTGCTCGGCGGCGGCGAAGTCCGCCTGCTCGACCTCACGGCCGCGTACGGCGCACTCGCGAACAGCGGTTCCCTTGTCGCGCCCTTCGCCGTCGTCCGGGTGCGCGATGGGAGCGGCGCGACGCTGTATGAGCGCCCGGCACCGGCCCCGACGCGCGTGCTCGACGAGGCCAACGCCTGGCTCCTCGCCGACATCCTCTCCGATAGCGCTGCCCGCATCCCCGGCTTCGGCGAAGTGACCCCCCTCGACCTCCCATTCCACGCGGCGGTGAAGACGGGCACGACCACCGGCTTCCGTGACAACTGGACGCTGGGCTTCACCGCCAACCGAGTGGCGGGCGTGTGGGTGGGCAACACCGACGGCAGCCCCATGGAAAGCGTTTCAGGCGTGGACGGCGCGGGCCCGATCTGGCGTGACGTCATGGCCGCCACGGCCGAGCGCACAAGCCCTCGCTGGATCGACCTGCCCGCCGGATTGGTGCGCGTGACCGTCTGCGCCCCGACGGGCCAGCTGCCCGGCGAGAACTGCCCCTCGCCCCAGGCCGAGTGGTTCCGCGCGGGCACCGAGCCGCGCGCCACCGAGCGCTACTACCTTCGGGCGGCCGACGGCGCGCTCGCCATCGCTCCGCCGCTGGAAGCCGTGGGCTGGGCGCGCGATGCGGGCCTGCGCGTCTCCGCTCCTGAGTCCGCGCCCGCCGGGGTGCACATCGTGCAGCCGGCCCCCGGCGCGGTGCTTTATCTCGCTCCCGAGCTCACGGACCAGGCCGCGCTCCTGCGGGCCGCCGCCCCCGATGGCGAGAGCATCGAGCTGCGCGTCGATGGCGCCCTTGTGGCGCACGAAGCGGGCGCCGCGATCGCCGCTCGGTGGCCGCTCGCTCCCGGCACCCACACCGTGGAGGCCGCGGTGACCGCGAACGGCATCACCAGCCGCACGACATCTACCTTCGAGGTACGAACGCGATGAACGCACTCCACCGCATCCGCGAGGCCCTGGCCGACCATCGCCTGCGCCCGCTGGTCATCGCTGGCGCCGCGACCGTGGTCGCGGTGGTGGGCGTGGCCGCCTTCGGCGTGATCCACGAGGCGCGCACCCCCGCGACTCTGACGGAACCGCCGGGGTTCGTGCTCTCGCCCGCGGGAGAGGATGTCGCCCGCCTCGCGCCCATCAAGGTCACGTACGAATTCCCCCCGGCCGAGCGCGACGGCTCGCATCTGCTCAAGCTCGAACCGGAGGTCCAGGGCGAATACGCCTGGCTGAGCGACCGCACGCTTCTTTTCCAGCCGGAGTACCCCGGGCTCCTCCGCGGCCAGGCGTACGAAGTGCGCGTCGCGGCACGGCCCGAGGCCGGCCTGCAGCAGGAATTCCGGCGGACCTTCACGGTCACGGGCAAGCTCGTCGTGCAAAACGTCATCCCCGCCCCGGACGACGTGGACGTGCCGGCGAATGGCCAGGTGCTCGTCCAGTTCAGCCGCTCTGTCGCGCCCCTGACGACGCTCTC
>JAYRRO010000155.1:0-3414 GCA_041910095.1 Dehalococcoidia bacterium
GGCGGTGGCAGCCGCGGTGGTGGCGGCGGCTACGGCTATGGCGGCGGCGGCGGTGGCCGCGACCGTGGCGGCTACGGCGGCGGCGGCGGCGGTGGCCGCGATCGCCGCTGGTAATCCCTTTTACCCTTCAAGGTGACCAACGAACGGCCCGCCCGGCTTCGGCCCGGCGGGCCGTTTTGCGTGTATTGACCTTTGTTGACGGACCTGAAACGGCACATGTACGGTGACCCGGCGCCCACGAACCCCTGAAGCGGAGGGAACTCGCGTGGAACCCAAGTCTCGGCCCGCCCTCGGATTGGCGATTCGCCATCTCCGGCTAATTCCATACCTGGCCCAGGGCCTCTCCAACGGAGAATGCGCCACGGCGCTCGGGCTCTCCCGTCATACGATCGAGTCCTACGTATCGGACATCATGGCCGAGTTCGGCGTGAGCAGCCGAAGCCGGTTGGTGATCGCTTGTCAGGAACAACTAGAATCTGAGGAGATCTCTCCATAGGCAGCCTCGCTACAGAGCGATAGGTTGCGGTACATGAAACGAATCCTTCCGACCGCCATCGCACTCATCAGCCTGGCCGCTTGGATTTCTCCGGCCGCGGCCGCCAGCGTGGATACGACCACGAACCAGATATACGGTCCCTGTACCTGGAATGGGATCTCGGAGATACCCGGGTCTTCGTACGGTTACTCGCATACCAATTGGGTAGGTGGCAACTGTTACTCAAACACCTTCCATGTTCATGCTTACTTCTGGGGTACGGACTCCCTGTACCACTACCGAGAGCAAACTGCAGCCCTGGGAGCAACCGCTTCGTACATGTACTGGACCAACGATATCTACGGCTATCATTCCTACCCAGGGGTTCAACCGTATCCACCGTCCACCCACGCCTACACGTATTGAGGTTATCAACGATGTTCGAACGACATTCCAAGATCTTCGCCGTCGCGTTCGGCGTGCTGGTCGTCGCCGGGCTGTCCGCCTGGATGGGAAAGAGCATGACCGCTGCGGCCGAGCAGGAGGCAGCGGTCATGACCACAACCAAGGAAGTTCATGGATCCGTAACGATGGAGCAGTACCAGGCTGCCGTCGACGCTGCTGCACAGTGCCTGGCCGGACGCGGGATTGCAGCGGAAATAGAACCTGCTCGCGGCAAATTCCCGCCCGAACTCGGCTTCGCAGTCCGCTCCATGGACGATGCCGCACGGGCCGAGGCGGCATTCGCGGACTGCAAAGAAATGCACCTTGATGGCGTCGCGAGTGCCTGGCGTGCGCAGACTCAGCCGACACGCGAGGAGGCCGACCGGTCGTTCCGATTCCTCGCGGCGTGCATGGCCCGGACAGCCGGCATGGCCGCGCCAACCGAAGCCGGCCCGGGCGACCTCGCCGCATGGCGGTCCTCGGCGGACCCAACAATCCGTGACGCAGCCAACTCATGCGTACGCAAGCGTCAGGCGGAATTCGGATTCTGAGTCCACCTGCATGCACCCTTCCCGGTGACGAACGAACGGCCCGCCCGGCTTCGGCCCGGCGGGCCGTTTGGTCAGTGCTGAGTGCTGGGTGCTGAGTGCTGAGTGCTGAGTGCTGAGTGAGCGTTCTCAGCGGCGGTGGGATTCGAGCCAGCGGGCCCACATCGAATCGCGCTTGCGGGCGCCCTTGCGATAGCCGATCTGGGCGCCAAGGAAGGTGCCGAAGAGCTGCGCGAAGACGTAGCCGCCGCCGATGAGCACGGCAAAGGCGAGCGCGGGGTGGCCCAGGAGGCCGGGGCCCCAGACAACCATCAGCAAGAAGAGCGCCATCGCGAGCAGCAGGCCGCTGAAGGCGCCGCTGTGCACCCAGAGGCCTTCGGTCTTCTGTTTCGCCTGGTAGGCCTTGAGTACGTCCTGGGGGATTTCGTCGACGGTCCCTGCTGTGTCGATGCTGGAGGCGCAGAACGGGCACACGGCATCGGATTCTCGCAGGCGGCCGAAGCAGAACCCGCAGAAGCGGCCCTTCACGGGCACCTTGCGGGCGAGCCGCTCCTCCATCTTCTCCTGGAGGCGGTCGAGGTAGGGGTAGGGCGAGACGTACCCCGCGATCCCCGCGGGTTCCCCGGTGCCTGCATGCGCGCCTTCGCCAGCCATCGCTGGTAGCGAACCACCGGCATGGCGCGCAGGCAAGCGGGCCGGTCAGGCGGGCTTGCGGCCTTCGATGAGCGCGATGGGAATGGAGAGGCCCCAGGGCTGGTCGCGGAGGTCGAAGGCACGCTTCTGCGGCGGGTTCGCTTCGGCGAAAAGTTCGCGCAGCATCGCCACCTTCGAGGGCGGCGTGCGCATCCGCTGCACCCAATCGGCGCCATCGAGCACCACCTCGGAGCGCATGAGGACGCGCGCGCCCAGGCCGGCATTCGCGCAGAGCCGCAGCCACTCGCTCGCGCGCCAATCGCGCACGTGGGAGGGGTCGCGGAGGATTTCGAACGTCTGCAGGAAGGTGTCGAGAGCGGCATCCTCGGGCGCGACGCAATCGACGAGGAGGAAGGCGCCGCCGGGCTTGAGCACGCGAAAGGCCTCGGCGAGCGCGGGCACGGGGTCGGCGTAGTGGTGCGCGCTGAAGCGGCTGGTCACGACATCGAACGTCGCATCCTCGTAGGGAAGGGCGGTGACATCGCCGAGGCGGAAGGCGGCGTTCGCCAGGCTGCGGCCGGCTGCCAGTTCGGTGGCGACGCCGACCATCTCGGGGGTGAGGTCGATGCCCACGACTTCCTTCGCCCCCGCCGCGGCGAGTGCCATGGCGGTGTGGCCGGCGCCGCTGCCGAGGTCCAGGGCGCGCGTCTCGGGGGTGACGCGGGCGGCCTCGACGAGCTGAGCGAGGTCGGCGCCGGAGGCGTGGACGGCGCTCACGGCGTAGTTCGCGGCGACGGCGCCGAACTGCTGGCGGACGGAATCGGAGACGGCGGAGCTGCCCATGGCGAGTCCTCGAGGAGGGATGACGCAAGGGTATGGATGCCGCGAGGCCGCGTCCAAGATATGATTCTTCCGATTCCCATTCCTGGGAGGAATGTGTGGACCTCCGCCAGATCCAGCTCGTCCGTGCGGTCGTGCGCGCGGGCAGCGTCACGCGGGCGGCCGAGCAGGAGCTCGTCGCGCAGCCGGCGGTGAGCAAGCGCGTCCGCGCGCTCGAACGCGAGCTCGGGGTCGAGCTGTTCCACCGCGTCGGGCGGCGGGTGGTGGCGACGGAGGCGGGGCTCGCGCTCGCGGACTGCGCCGACCGCATCGATGCCGAGTTGGCGGCGACGCTCGCGGAACTTACGGGGCCGGGCGCGAACGAAGGGCGGCGGCTCGCACTCTGCGCGACGGAGACGCTCGCGGACCACCTGCTGCCGCCGGCCCTGGCGCTGCTGCGCGAACGCTGGCCGCGGGCGCGCATCGCGGTCGAGA
>JAYRRO010000156.1:0-34118 GCA_041910095.1 Dehalococcoidia bacterium
CGTGTGCTCGATGGCGAACTCGACTGGTTCTTGCTCCGCGACGCCGAATACGCGCGCCTCGCGCCCGACGCGGAGGGCGTCATCGAAAGCGAAGCCTTCCCCGGCCTCCGCCTCCCCGTCGCGGCACTGCTCGCCGGCGACCTCGCGGCCGTCCTCGCCGCGCTCCCGGCCCCACACGGCGATTAGACCAGCCCGATGTCCTTGCGGTAGTACGCGTCGGTGTACTCGATCCGGCGCACATTGTCGTACGCCTTCGCGCGCGCCGCCTCGATCGTCGGACCTGTCGCCACGACGGTGAGCACGCGCCCGCCGTTTGTCACGATGCCGCGTTCGTCGTCCTTCGTCCCTGCGTGGAAGACCTGCACATCCGGGTCCACGGAATCCAGGCCGCGGATGACGTAGCCCAGCTTGTAGGTCGCCGGGTAGCCGGCGCTGCACATCGCGACGCCGACAGCGGGCTCGGGCTTCCAGCGAACTTCGATCTCATGGAGCCGTTGCTGCGCCGCCGCGTGGCAGACCTCGAAGAGGTCGCTCTCCAGCCGCACCATCAGCGCCTGTGTCTCGGGGTCCCCAAAGCGCGCGTTGTACTCGAGGACGTAGGCGCCATCGGCCGAGACCATCAGCCCCGGGAACAGCGTGCCGTTGAACGGCGCGCCCTCGTCAATCATGCCGGCTAGCGTGCGTTCGACGACCTCGCGCCGGACCTCCTCGGCCATCTCCTTCGTCACGAGCTTGCTCGGCGAATATGCGCCCATCCCGCCGGTGTTGAGCCCCTTGTCCCCGTCCTGGGCGCGCTTGTAGTCGGTGGAGAACGGCATCATCGCCGCGGTCTTTCCATCGCAGAACGCGTGGCAGCTCGTCTCCCAGCCGTACAGGCGCTGCTCGATGAGCACGGTGTCGCCCGCGGAGCCGAAGTCGCGGCGGACCATGGCGATATCCAGCGCCTCCAGCGCATCGCGCGTCCCGTTGCAGACGATCACGCCCTTGCCCGCCGCGAGCCCGCTCGACTTCACCACGCAGGGGCGGTCGTTCAGTGATTCGACGTAGGCGCACGCTTCCCGGTAGTCCGTGAACGACCGCGCAGCCGCGGTGCGGATGCCGTGCCGCACCATGAACTCCTTGGACCACTCCTTGCTGGATTCGAGCCGGGCCGCCGCCCGCGTCGGGCCGTAGCAGAGAATGCCCTCCGCCGTGAGCCTATCCACCAGCCCGAGGGGCTGCGGGTCGTCCATGGTCGCGAGGTAGAAATCGATGCCGTGGGCCTTCGCGGCTTTGACGAGCCCCTCGATGTCCTTTGGCTGGACGGGAATGTTCGTCCCGGCGAGCGCCGTCCCGGCATTCCCGGGTGCGATGAAGACGTCATCCACGCGCGGGCTTTGCCGCAGCTTCCAGGCCACGGCGTGCTCGCGCGCACCCATGCCGACCAGCAGGACCTTCGAGCCCATCTATCGCCTCTCCCCGGGAGCTACTCCCACTCGATGGTGCCGGGCGGCTTGCTCGTGATGTCGTACACCACCCGGTTGATGCCCGGCACTTCGTTGACGATGCGATTCGACATGCGCGCCAGCAGCTCGTGAGGGAGCCGCGCCCAGTCCGCCGTCATCGCGTCGTCGGCGATCACGGCGCGGATCGCGACGGCGTTGCCATAGGTCCGGAAGTCGCCCATCACGCCCACCGTCTTGGTGTCCGTGAGCACGGCGAAGCTCTGCCAGATCTCCCGGTACAGCCCCGCGTTGCGAATCTCCTCCATGACGATACGGTCCGCGCCGCGGAGCATCTCCAGGCGCTCGTGGGTGACTTCGCCCATGACGCGGATCGCGAGGCCGGGTCCGGGGAAGGGGTGGCGCCAGACCATCTCCTCGGGCAGCCCGAGTGCTTCGCCGATGCGCCGCACCTCATCCTTGAAGAGGTACCGCAAGGGCTCGACCAGGCCCAGGTTCATGTCTGGCGGCAGCCCGCCCACGTTGTGATGCGTCTTGATTTTCGCGGCGCCCTTGCCCGATCCCGCGCTCTCGATAACGTCCGGGTAGACCGTGCCCTGGCAGAGCCAGCGCGCATCCTCGATGCGCCGGGCCTCACGCTCGAAGATGTGCACGAAGGTGTTCCCGATGCGCACGCGCTTCGTCTCCGGGTTGGTGACCTCCGCCAGCGTCGAGAGGAACTCGTGCTCGGCCTCGACGTGCACCAGGTTGATGTGCATGTGGCGGCGGAACGTCTCCACCACTTCCTCCGCCTCGCCGGCCCGCAGGAGGCCGTTGTCCACGAAGATGCAGGTCAGCTGGTCCCCGATCGCGCGGTGCACCAGCGCGGCCGCCACGGCGCTATCGACGCCGCCGGAGAGCCCGCAAATCACCCGTTCGCTGCCGACCTGCTCGCGGATGGCCGCGATCGTTTCGTCGATGAAATTGCCCGCGGTCCATGTGCCCTCGCAGCCGCAGACACCCATCGCGAAGTTACGCAGCATGTCGCCGCCGCGCGGCGTGTGCACGACCTCAGGGTGGAACTGCAGCCCGTAGTAGCCGCGGGATTCATCCGCCATCACCGCCACCGGCGAGTTCGCCGAGCGCGCGATGCTCGCGAAGCCGGGCGGGAGTGCCTCGATGCGGTCGCCGTGGCTCATCCACACGTCCAGCTCGCCCGGCAGACCGGCGAGCAGCCGGGACTCCGCGGTTCGCTCGATCGCGGCCGGCCCGAACTCCTTCGCCTGACCGGGAGCCACGTGTCCGCCGAGTTGGTGGGCGAGCAGCTGCATGCCATAACAGATACCGAGGACCGGCACGCCGGTTTCATACACCCAGCCCGGCGCCTGGGGAGCGCCCGCTTCGTAGACGCTGTTCGGGCCCCCCGAAAGGATGATCCCGCGCAGGTCGAGCCCGGCCACGCGCTCCGCGCCGGCATCCCACGGGAGCACCTCGCAGAAGATGTTCAGCTCGCGGATGCGGCGCGCGATCAGCAGGCTGTACTGCGCGCCGAAGTCGATGACCACGATCGTCTCGTGACCGGTCGCGGGGTTCGCCAGGTCGTTCGTGGAGGTGTCCAGGGGGGCCGCCGGGGAAGTGGGATCGGGCATAGCCGAAAGTACCAACATCCTCGTGCGCCGGTCAACGAACGAGCCATTCGCGGCGGCGTGTGGCCGCCCTCACACACGCTGGATCAGATGCATCGGCTCGTTCAGCATGTGGTAACTTTTTCCGCCTGGCATCGTTCCCGGGTTCGAAGGGGCCAGTTGCTCCTCGCCCACGCCGCCGCCCACGCGCACCAAGGGGAATCATGACCACCGAGCACCTCGACCTGCGCGCCGGCAGCCGCCTGCTTGTTCGCCGCCTCGGCGCGCACTGGCCGCTGGTCGCAATCGCACTCGTGGGCGGCCTCGCCTGGGGCGCGCTCCGGCTGATCATCCCCGCGCTCACCGGCTACATCATCGACGAGGCGATCATCGCTCGTGACACGGACCTGCTCACCCGGCTCGTGGTCGTGCTGGCGGTGCTGGCCGGCATGCAGGGCGCCTTCGCCGGCCTCCGCCGCTACTGGGCGATGCGTGCGAGCTACCGCGTTGAGGCCGACCTCCGCGCTGAGCTCTACAACCGCGTGAATCGCCTTTCCTTCGATTACCACGACCGCACGGCGACCGGCCAACTCATGTCCCGGGGTAGCGCCGACCTGCACGAAGTCCAGGGTTTCCTCGTCAACGTGCCAATCAACATGGCCTTCAGCCTGATGGCCCTCGGCGCCTTCGCGCTGCTGCTGCGGACCGACCTTACACTCGCGTGCGTGGCGATGGGCGTCTACCCCATCGTTGGCATCCTCAGCTGGCGGTTCTTCCGTGACCTCGGGCCCGGCACCGAGCGCGTGCAGCGCGGCCTCGCCTCGCTCTCCAGCGTCGTCGAGGAGAACCTCGCGGGTGTCCGCCTTGTCCGAGCGTTCGGCCGCGAACAGCACGAGATTGACCGCCTGGCAGGCGTCGCCGACGAGATCCACGAAGCTTCCATGGGCGTAGCCCGCCTGCGTACCTGGTACACCCCGCTCTTCCAGTGGCTCCCGGGAGCCGGCCAGCTCGCGGTTCTGGCGTATGGCGGCTGGCTCGCGATCGAGGGCGAAATGTCGCTCGGCGAGCTGGTTCGCTCCATCCAGTACCTCAGCATGCTGGTCTGGCCCGTCCAATCGCTGGGCGAAATGGTCGCATCGGGGCAGCGCGCCGTGATTTCGGCCGCGCGCGTGTGGAACGTCCTCAGAGAAGAGCCCACCGTGCGCGACCGTCCACACGCCCGCCACCTCCCGGCCGGCCACGGCCACATCGCCTTCGAGGGCGTGCGCTTCGCCTATGGGGCGGGCCAGCCCGTGCTCGATGGCTTCACGCTGGACATCCCTTCCGGCAGGTCGGTCGCGCTCGTGGGCTCCACCGGCAGCGGAAAGTCCACCGTGGCTCGCCTGCTCCCACGCTTCTACGACGTCGATGCGGGGGTCATCCGCGTCGATGGCGCCGATGTCCGCGAGCTTCGCCTGGAGGAGCTGCGGCGCTCCATCGGCATCGTCTTCGAGGACACCTTCCTTTTCTCCGACACGATCCGGAACAACATCGCCTATGGACGACTCGATGCCGATGACGCCGCCATCGAACGCGCCGCCCGCCTGGCGCACGCCCACGGCTTCATCAGCGAACTCGCGGACGGCTACGACACGATGGTCGGCGAGCAGGGCTTCTCGCTGTCCGGCGGGCAGCGCCAGCGCATCGCCATCGCCCGCGCCATCCTCACCGAACCCCGCATCCTCATCCTTGACGACGCCACTTCGAGCGTGGACGCGCGCATGGAGGAGGAGATTCGCACCGCCCTCAAAGAGGTGATGGCCGGGCGCACGACGATCATCATCTCCCACCGCCTCTCGACCATCTCGCTGGCCGACCAGGTGGTGCTCGTGGACGAGGGCCGCGTCCACGACACCGGGACTCACGCGGACCTGGTTCGCGGCTCGCGGCGTTACAACGAGGTGCTGGGACAGCTCGAAGGGCTCGCCGTATGAGCACCGAAGCGCCGCCTTCACGAGGCGGTCTCCCCGGGGCGGCGCGCATGCTCGCACCCCGGTGGCGAGCCCTGCTCGTCGCGGTCGTGTCGATCGTTTTCTTCACCGGCGCGAGCCTGGGCAAGCCTCTGGTCATCCAATACGCGCTCGACCACGGCGTGGCCAACCGCGATAGGGGGGCGCTGACGCTTGCCGGCGTGCTGTTCTTCGCGCTGATCTGCGTCATCTACGCATTCCAGGCGCTCGCCACCTACACCGTGAACCGCATCGGCCAGGACTTCCTGCGTGAGCTGCGAATACGCCTGTTCACTCACTACCAACGCATGTCGCTCTCCTTCTTCGAACGCGAAAACGCCGGGCGCCTTGTCTCGCGCATGACGGCCGACATCCAGGCGCTCACCGACGTGCTCAACAACGGCTTCCTCATGCTCATCCAGAGCAGCCTGACGCTGGCCGGTGCGGTCATCATCCTGCTCTTCCTGAGCTGGAAGCTGTTCCTGTTCACCGCGCTCATCCTGCCACCGCTCCTGTTCGCGACCGCGATCTTCCGCACGGCCTCCGAACGCGCTTACTCGTCAGTGCGGGAACGCATCGCCGATGTCCTCATCCACATGCAGGAGACGTTCGCCGGGCTGCGCGTGGTCCAGGCCTTCGTGCGCGAGCAGCACAACATGGAACGTTTCGGCGCCATCAACGAGCGCAACTTCGAAGCGAACGTGAAAGCTGTCCGCATCTCGGCCATCTACTTCCCGTTCGTCGAATGGCTGGGAGGCGCCGGGATCGCGATCATCCTCTACTTCGGCGGACGCCAGGTCGCTGGCGACGACGTCTCCATCGGCACCGTCGCCGCCTTCGTGTTCTACCTGGAGTTCATCTTCCAGCCGATCCAGAACCTCTCGCAGGTCTACGACATGGCGCAGAGCGCCGGCGCCGCGCTGAACAAGATCTTCGCGCTCCTCGGCCTTCGCCCCGACGTTCGCGAGCCAGACGCGCCCACCGCCCTGCCCGAACCGGTGCGCGGCCGCATCGCCGTCGAAGGCCTCGAATTCGGTTACGTCCCCGGCCGCCCCGTGCTCCGCGAGATCGACCTGGTGATTGAGCCGGGCGAACACATTGTCCTCGTCGGCCCCACCGGCGCTGGCAAGTCCACGCTCGCGAAAATGATGACCCGGTTCTACGACCCCACGGCCGGGCGCGTGACCCTCGATGGCATCGACCTGCGCGCAGTCGCCGGCGCCGACCTCCGCGGCCAGGTCACGATGGTCCCTCAGGAGGGGTTCCTCTTCAGCGGCACCATCCGCGAGAACATCCTGTTCGGGCGTCCGGCCGTAACGGATGACGAACTTCAGGCCGCCTGCCGCGACCTCGGCATCGACGGCTTCATCGGCGCGCTCCCGGAGGGGTACGACACCTTTGTCAGCTTCCGTGGCTCCCGGCTTTCGGCCGGGCAGAAGCAACTCGTGTCCATCGCCCGCGCTTTCATCGCCGACCCGCCGGTCCTCGTCCTCGACGAGGCCACCTCCAGCCTCGATCCCGCGACCGAGGGCATGGTTGAAGCCGCGCTGCGCCGCCTTCTCGCGGGCCGCACGAGCATCGTCATCGCCCACCGCCTCAGCACCGCCGAACACGCCGACCGCGTCTTCGTGATCGACGATGGGCGCGTGGTCGAAAGCGGCCCGCACGCCGAGCTGCTGGCACGAGGCGGATACTACACCGCCCTGTACCGCCAGTGGACGCGGGGGCGCGAACCAGGCCCCGCAACGCCCCTGCGCACCGCCCCCGGTCCCGCCTGACGCACGAAAAAGGACGCCCCCCGGGGGGCGCCCTCTTTCCTGCCACTGCTGGTTCGACGCTAGGGGAGGACGACCGTGGCAGTGCCCGGGGTCGTCTTCTTCCCGTCGGCCATTTCGGTCCAGATCTCGAGTTCGACGAGCTTCTCGCCGTTCTCTTCGAACTTGCGCGTGACCACGCCCTTGCAGGTGATGTCCTGGTTCGGGAAGTCCATTCCGCGGTAGCTGCAGCCGTACTTCTTGATGCGGCCGGTGTTGCCAATCCAATCATGGACCAGCTGGCCAAGGAAGGCGTTCTTCAGCGCACCATGCACGATGATGCCGCTGAGGCCCGTGTTCTTCGCGAAGCCGTCATCGTAGTGAATCTGGTAGAAGTCGCCAGAAGCGGCGGCCCACACCACGAGCTGCTGCGTGCTGCAGTTCTTCTTCAGTTCCGGGATCGACATCCCTTCCTGAACTTCGGCCCAGGTAACAGCCATCGTCCGCCTCCTAGTAGCGAATGAGCTTGCCGGTCGAAATCGCCACGACTTCGCCGTTCCGCTTATAGACCGTCTTCGACGTTACGACCAGCATCTCGCCGATCGAGCCCTTCGTCTCCTCCAGGTCAGAGGTGTGGGTCGCCGAGGTCAGCACATCGCCGGCGCAGATATCGGCCAGGTACTCGATCTCGGTGCCGCCGTTGAGGATGCGGCGGAGCGGGCGGCTCGGCTGCGGGCCCATCGCCGCCGTCGGATCCATTCGCGGCGCGCCGGGATTGAAGATCGGCGTGCCGAGGAAGCCCGGCGGGCACGGCAGATCGCGGTACCCCGCGGCCTTCGCGGCGTCGACGTCGTAGTACACCGGGTCCGTATGGCCCGTCGCCCGGGCGAACAGGCGCACCATCGTGCGGTCCACTTCCTGGGTCGTCGAGCGGCCCTCGACGCCGATCGTGGCACGCATCTCGGGCGTAATGAGAGGCTCCTTCGCCTCCGTGGGTGCGGACATGCTGTATCCCTCACAGGTTGAGCTGGACGAGCCCGGCGCTCGCACGCGCGGGTTGCCGCCGCATCTTGCGGCACGGAGGCCTCCAGATTCAAGCCGGAGTAGAATTTCGCACCCTCGCGTGTCCTTTCGCCGGAAACGCGGCGCCCCCGGCCGCGAGCGCCGGGGGCGAAAGCATGGTGCGGTGGTCCCGCGCGTCAGCTGCGCGGCAGTCCCAGCCCCCGAGTCGCGATGACGTTGCGCTGGATTTCGCTCGTGCCGCCCTCGATGGTGTTCGCCACCGAGCGCAGGAAGCCGTGGCTGTATTGCTCGCCCGGCCCGCCCGCACGATGCCCCTGGGAGTGCATGCCCAGCACGCCCATAGTCATGTTCGTCACGCGCTGGTTCAGTTCCATGGCCGAAAGCTTCGCCATCTGCGCGAGCAGCGTGGGCGCGATCCCCGTCTTCTCCTGCTCCGCCGCGATGCGGTACCCGACGAACCGCAGCACCTGCGCCGCCACCACGCAGTCCACCAGCCGCGCCCGCGTCTGCTCGTTCAGCGACGCCTGCTTCGACTGGATGAGCGCGATGAAGTCGTCGAGCGTGCGGCGCGCGCCCGAAGTCGACCCGATCGACGAGCGTTCGAAGTCGAGCGCCACCGCGAGCGTGTACCAGCCGCGGTTCTCCTCGCCCACCAGGTTCTTCGCGGGGATGCGCACGTTGTCGAAGAAGACCTCGTTGAACTCGTGGTCGCCCGCCATGTTCACGAGCGGCCGGATCGAGATCCCCGGTGCGTCCATCGGCAGGCAGAAGAGCGACATGCCCTTGTGCTTCGGCACGTTGGGGTCGGTGCGAACCGCCAGCCAGCCCCAGTTCGAACGGTGAGCGCCGGAGGTCCAGATCTTCTGGCCGTTGACCACGAAGTCGTCGCCGTCGCGCTCCGCGCGTGTTTGCAGCGCGGCGAGGTCGGAACCCGCGCCCGGCTCGGAATAGAGCGTGCACCAGATGTCGCGGCCACTGGTGATCCCGGGGAGGTAGCGCTCCTTCTGGTCGGGCGTGCCGTAGAGCATGAGCGCGGGGCCGACCCACATCGTCCCCATGTTGCCCGAGGGGATGCGCCGGTAGCCCATGACCTCGTTGAAGACCATCTGCTCCATCGGCGTTGCGCCCTTGCCGCCGTACTCCTCCGGCCACGCCAGCGCGAGCCAGCCGCGCTTCACCAGCTCCTCGCGCACCGTGTCGTAGAACTCCTCGTCCCGCTGCTCGGGGAGGCTGTCTGCGAAGTCGCTGGCCTCCTTCTGGAAGGCCTGGTGCCGCTCGGAAAGGCGAAAGTCCACGTCGTGCTCCTGGTGGTGGTCGGCCTGTTCGGTCCGTTCCCACGGCAGTCGCCATGGAACGATTTTTCGAAGGCGACGCCCACGGTACCGCGCTCGGCGCCACCGGAACAGCACGCCGCGCGCCGGTCATTGGATGCGGTGGGGATGCCGTCAGCGTTCGGACGGATTCGACGTGGCCATGCGGACCCGGGAAGAGGGCCGTCTGCGAGCGTCAGTCGCCCGGTTCGGGCCGGCCGCAGAGGTGGTCACGCGCCTCGTTTCGATAGCGCCACGTCGTTTCGTTCCCGGCCAGGTCGAGCGCCATCCAGCGGTGGCCCTGCTCGTTCTCGGGGATGGGCATCACCGCCCCGCGTAGCCGCCCGCGCTGGTACGCCTTGTACACCGTCGCGTTCGGGTCGGTCACGTTCTCGTTGCGGCGCGGGCGAAGTTCTCGTTCGGGACTGATCGGGGGCAAGCGTGTTCCTCCCGGCGGCGAGATCCGTGGCGCCGCATTGTCGGCATAGCGGGCCTTTGCGCTCAACTCGCTCGCCACGCGTGACCCGCCCGCGCGGCCGGCCGTCGCCGAGGGATGCCGTCATGCGGCGCTTGACAACGAATACGGCCCGGCAAACGATACGGATGATGTTCTCGGGGCGGGGTGAAACTCCCCACCGGCGGTAAAGCCCGCGACTCCACGCAAGTGGACTGATCCGGTGAGACTCCGGGGCCGACGGTAAAGTCCGGATGGGAGAGGACAGCGCGCGCGCAACGCAGGGCCGTTGTGCGCGCCGGCCGTGCGCGCTCCGCGCCCGGCGCTCTCCCGTGTTCCCCGCGACGCACGAATAGGGGACACGCTATGACCGCTCATTCGCCCGCATCCGCTCCCTCCGCACGCACGGGGGCCCGCTGATGTTCACGGGCATCGTCGAGGAAGTCGGCACCATCACCGAGGCCGCCGAGGGCCTCCTCTGGATTCGCGCTCCCTTCGTCCTCCAGGATGCGAAGCTCGGCGACTCCATCGCCATCAACGGCGTCGATCTCACCGTCGCCGAGATCCGCGGCGACACCTTCTTCGCCAACCTGATGCCCGAAACCTACCGCCGCTCGAATCTCGGCGCGCTCCGCCCGGGCGACGCCGTCAACCTCGAGCGCAGCGTCCGCCCCTCCGACCGGCTTTCGGGACACATCGTCCGCGGCGTCGTCGAGGGCGTCGGCACCCTCCGCTCCATGACTCCCGAGGCCGAGGCGATCATCGCGTGGTTCAACGCCCCACCCGAGCTCCTTCGCTCCATGGTCGTGAAGGGGCCCGTCTGCATCGACGGCATCAGCCTCACCATCGTCGCGAAGGACCCGGAGGGCTTCGCCGTCTCGCTCGTGCAGTACACCCAGGAACACACCAACCTGGGCACCCGTTCGCCCGGCGACCGTATCAACCTCGAGACCGACATCATCGCCCGCTACGTCCAGCAGTTCGTCGAGGGCCAGGGAGGGCCGGCGTGACCACCACCGCGAAGGAAACCGACAGCATCATCGTCACCGTGCCGGAAGCGATCGAGGAGTTCCGGCAGGGCCGCTTCGTCATCATCACCGACGACGAGGACCGCGAGAACGAAGGCGACCTGGTCATGGCCGCGCAGTTCGTCACGCCCGACGCCATCAACTTCATGGCGAAGTTCGGGCGCGGCCTCATCTGCACGCCCATCACCGAAGAGCGCGTCGCCGAACTGAAGCTGCCGATGATGGCCGACGACAACACCTCACACTTCGGCACGCCCTTCACCGTTTCGGTCGAGGCGCGCACCGGCGTCTCCACGGGCATCAGCGCCGCCGACCGGGCGCGCACGGTGCAGATCCTCATCGATCCCGCATCCCGCCCCGAGGACCTCGTGCGCCCCGGGCACATGTTCCCGCTGCGCGCCCGCAAAGGCGGTGTCCTTGTCCGTGCCGGGCAGACCGAGGCCGGCGTTGACCTGGCTCGCATGGCCGGGCTGTACCCGGCGGCTGTCCTGTGCGAAATCATGAAGATGGACGGCGAGATGGCGCGCATGCCCGACCTGAAGCGCTTCGCCCGCCGGCACGGCTTCAAGATCGTCACCGTCAACGAGATGATCCGCTACCGCATGCGGACCGAGCGGCTCGTGCGGCGCGTCGCCGAAACGAAGCTGCCCACGCCCTACGGCGACATGATGATCCTCGCCTACGCTTCCGAGAACGACCCGGCCGAGCACGTCGCCGTGGTCAAGGGGCCTATCGACCCCGAACAGCCCGTGCTTGTGCGCGTCCACGACCAGTGCGTGACGGGCGACGTCTTCGACTCGATGCGTTGCGACTGCGGCGAACAGAAGGACCGCGCGCTGCGCATGATCGGCGAGGAGGGCGGCGTCTTCCTGTACATGCGCCAGGAGGGCCGGGGCATCGGCCTGCACAACAAGCTGCGCGCCTACGAGCTCCAGGACCAGGGCATGGACACGGTCGATGCCAACCTCGCCCTCGGTTTCCCCGCCGACCGCCGCGATTACGGCATCGGCATGCAGATCCTCGTCGATATCGGCGTGCGCAAGATGCGGCTCATCACGAACAACCCCGCCAAACGGGCCGGGCTCGAAGGCTACGGCCTCGAAGTGGTGGACCGCGTGCCGATCATCACCGAGCCGAACCCGTTCAACCTGCACTACCTGGACACGAAGCGCCGCCGCATGGGCCACCTCCTCGATGGCCTCGAAACCCTGGCGGGCGGGGAGTAACCGTGCCGGACCTCGAAGGCTCGGCCAACGGCGAAGGCCTGCGCGTCTGCATCGTGAGCGCCCGCTGGAACAGCTTCGTCACCGAGAAGCTGACCGAGGGCGCCGTGGCCACGCTCAAGGAGTGCGGGCTCCGCGACGACGATGTCACCGTCGCTCGCGTCCCGGGCGCGTTCGAAGTGCCCACCGCGGCCGCCTGGGCAGCGCGTTCAGGCCGCTTCGACGCGGTCATCTGCATCGGCGCCGTGATTCGCGGCGAAACCGCCCACTTCGAATACGTCGCGGGCGGCGCCACCGACGGTATCGGGGATGTGTCCCGCGATACGGGCGTGCCCGTGATTTTCGGCGTTCTCACCGTCGACTCCGTGCAGCAGGCGCTCGATCGTGCGGGCGGCAAGGAAGGCCACAAGGGCGAGGAAGCCGCCCGCGCCGCGATCGAAATGGCGAACCTCAGGAAGCTCTTCTGAGCGCCGCTTCCTCAGGGCGAGATCAGAGCGGGCAGAGTTCGCCCGGCGTTGGCTGGGGATTGCCGTACCCGTAGTCGAAGAGCACTCGCAGGTACGCCGGCACGCCGGGCG
Source organism: Dehalococcoidia bacterium (assembly GCA_041910095.1). Taxonomy (GTDB): domain Bacteria; phylum Chloroflexota; class Dehalococcoidia; order Tepidiformales; family Tepidiformaceae; genus Amarobacillus. The sequence continues at coordinate 12,405 of JAYRRO010000156.1, forward strand.
ACGCCAGGTAACGTGTCGCTTCGGCGCACCCCGCGTGCACGCTTCCCCCTTCCTTGAGCCCCTTCCGGAACGCTTCCGTGGCCGTGATGAACGCTTGCTCCGTGCCTCGCGTGATCGCGGTGTCGAAGGCGGCGGTCGCGTCGGCTCCGCTCGCCGCCGTCGCGATGGCAGCCCGGAAGAGCGCGTACCCGGCGAGTCCCGCGCGGCCGTCCCCGCGGCCGGTCTCCCTCCACCAGTCCTTGAGGTCGTCGCGTTTTGCCGCTGCCAGGTAGGCGGCGGCCGCCTGCTCGTAGCGGCCCGCCGCGAACAGAGCATCGGCGTCCGCGATGGCGTGCACGAGGTATACGGCGGGGTCCGCCGTCACCGTCGCGGCCGCGTAGCGCAGGCCATCCCAGCGGTAGACGGTTGTCGATGCGCGCGTCGGCCCGGCGCCCACGCTCTGGATTGTCCCGCCGTGCACCACGAACTCGCTGGCCTTCCCGGCGCTGCTGATGGTTGCCCGGTCGAGGGTGGCGATACCGCCGTCGCCGGGCCCGGCATCGCGCCACGCGCTCCCGTCCCACGACTGGATCTCGAGGCGCGAAGTGCAGGTGTGCGCGCCGCAGGCCGTCGCCAAATAGCTCACGTCGTCCCGCCCGTCGCCCGTACGGTCCGCGACCGCAAAGAGCGGCCGCCCGATGGGGCCCATGTCCAGGTTGCCCAGCACCGGGAACGGTGTGAAAGCCGCGCCCGCGCCTCGCCGCACCACGAGCGCACCCGGGGACTGCGCCTGGCCCGCCGGCACATCCGCGAGCGGCACGGCCACGACGAAATCGGGCAGGCCGTCGCCGTCCAGGTTCCCAACCAGGCACACGGCCTGCCATCGCGCCTCCAGCTCCGGCGGGCATGCGGTCTTCCCGGGGAGATAGGCGGCCAGCGCGCGAACGGCGTCACCGGCGTTCCCCGGGCGGTTCGCGAGCGGGTCCGGGGTCGGTTGCGGCACGGTCGCCGTTGCCCCGGGTGACATCACCGCTGGCGGGTCCCCTGGCGTTGCGGGCGCCGTTGCGGCGCCGCCGGAGCAGGCCGCCAGTAGCCAGCACGCTGCCAGGACGCTGCCGGCTAGGGCTTCGGCACGAGGTAGTCTTCGGCTGCCCATCCTTCTCCCAGGGGCGTCTGCACTCGCCACCAGCGGAGCCCGCCCGCCTCTTCGGGCCCACCCTTCACCGTCACTTCCGCGCCATCGGGAAGGCACACGATCGCATCGTTCTCACGTCCCGGCTTCGTGCGCACGTTCAGGCAGTCCCCGGCGCCGGTGACCACTGCGGCCTGTCCGGCCGCGAACTTCGCCCCCGGTGGCGCCGTGACCCGCGCCGTGGGGCTCGCGACCGGGGCCGGCGGGTTTGCCGTGGCCTGCGTCGGCGCCGGGGGCTGGGCGGTCGCCGTGGGGGATGGCGCCGGGATGGTGACATCCGCGCCGCCGCTGTCGCCATCGCCCCCGAAGATCTGCTCGGCCGCCCAAATGATACCGGCCGCGATCGCCACGGCGACGATGATCCCGGCCGGTATGTACCAGTACCCGAGCAGGCGGTGGTGCCGGTAGAGCTTCGGGAGCGGCTTTCGCACCGGTGCGCCGTCGGCGCCCACGGGCGGCTGGTACCGCTTCGGCGCGCGGGGCGGCTGGAACTCCTCCACCGGCTCGGGGCGCCGGCGGCGAACGGGCGGCGCCTCGCCGATTACCATCTCGCTGGCGTCGTCCGGCGCCGAAGGTGCAGCCGCTTGCGCAGGCTCCGGGCGCCGCACGGGGACGCGCTCGGTTACGGTCATCGATGGCGGCGACGCGGGGGGTGCGCCCGTGACAATGCCTTCCTCGAATTGTTCCTCCCCGGCCGGAGGCACGAAGGGAGCCGGGCCGCCGTCCCGCGCGGTGCGCCTCGTCCCCTCGCCCGGGTGGGGCGCCTGGTGCGCCAGGGGGCGTTGACTCGTGTACGCCTGGGCCTGCGGCGCGCGTGTGTGCTCCCCCTGCGTCGCGCAACCGTCGTTCTTCACCCAGCAGGCGGGGTGGTGCATGACGCCGCAGCCCTCGCAACGGAGGACGGCCTCGCCCTCCGTGAAGGGCCGGTCACAGAGCGGACAGAAACGCTGTATCTGCGGATTCAAGTGATCATTTCCGTGCGCCGTTGCCAGTATAGGCGAATCCCGCGGACGGACGAGACGCCCCGGCAAGCGCCGGTCAGGAACCCAGCAGCTGTTCCACCTTCGCCCGCACCGGCAGCGACGTCGCCGCGCCCGCGACCGTCACCGCCAGCGCGCCCGCGGCCGACGCGAAGCGCATGGCCGCCGTCGCGTCCATCCCCTCGCAGAGCGCCACCGCAAGCGCCGCGCAAAAGGCGTCGCCGGCGCCGACGGAGTCGAACGCTTTCACGGCGAACGCGTCCACATGCGCGACGGTGCTGTCCGCCGTGGCGAACGTTGCGCCGCCCTCTCCGAGGGTGACCACGGCCAGCTTGCGCCCGGCGAGCAGCGCCCTCGCCTGTGCGGCCGGGTCGTCGCCGCCCACCAGCATCGCCGCCTCGACCTCGTTCACGACGAGCACGTCCGCGAGCCGGAGCAGCTCCGGCGGGTGGGGGATCACCGGCGCGGGGTTCAGCACCACACGGGTCCCCGCGCGCCTGGCGATGCGCGCCGCCGCGAGATTCGCCTCCATTGGCGCTTCGAACTGCAATAACAGGGCATCCGCCGCTTCGATCGCCGCGCGAGCGCCCTCGACCGCTTCGGGCGCCAGCGCCAGGTTGGCGCGCGGCGCCGAAAGGATGCTGTTCCCGCCATCCGGGAACACGATCGGCGCTGCGAACCCGGTCCCATTCGCCGCGTCCCGGGCGGCGTGTCGCACGTCGACGCCCTCGCCCTGCAGCAGGCGCAGGAGGTACTCCCCGAGCATGTCGTCGCCGACGTTGCCGATGATCGCGGTCTGGGCGCCCAGCCGCCGTGCCGCCAATGCCTGGTTCAAGCCCTTGCCGCCCGGGTGTAGCCCCGCTGAGTCAGCGAACAGCGTCTCGCCGCGCGCGGGGAGGCGGGACATCCTGAACACGAGGTCCACGACGCAGCTCCCCAGCGCCACGATGCGCGTCACAGCGCGGTCCTCAGCTCCGCCGCTTCTGAGCGAGCGCGCACACGGTGCTCCGCCCGATCGCCCCATTCACGTCGTAAAGGGCGCATTCGCCCACGGCCACGCCATCGGCCGAATGGTGGGCCGCCACTTCGTAGCCGATCCACTCATCCGCCGGCAGGCGGTGGAGGTAGAGGGTGATGTCGCAGTTCACCCATTCCAGGCCGTGTTCGCCTGAGTTGGCGTACGGGCTCGCGAAATCGGCCGATCCCGCCGCGCGCAGGAACGGCGTGAGCGGGTGGCCCCCCACGAGTACGCGGGTCTCACGCACCCAGGCCCGCTTCTGGCCGAAGGTTCCGAACGTCGCCCCCGCGATCGCGCGCGTCTCCCACATGTTGACGCGCCCCGGCTGGTTCGCCGCGAGCGTCTCCGGCGCGGGCACGTCCCATGCCGGCGGGCTCCACACGCGGCCATCCGGCTGCGGGCCCTTCTTCAGGAACACCACGCTCGAACGGGCGACCGAGGTATCGCCCCCCCAGAACTCCAGGTCCACGATGCGAATGCGGTTGCCATCGCGGACCACGTTCGATGTCACGCGAGCGGGCAGGAAGCGGGGCATGCGGTAGAGGTCGACCGTCATGCGGGCGGGCTGCCATTCCTCCCCGCCGTGCTTCTGTTCGGCCTCGAATGCCATGAGGCCCGCGATCACGCGGCCATGCAGCGAATCGTGGTCCCACGGCCCCCGGCAGACATCATTCGGCAGGTACCGCCCGCCGTCCTCGGTGAAGAATGCGTCGTTCGTCGTCATTGTGGTGGCATTGTCCGCACTCTCCCGGGTTGCCGCCATTCGCCCCCTTCACGGGCTGCCGCCCCTTCCGTATAACCACACCTGAGTCGCGGAATCGTTGCATCAGGGGGGACGAAAGCATGGCCGACCGACACCACTGGCGAGAGCTCTACAAGGCCCGCCAGACAAGCCTCGCCGAGGCCATGGACCTTATCCACGCCGGCGACCTCGTCGGCGTCACCATTCTCGCCCCGGAGCCGATCCCGTCCGCCGTCACGAAGCGCGGACACGCCGTCGGCGGCGTCACACTGCGGCTCCTCGCGCCCGCCTCCGCCGCGCTCTTCGGGCCCGATGCCACGCCCGGCGAGAAGGAAATCGAGATCTTCATCGGCGATACGGCGCGCCCTTCACACGATGCGCAGACGAGCACGTATCTCCCGAACACCTTCATGCTCGGGCTCAAGGCGTTCGACAACGGCCGCGAGGAAGCCCGCATCCCCGATGTCTATATCACTCCCTGCAGCCCGCCGAACGAAGCCGGGTACATCCATTTCGGCGCCCACCAGTGGATGCGCAAGGCCTACGCGAAGCGCTGCCGCACCGTCATCTGCGTGATCGACCCCAACATGATGCCCGTCCACGGCGATGTCTGGCTCCACGTCAGCCAGGTGAGCGCGTTCGTCGAGAACGAGATCGCGCCGTTCGACATGGCCGCGCTCATGGCCCGCATCGAGACCGAGACGCCGGCGGAGAACCGCGACCGCATGCGCCAGATCGTCCCCCGCCTCGTCCCCGAGGTGCTCGGGCCGCTCGCGCCGAGGCTGCCCATGGTCCCCCCCGCGCAGCTGGAGGCGCAGTTCAAGCTCGGGCCGGTGGACGCTGAGGCCCAGGCCATCGCCAACCACCTCAAAGGGATCCTCCGCGACGGCGACACCATCCAGGTCGGTGTGGGCGAGCCCAGTCAGCTCATGTTCCGCGGCGGCGCCTTCGACGACCTTCACCATCTCGGACTCCACACCGAGCTCGGCAGCCCCGGCCTGGCGAAGCTCTGGGAGCGCGGCATCCTCGACAACACTCTCAAGACCATCCATCGCGGCCGCTGCGTCGCGGTCGCGTGGTCCGGATGCGACGGCGAGGACATGGCCATCATCCGCGGCAACCCGGCCTTCGAGCTCTACGACCCGGACTACCTCCTCAACCCGCTCCTGATGGCCCAAAACCGGCAGATGACGTCAATCAACAGCGCCATCGCCGTCGACTTGCTGGGCCAGATCGCAAGCGAGGACCGCTTTGGTGGAAACATGGTCAACGGCACCGGCGGCCAGCCCGATACGCACATCTCGGCAGCCCTCTGCCGGGATGGCCGCGCCATCACGGTGCTCCGCTCGACGGCGCTCGATGGCACCCTCTCGAAGATCGTGGCGCGCCACGACGCGGGAACGCTCGTGACCATCCCGCGCTACATGGCCGACACCATCGTCACGGAGTGGGGCGTCGCCCGGCTGCTGGACAAGAACCATCGCCAACGCGCGGAGGAACTCATCAGCATCGCCCACCCGGACTTCCGCGCGGACCTTCGCGCCCAGGCGAAGGAGCTCTGGGGCTGAAGCCGGCCTACCGGCTGCCGGAGCCCGGCGCCGATCCCCACTCCGGGTAGGCGCGCTCGCGCCGGAAGAGGTCTTCGAGCAGCTTGCCGGCCTCGTCCACGTAGCGTGCCTCCAGGATGCGAAGCTCGACCACGCGGTCGAGCCGGAAGCTGCGGAAGTCGTTTCGGAGCTCGCACCAGGCGCTCAGTGACCACGTCGAACCCCAGAAGAAGAGGCCCAACGGCCGCACGTCGCGCTCGGTGGCGGCCCCGTCGGCATCGGCGTAACGAAGGTGAACCTTCCGCCGCTCCTCGATCGCCGTTCGCAGCGAAGTAAGCCCACCGGCCACCGCCGGATTCACATGGAAGCCCGGCGCGAACAGCGGCGTTCGCTCGAACCGGGCGCGGAGCCGTTCCGGCAGGGCGACCTCAAGCCGTGCCAGCGCCTCGTTCGCCGCCTTTGCCAGTTCGCGGTCGCCCCAGCTCGCGACCACGCGGGCACCGAAGACGAGCGCCTCCAATTCCTCGGCCCGGAACATCAGCGGCGGCAGGTCGAACCCCTTGCGCAGGGTGTAGCCGACCCCTGCTTCGCCCTCGATGGGCACGCCCGAGGCCACGAGGTCAGCGATGTCCCGGTAGACGGTCCGTTCCGAGACCTCGAGGTCCCTAGCCAGCGACGCGGCGGTCACGACGGGCCGGCGCCGGAGCGCCTGGATCACCTGGAACAGCCGGTCGGCCCGCCGCATCGCCATGGCCTAGGCCTGCGGTTCCCGGTATTCGATGACCTGGACGTAGTTCCCGTCCGGATCGATGAACGTCGAGATGATGCCGCCCCAAAACTCCTGTCCAAGCCGCCGGATGCAGGAGACCCCGGCCTGCTCCAGGCGCTCCGTCTCGGCAGCGGCGTCGTCCACGAAGAAGTTCACGAGGTACCGTGCCGGCTCCTTCGCCGGCCCGGCGACCTCGCTGTGCCCGTCGAAGGTGATCGCGACGCCGCCCGCCTGCACGGCCGTTTCGCCCATGCCCTCCTGGACAGGCAGCCCAAGGACGTCCCGGTACCATTCGTACAGGGCCTGCGGGTTCGTGCTGTTGATGTTGATCAGGGTCGAAGAGACGTTCATGGCGGTTGCAGTTTCCCTCGCTGGAGCTCACGTCGCCGTGGCCCCCGTACCGTACGCGCCCGCTCCTGACACCATTCTGTCAGGAGCCCGAATACGCTTCCAGCCGTAACTGACAGCCTTCGTCAGGAGGGTGGCGCGATACCGCTGCCCCGCGCCTTGCCTCCCGACCTCCTGCCACGTAGATTCCCGCCATCTGCCCGCCCCGGGAGCCGCCATGATCACCCCCGCCGACGAATACCTCACCCACCAGACGCCCTACACGTTCGACTCCGTCTTCACCAGCGACCGCAACTTCTACGACCGCTACTTCTTCAACGGATACAGCCGCGATGGCGGTGTGTACTTCGCGGTCGCGATGGGCGCATACCCGAACCGGGGCGTGCTCGACGCGGCGTTCAACGTCGTCTTCGAAGGCGTCCAGTACTGCGTGCGGGCCTCCCGCGCCCTCGATGGCGACCGCCTCGATTCGGCGGCCGGCCCCGTCCGCGTGGAGGTGCTCGAGCCGCTCCGGCGCGGGCGCATCGTCGTGACGGCGAACGACGCCGGTATCCTCGCAGACCTCACCTGGACGGCGCGCTCGCTCCCCAACGAGGAGCCACACTTCTTCCGGCGCGCCGGCAACACCACCGCCATGGACTACACCCGCATGACGCAGCACGTGGCCTGGTCGGGCACGATCACCGTGGCCGGGCGGACAATAGACCTCGCGAACGAGCCATGGTGGGGTTCTCGCGACCACAGCTGGGGGGTGCGGCGCGTTGGCGAAGCGCCGGGCGGGCGCCCCCCGGGAGGCGTGCCCCAGTTCTTCTGGAACTGGGCACCCGCGAACTTCGACGACCTCTGCACGCTCTACACCATCTCCGAGGACGCCGCGGGCGTGCCCTGGCACCAGGCCGGCGTTATCCTCACCCCCTACCCGGACGCGCGCGAGTCCCACTGCGCGGTGAGCCACGAGCTCACCTATAAACCCGGCAGCCGTCATATCCAGTCGGCGACCATCACACTCGCCCCCGCGACGGGCGACCCGCTCGTGCTCACATACCGGCCGCTCTACCAGTTCCTGATGCAGGGGCTCGGCTACGGGCATGCCACCTGGGGCCATGGGATGTGGGTCGGGCCCAATGAGACCGGCACCGAAACGTACGACCTCGCCGCCATCGACCCCATGCGGCACCTTCACGTCCAGGCCGTGTGCGAAGTCGAGGCGGGTGCGCGGCGTGGCATGGGCGTGTTCGAAATCATCGTCGCCGGCCCGCACGCCCCGTCGGGCTTCCGTTCCCTCGCGGATCTGGCGTAGCGCCGGAGCGCACATCGCCCACACGGAGAGGGCCCCCCGGGATTCCCGGGAGGCCCTCGCAGGTGGCCCGCTTGAGGCTTACTTGAACTCGTATCCGCCCTTCACGCCCGGCGGCTCCGGGTCCATGATCACGTTCACGCAGGCGGGCTTGCCGCTGTTGAACGCCCGCTCGATCGCGCCCTTGATCTGCTCGGGGTGCTCGACGAACTCGCCGTGCCCACCGAGGCCCTCCACGACCTTGTCGTAGCGCGCCGTGTCCGCGAGCTTCGTCGCGGGCGTGCGCTCGGCGCCGTACTGCGCCTTCTGGCCGACATAAATCTGGTGCCAGCAGCGGTCATTCCCGATCACCGAGACGACGGGCATGTTGAAGCGCACCATCGTGTCGAAGTCGAAGCCGTTCAGCCCGAACGTGCCGTCGCCGTTCACCATCAGGACTTTCTTGTTCGGGGCCGCGACGCTGGCGGCCATGCAGAAGCCGGTGCCCACGCCGAGCGTCCCGAACGGGCCCGGGTCCATCCACTGCCCGGGGTTGTTGACGGGCAGGATCGCGGCCGCCTGGGCGACGATGTCGCCGCCGTCGCCGACGATGATCGTGTCGTCGTCCACGAACTCCGCGATCTCCTTGCAGAGCCGCAGCGGGTGAATCGGCACGGAGTCGCTGTTCATGAAGATTTCGCGCTGCGCGTCGGCCTGGCCCTCGAGCCCGCGAAGCGTCTTCAGCCAGTCCCCGTGGTCGGCCTTGCCGATTTCAGAGGTGAGCTGCAGCAGCGCCTGGCGGATGTTCGCTTCGATGCCGATGGCGAAGTCGCGGTTGCGGCCGATGTCCCGCGGGTCGGTGTCGATCTGGATGACCTTCGCTTCCGGGTTCCAGGCCGGCGCCTTGCCGTACTTCAGCCGGAAGTCGATGGGCGTGCCCAGGACCACGATCACGTCCGCCTGCGCGAACGCGGGCCGCCGGGAGAGCGAGAAGAAGTTCGGGTGGTCCTGCCGCATGGTGCCGCGGCCCATCGCGTTCACGAACACCGGCACATCCGCCGCCCGCGCGAACTCCGCGAGCTCCTGGTGCGCGCGGTGCCAGAACACGCCTGAGCCCGCCATCACCATGGGACGCTTGGCGTTCCGGATCATCTCCGCCGCCTGCTTGATGAGCGCCGGGTCGCCCATGATCTCGCCTGTCGGGCGGTAGCTCGTCGGCCAGTCGATCTTGTCCTCGTCCACGCGCCCAAAGAGGACGTCCGACGGCACCTGGAGGAACGTCGGGCCGAAGCGGCCGGTCATCGCCTCGCGGAACGCCATCGCCATGTAGTAGGGCAGCCGCGAGGTGTCGTACACCGTCTGCGACCACTTCGTGATCGGCGACATCACCTGCATGAGCTCGATGTCCTGCAGCGAACCCATGTCGAACTGGCGCAGGGGCGAGCGGCCGCCGATGACGACCATCGGGCTCGACGCCTGGTACGCGTTCGCCACCGCCGTCACGACATCCGTGACGCCGGGGCCCGCCGTCACGACGGCGACGCCCGGCTTGAAGGTGATGCGCGAGTATCCATCCGCCGCGTGCCCGGCCGACTGCTCGTGGCGCGTATCCACGACGCCGATGCCGTTGTTCAGGCAGCCTTCGTAGATGTTCTGCACGTGCCCGCCGGAAAGCGTGAAGATGTGGCCCACGCCTTCCTGCTTGATCATCCGGGCGATCAGTTCGCCGCCATCGATGAGGTTCCCCATGCGTGATTCCTTTGCGTTTGATCTGCGCGCGCAGTATAGGCCCGTCGCGCGAATCCGGCGCGCCACCCCGTTCCCCCCGGCATCAAGAGCGGCGTGGTAGGAGGACGGTAATACCGCGGGTATTACCGCCGGCCGGAGCAGTGGTAGGATGGTTCCATGCCAGCCGTGAAGACCGCCATCTCCCTCCCCGAGGACCTGTTCCGCCGGCTCGAAGAAATCGCCGGCCAGCGCTGCACATCCCGCAGCAAGATCCTCGCGGAGGCGCTCGCCGATTACGTCGCCCGGATCGACGGCGAGGAACTCACCCGCCGCTTCAACGAAGCGCTCGCGACCATGACCGAAGAGGAACACGAAGAGGATCGACGCACGCTGCGAGCGTTCCAGCGAATGTTCGCCGAGACCCTGGAGCCCGAGGAATGGTAATCCGCCAGGGGGACATCTACTGGGTCGACCTCGGCCCGCCTTACGGCTCCGAGCCGGGCTGGCGCCGGCCGGTCGTCGTCCTTCAAGGTGACAGTGTGAACGATAGTTCAATCGGCACGGTGATTGTGTGCATCGTAACGTCCAACCTCGCCCGCGCCGGGAATCCAGGTAACGTCGTCCTGCGAACGGATGAGTCCGGTCTTCCACGCGAGAGCGTCGCGAACGTGTCGCAGGTTCAGACCATTGACCGCGCACGCCTCGGGGAGTTCGTCGCCCGGCTACCGGCACGCCACCTACGACGGATCCTCGCCGGGCTCAGCCTCATCCTTTCGCCCTCGCGTTAGGGCAGCGCGAGCATCCGCTCCAGGGCCACGAGCGACCACTTCCGCGTCGCCGCGTCCACCTTTACCTGGTTCAGGACGTGGCCGTGGACCAGCCCTTCCAGCACCCACGCGATGTAGGCGGGGTGAATGCGGTACATCGTGCTGCAGGGGCACACCACCGGGTCCAGGCAAAACACCGTCTTGTCCGGGTTCTGCTGCGCCAGCCGGTTCACCAGGTTGATCTCCGTGCCGATGGCCCAGGTGCTCCCCTTAGGCGCCTCGCTCACGGTCTTGATGATCTTCTCCGTCGAACCGTTCTGATCCGCCGCCTGCACCACTTCCCAGCGGCACTCCGGGTGCACGATCACGTTCACGCCCGGGTGCTCCTTGCGCGCCTTCTCAATCTGCTGAACCGAGAACCGCTGGTGGGTGCTGCAGTGACCCTGCCAGAGGATGACCTTCGCGCGTTCCACCTGCTCCTTCGTCAGCCCGCCGTTCGGCAGCCGGTAGTTCCACACCACCATCTGATCGAGCGGGATTCCGCGGGCATACCCGGTGTTGCGACCGAGGTGCTGGTCCGGGAAGAAGAAGATCTTGTCGCCGCGCTCGAAGGCGTAGTCGAACGTCTTGCTCGCGTTGCTCGAGGTGCAGACGATGCCATCCCGCTCGCCCGTGAACGCCTTCAGGCTCGCGGCGCTGTTCATGTACGTGATCGGGATGACCTTCGACCCCGAGCCCTCCAGCATCTCCGTGATAAGGTCCCAGGCGGCGTACACGTCATCTGGGTCGGCCATGTCGGCCATCGAACAGCCCGCCGCCAAGTTCGGCAGGATGACGCGAACCTCGGGCCGGGTGAGGATGTCCGCCGATTCGGCCATGAAGTGGACGCCGCAGAAGAGCACGTACTCCGCCTCTTCCTGCGAGGCGGCGTGCTGGGCCAGCTTGAAGCTGTCGCCCGTGAAGTCCGCGTACTGAATGACCTCGTTCCGCTGGTAGTGGTGGCCGAGGACCACGAGCTTCTTCCCGAGGTAGGCCCGCGCCGCCTTGATCCGGCGGTCGAGTTCGTCCGGCGCCACCGCCAGGTACTCCCGCGGGATGTCCTGCTGCCAGCTGACGAACGCCTTCTCTTCGACGAGGGCCACGGGCTTCAGCGAGTCCGAGGGGCAGGTATCGGGATCGTTGTAGTGCGCGCGCAGCTGTTCCGTGGTGGGGACGAGCGTGGTCATCGGGGCCTCCATGGCATCCGTGCTAGTTAGTGTCATGAGGACACTAACTCTGCCTACAACACTGCCACCACCGCCTACTTCGTGTCAACCCGACACGAACCCCGGCCCGAATCTGTTGGGCCGGCCTGGGGTCGCAAAGCCGTTAAGGAATCGACGGCGGCCTACTTCTTCCGCGGCTTGACCCACTGACGGGCGACCATCCATCGCACCATCACTCGCGAGAGTGCCGCCCCGAGCAGCACGGCGAACAGCGAGGTGACGGCCAGGAATGCCGCGTCGTTGCCCGAAGCCTGTACGGCCATCCCCGAATACACGCCGATGAATCCGCCGAGCGCGAACGCAAACAGCACCGGTACGGTGAACCACTTCCACTCCGGCTGTGCGCGCGCCGCCGTTAGCGCGGCGCCCTCCGCGCTGTGTGCCATCCCGCCGCCCGGTCGCCGGGCCCGCCGTCGTTTATCTGCCATCGAGCCGAATCCTACGGCAGTGCGCGCTCACGTTCCCGCTTCACGGGAGGTGCGGCAGGTCACCACGCCGGAAGAGGTACATCCCTCGCGCGGTTCTCCGGTGCGCCACCCGCCCGGCGTCGGCGGCGCGCTGCAGCTGTTCCGGGTGCCACCCGGCGAACTCCGCTGCCTCGTCGAGGTCGAGCACGTCGTCCAGCGAGAAGGTCTCCTCCGGCTCCTCATCTGGCAGCGAAAGGCACACCGCACAGGCGAACTCCAGCGACATAAACGCATCATTGATCCATGCGTTCCCGCAGTCCTTCCCCGGGATGTCGTTCCGCCGGTTCAGGTGGTACGGCTGACCGCAGCGCATGCAGTCCGCATTGCTGGTCTCGGTCAACGGCTCCGTGCAAACGACGCAGAGCATCCCCGCTTCCGCCATCACGCCACCTCCAGTTCCCAGTTCCCGGCTCCCGGGGGACTACCCCGGCGGAGACTGTCTCCCCGCGGGGGCGAGCCCATCAAGCCGGTGCGGCTAGTACGGCTGGTTCATCTCGAAGATTCGCCGCGGGTTCCCAATCGTCATCTGATCGTACTGCGCCTGCGTCACGCCGCGCGCCAGCAGCAGCGCCTTGAACCCGCCCGAGATGAACCCGTGGTGCCAGTTCGGCAGCCGCTCGGCGAGCACTTCCTCGGGGAAGAAGTCGATGTGGCACGACGCATCGTGCGAGAGCGTGATGCGCTCGGTATGGCCCTTCGCGACCAGTGCCGCCACCATGTCCGCGCGCTGCTCGTCGCTCCGCGGCCGCGGCAGGCCGATGCGGTCCATACCGCAGAAGCTGCCGTTCTGGATGATCTCCTCCAGGTACTCAAGGCTGTCGGAGTCGTCCGAATGCCCGATGACGACGCGCCCGAGGTCGACGCCCTCCTCCTTGAACACGCGCTGCTGGTCGAGGCCCGTGCGGTTGGCGGGGAAGGTGTGCGTGCAGATGGGCACACCCGTCGCGCGGTGCGCCCGGGCCGACGCGCGAAGCACGCGTTCGTTCATCGGGTCCATGGCCGGCTCCGTGGCGCACTTGATGACGTTCGCGCGCACGCCCGTCGTCCCGATTCCCACCGTGATGTCGCGCACGAACAGGTCCGTCATGTCCGAATCGGGCCGCCCCGAGAAGTAGAACGGCCGCTGGTAGTAGAGACCCGTCGGCACGATCACCTGCATCCCCGAGAGGCGCGCGGCCTCCGCGATGAAGAGCGGGTCGCGGCCAAGGTCGATGGGCGTGAGGTCGACCATCGTCTTCACGCCGGCCGCCTTCGCCTGTGTCAGCCGCTCCACGGCCAGCTTCATCCGCTCGTCGCGCGGGAAGAGCTCGGGGTACGAGACGTACATCGGGGGCCACCGCACGATCACGTGCTCGTGCATGAGGGTGAAGCCCATCTCGCTCGTTTCCAGTGGTCCCGTCGCGGACTGAATCGTCGCCATGCCATCCCTCCTTGCGCAGCCCGGAACCATACCCGCTTCCGCCCACGCCGCAAACAGAAGGGCCGCACCCCCGGAGGTGCGGCCCTTCTGTTTGCCGGGCGAACTACTGCCCGCCGCCGCCGGAGAGCGGGATCGATTCGGGCACCGCGTCGGGCTGGAGCGGCACCGGGTGCGTGGCCGCCTCCACCGCAGAGTGCGCCGCGTGCGCTACTGAGTGCATCGCTGCCGGCACGCCCGCGAACTTCCGCGATCCCTTCTCCGCGACCCGGTACACGAGCCCCTTGCCGCTCGCGAGCTTCCACTGCGCGTGCAGCGCCGGCATCGAGGCGAAGAAGAACGTGATCACGGCCATGGCGGGCCACATCAGGAAGCCCAGGGCCGCCGACCGCCGGGAAACATACGCCGGGCGCGGGCCGCGGGCCTTGTATTCGAAGCCGATCATCACGAACAGCGGGAAAATGCAGAAGTAGATCAGCGCGCCCACAAGGTTCACGTTGATCATCCAGCCCAGCGGGTCGCTGAAGTTCCCGTGCGCCATCTGGCCCACGTGCCATGTCGGCCCCGGCAGGCTGATGGGGAACCGCGCAATCCACCAGTGCGGCATTTCCACCAGCTTCGTCTTCTCCGATAGGAGCATCGGCACGATGTTGCCCATCGTCACGATGTACCACTGCGACATCCACAGCGAGTGCACCTTCGTCACCGCCGTCGCCAGCAGCACCTTCCGCTTCCGGCTCAGAGGCGATTGCGGGTTCGCGGCCGAACGCCACGCGTACGGGATGTCGCTCGCGCCCCAGGCGTGCCGCACGCTCTGCGCGTAGTGCGCCCGGAGCGTCTTGAAGTAGCCATCGGTGAGCACACAGTCGTTGCCGAGCGGCAGGAACAGCCCCTCCACGTGTACCCGGTCGCCAAGGGTGTAGCAGCACTTCATGAAGACGTGCCAGTCCTCGGGGATGACCTCCTCGTCCCAGTAGTCGATCTCGTTCAGCATCTTCCAGCTCAGCGAGTAGCACGACGTCGGGAACTTCACGCTGCCGGGCAGCACCATGTTCGAAAGACGGTTGATGCCCGAGAGCCCGTCCGGGATGCGCAGCGGCGCCGGGATATCCCAGATGTTGTTCGAATTGAAGATGGCCGGCTGCCAGAACGTCCGGTACGGGTCCTTGCCGGTGAGGAAGAGGTAGTTCAGCGCCTCGAAATGGTGCGGATGGAAGACCGCGTCGGCGTCGCAGCTCGTGACCGTGAAGCGCAGGATGTCCTGCCCGCCGTCCTCGATGAGCCGGACGTGTGCCTCGCGCGCCGCCCAGGCCTCATTCGAGCCCTTGCCGGGCGTCTCGTTGGGCAGGCCAGCCGGGTGGAACGTCGCGAACATGTCGCCGAAGGCGTTGCGGTAGCGCCGCACCAGGTTGGCCGCCTTGGCCTGGGCTTCCGCCTCGCGCGCTTCCATCGCCATCACGATGACGAGCTGCGCGGCGTTCGCTTGGCCCGCGAGCGAATCGAGGGTGCGCGACAGCCCCTCCTCGCTCTCCTTGTAGTTGGGAATGATGACCATATGGCGCGGCCACTCCCACGCCATCGCCTCCGGGTGCCCGGGGAGCCACTCGCAGTACTTCGCCTGCCAGTTGGTGGCCTTCCATGCCGCAAGCTTCCGCAGGCCCACCACGCAGGCGATCGCCACCGCGTAGGACCGGCCCAGCCAGTACACGAAGAAGACCACGATGCCCGCGCCCAGCACCTGTGGCAGCGCGAACGGCCCCCAGAAGATGGACGTCGCAAGGAAGAGCGAAACCGTCAGTGGCAGGAGATTCCAGAGCCGCTCGCGCAAGGGGCTGGCCGAATACACCGCCAGCGTGGGGTGCTCCATCGCCGGCGCCGCGGCGTCGGATGAAGCGGGACGAACCGGTGCCCGAAGGGCCATGAAGAAGCCTCGAGAGAGGTCCTTCCCACGCCGCCGAGGTTAGCTGACGGGCTGCGGCCGGAGATAGCCGCTCCGCCGTCATCCCTTCAACACTGAAGGGACCCGGGCGGATTCGCCCCGAGTTCTGGTTCCCCCGTTCCGCACATGCGGACTAGGCGTCGCGATTGCTCGCTGTGCGCAGATTTGCCGGTCCTTCGGGCACTGTCAAGCATCGGAGTAGTCCGATTTGCTGTATTCCCTGTCGATTCCCATCGCCCCGGACGGTACGCTTCAGCCATGAACGCGCCCTCCTCCCTCTGGCTCCGCGAAGAACTCAATGGCGACGTACGCGAGATCGCCTTCTCCTTTCAATTCCATAACGAATCCGTCCCCGGGTTGCTCATCCTGCCCCGTGAGGTGGATTCAGCGGAGCCGCTTCCCCTCGTCCTCATACAACATCCTGGCATGAGTTCGAAGGATGACTACTTCGTGCGCGATGTCGCCATCGCGTGGGCGAAGCGCGGGTGGGCGTGCGCCGGCATCGATGCGCCACTCCACGGCGACCGCGACACGCACGACCCGATGGCGCTCTTTCGCAGCCGCGACCGCTACCCGGAGATCGCCGCGTCCTTCGCGGGCGACATCACCGCCACAATCGACCATCTCGCCGCGAACTTCCCCATCGACACCGCGCGCCTGGGTTACGTCGGCTATTCGCTCGGGAGCATGCTTGGCGTCCCGGCCGTGGCGGCAGATGGCCGATTCCGCGCCGCCGCGTTCTGCCTCGTGGGCGAAGGCGGCCTCACGGGCTCCGTGAGCGAACCGGGTGCACCCGTGCGCACGATGACCGGCGTCGCCGTCCGCGTCGTCGGGAAGCTCAGCGACGAGCTCATCCCGCGCGCGGCGACGGAGGCACTCTACGCGGCGCTCCCCGGCGAAAAGGACATTGTCTGGCTGCCGGGTGGCCACTATGAGATCGGGCCGGATGTCATCAAGGCGGCCGGGGACTGGCTCAAGACCCACCTCTAGGCACGGGGGATCTACCGCCGCGTAACCGGGCCGAAAGAGGGTCGAAACACCCGCGAAACGCCCGCCCTGCACAGTGGTTGCGGGGAGGGGTGGCCATGACTGTCTATCGTTCGATTCGCGTGCAGATGCCCGACCGGCCGGGCGCGCTTTCCGGCATCAGCGCCGCGCTTGCCGCGCATGGCGTCGATATCGTCCGCCTGGATGTCGTCTCGGCCAGCGGCGGCACCGTCGTCGATGACCTGTTCCTTGGCGCGAACAGCCTCGCCGCCATCGGCGACGCCTGCGGCGCCTTTCCCGGCGATACCGTCGTCCGCACCTTCGAAGAGACGGCCGGCGACCCGGCGTTGGAGATGGGGTTTGGCGTCCATCGCGTGGCCACCGCGCCGAGCATCCAGGCCGCGCGCGACGTCGCCGTAGAGTCCGCCCGCCACCTGCTCAGGGGCGATGCCGCCGTGCTGCTGCGCGCCACCGAAGGGGGCAGCATGAGCGTGGTCTCGGGGCCCGCGGGTCTCGCCGCCGTCACCCCCGGGGAGCCCTTTGCTCCGCGCTGGGTGCTCCAGCACGCGACGGCGGCGGCGTTCCCGGCACACGAGCAGTGGGCCCCGGCTGCATTCCGCGACGCGCTCGGCGCCGCCTGGGTGGCTGTCGCACCCTCGTGGCCGCTGGACCTCCTGGTGATCGTGCGCCGCCTGAACATCGCTTTTCACCCGGGCGAGCTGGAGCGGCTCACCGCCTTCGCGAGTGCCGCAGGCGCGATCCTCGCCCTTCGCGGCGACCGGCCCCCTGTCGCATCCATCCCCGCGGAGTTCATGGACGTGCTGCCGCCGCGCTCGGTGACACTGGGGCAGCGGTTCGCGCTCGCGACGGCATAACGCGGGTGCGGTGCGCAGACCGCCGATAGGCGGGGGCTTTAACGCTTCGTTCTCCTAGAGGAAAACCCGCATGGGATCGCAATCCCCGAGGCGGTCGCGTTATTGTGATCGGTATCCGGGCGCAAGGAAGGCTGCTCAGGGCGTCCAGCCGGGCCCACAGCGGATGGGGCGAACCGCATCGCGAACCCCACGGAGAACCATGATTCCGCTCATCCTATTTGGCGGCCTGCTGGCCGTGCTCGTCATCCTCGTCGTGGCCGGCAACGTGCTGGTCAATATCGGCGGTCAGCAGGTCGGCATCATGGAGCGACGCTACTTCGGCCGGGGCCTCCCCGAGGGGCGCGTCGTCGCCCTGCGCGGCGAAGTGGGCTTCCAGGCCGGCGTGCTCGCTCCGGGCCTCCACGTGCTCATCCCCTTCCTCTACCGGGTGCAAAAGACCCCGATGATCGTCATCGGCGAGGAAGAGGTCGGCCTGCTGGAGTCCATCGACGGCCTCCCGCTCGACCCGGGCCGCATCTTCGCCCGCCGCGTCACCGGACACGACTCCTACCAGGATGGCGAAGCCTTCATTCGCAACGGAGGCCAGAAGGGCCCCCAGACCGACATCCTTCCCCCCGGCCAGTACCGCATCAATACGTACCTGTTCCGCGTGCGCATCGAGTCGGCGCTCATCGTGACGGCCAACAACATCGGCATCGTGACGGCGCGTGATGGCGTGGCGATGGAACCTGGCCGCCTGCTCGCCCGGCACGTGGATGGCCACAAGTCCTTCCAGGACGGCGAGGCCTTCGTCGCCGCTGGCGGGCAGCGCGGGCCCCAGATCGAGCTCATCCTGCCGGGCCGCTACCGCCTCAACACCGACATGTTCGCCGTGGAGATCCGGCCCGCGACGGTCGTTCAGGCGAACCAGGTCGGCCTGGTCACGGCCAAGGACGGCGCCCCCCTGCCGGCCGGCGAGCTCGTCGCCGTCAACGTCGATGGCCACAACGACTTCCAGGATGCGAGCAGCTTCCTCACCGATGGCGGGCAGCGCGGCCCCCAGTACGACCTGCTCAAGCCGGGCACCTACTACATCAACCCGCTCATGTTCGACGTAAAGCTCGACCAGGTGGCTGTCGTCCAGCGCGGCGAAGTCGCCGTTCTGGTTTCGAACGTCGGCAAGGAGCCGGACCAGATCCCAGAGGAGCAGCGCCTTGCGCCCGCCACGGAGCGGTACGTCGTCCCCAGCGGCTATCGCGGCATCCAGGCCGAGGTCGCTGGCCCCGGCGTGTACTACCTGAACCGCTGGGCCTACATCGCCTACATCATCCCCACCACCAACCTCACCGTGGACTGGGCCGACGAGACGCCCATCGCCGACTCCGGCATCACGCCCGGTGAGCAGCGCGTCCAGCTCTTCAACCCGCTCTCCGTCATCAGCCGCGACGGCTTCGAGATGAAGGTCAGCGTCAAGGTCATCATGCGCGTGCGGCCCGACCAGGCGCCGCTGATGGTGGCCAAGATCGGCTCGGTGCAGAACCTGATCGACCACGTCATCCATCCGATGATCGACTCGTCCTTCCGCAACCAGGCTTCCTCCACCGAGGCCATGGCCTTCATGCAGGACCGCGCGATCGAGCAGGAGAAGGCCGAGGACCGCGCACGCGAGGAGCTTGAGAAGTACCACGTCGAGTGCGTTCGCGTGCTCATCTCGCAGATCATCCTGCCCAAGGAGCTGATGGACATTCAGACGAGGCGGGTCATCGCTGCCCAGCAGCAGGCGATGTTCATCGAGCAGCAGAAGGCCGAACAGGAGCGCATCGGCACCGAGAACACGCGCGCCCAGGCCGACCAGCAGATCAACCTCGTGACCGCCCAGATCGGCGTCCAGGTGGCCGAACAGACCCGCCAGAAGACCATCATCGAGGCGGAGGGCCGGGCGCGCGCCGTCGAGCTCGAAGGCGACGCCGAGGGCAAGAAGATCCTCGCGATCGGGCGCGCCACCGCCGAGGCCTACGAAGACCAGGTGGCGGCCGTCGGCCAGATGAACCTCGCGGGCATCGAGGTGACGAAGTCCATCGCCACCGCGGGACTCAAGATCACCCCGGACGTCCTCGTCGGTGGCGGCGGTGACAGCAGCGGCAACGTCTTCTCGGCCTTCATCGCCCAGCTCCTCGCCGAACACCGGAACGGAGCCGCCTCCGGCGGCTAGGGGAAAGAGAAAAGGAGAGGGCCCCAGGCGCTGCGCGCCGGGGGCCCTCGTGTTGGGCGCGGGCCCAGGCGCTTGCGACGCCGGGGCCTGCCCGTTTCTCTTTCCTCTTTTCTCGTTTCTCTTCTACTGCCCCTGCGCGGTCTCCACGATCGTGACCGACTGGATCTTGTCGCCCTGCTTGATCTGGCCGACGACGTCCATGCCCTTCGTCACCTGCCCGAACGGGTAGAAGCGCTTCTGGTTCGGCGCATCCTGGTCGAGGCTGGGGTTGTCCTTGAGGTTGACGAAGAACTGGCTGCCGAACTTCGTCGAGCCGCCCGCGCGGGCCATCGAGACGTAGCCCTGCTGGTTCTTCAGGTCATTCGCCTCCTGCTCCGTCTCGAAGCCGGGGCCGCCCGTGCCGGTGCCAGTCGGGTCGCCGCCCTGGACCACGAAGTCCGCGACCACGCGATGGAACACGACGCCGTCGAAGTACTTCTTCTGCGCCAGGAAGACGAAGACGTTGACCGTGTTCGGGCTCTTGTCATCGAACAGCTTGATGGTGATTTCGCCCTTATCCGTCTTGAGGACCGCCGAATAGTCCTTCGTCGCCGCGTCGATCACCTGGTCGGCTTTGGTGAACTTCTTCGGGTCGGGCGTGGCCGTCGGGGTCGGCGTGGCGTTAGGGTCGGGCGTGGCCGTGGGCGCTGCCACCGTCGGCGTCGGGATGTCGGAGTCCGCGCGGTTCGAGCCATTCGACCGTGCGAACACGGCCGCGAACAACCCGCCGATCATGATCACCGCGCCCACGACCCAGAACGCGGTGCTGTTCTGCATCAGGTTCATGGGGAACGGCGGCTTCATCTTCTCCGCCGTGTGTTCGCCGCCGAGCGTGTAGGTCTTCTTCCGAGCCGTCTGCTGCCGCAGATGCTGCTGCTCTCGTCGCTGTCGCTTCGCCAATGTGGGAATCCTCGTTCGCGCGGCTCACTCCCGCTCGCGCCTGTGACGCCAGTATACGAACGCCCGATCGCACGGCAAAACGGCCCGGAAACTCCCGGTTAGCCGTATCCCAGCTTCGCCAGCTCGAAGCGCGTCACCTCGCGGTCGTCCCAGGGCTGCGCTTCGCGGCCATAGATGATCGACTGCTCGTGGCCCTTGCCCAGGATGACGACCATGTCGCCGGGGCCCGCCTTCCGCAGGGCCGCCTCGATCGCTTCGCGCCGGTCCTCGACTTCGATGAAGTCCTCGCCACGCCGGCGTCCCGCGCCCTCGGCGTGCCGGCCGATTTCCCGCACGATTTCGCCCGGGTCCTCCGACCGGGGGTCCTCGTTCGTGAACACCGCGAAGTCGGCGCCCGATGCGGCCGCCCTTCCCACGCCGAAGCGCCGCCCGGGGTCCCGTTCGCCGGCCGCGCCCACGACCACGATCAGTTTGTTTGGCGTGACCTCGCGCAGCACTTCGAGCACCTTGCGGACGGCGTCGCCCGTGTGCGCGTAATCGACGATCACCTCGAACGGCTGCCCACACGCGATTCGTTCCATGCGGCCGGGCACCCCGGGGCATTCGCCGAGCCCCCGGACCACCTGCTGGAGCTGCAGGCCCGCGGCGAGACCCGCCGAAGCCGCGGCCAGCGCGTTCGAGACGTTGAACAGAGCGGGCAGCCGGATGTGCGCCTCGGCCATGCCCCAGCGGGTCACCAGCCGGAAGTCCGTGCCATCTGCGCGCAGGGCCACGTTCCGCGCGAGCACGTCCGCGTCGCGCGCCTCGAGACCGTATTGCATGGCCCGGGCGCGGCTGCTCCGCGTGAGCATGAAGTTCGCGGACGGGTCGTCCGCATTCGCGATGGCGACCTTCGCCACGCCCTTGTCCGCGCTGCGATCCAGCGCCGCGAAGAGCATGCCCTTCGCCTCGCGGTAGGCTTCGAAGGTCTTGTGGAAGTCCAGGTGATCACCGGTGATGTTCGTCAGCACCGCGATGTCGTACTCGACATCGTCCAGCCGGTGCAGCGCCAGCCCGTGGCTCGTCGACTCCACGACGGCGAAGTCGCAGCCGGCGTCGGCCATCTTCCGCAAAAGCCGCTGAACCTCGGGCGCCTCCGGCGTCGTCATCCGCCCCGAGACGTGCCCGCTTTCGCCCGGGAGATAGGTATCGACCGTGCCCAGGCGGCCCACGCGCGCTCCCGAGGCCTCGAGCACGCTCGTGACCAGGTGCGACGTCGTCGTCTTGCCGTCCGTGCCGGTGATCCCGA
>JAYRRO010000157.1:0-15778 GCA_041910095.1 Dehalococcoidia bacterium
CCCGCGATCCACACCGGCTTCGTCGGCAGGCTCTTCGCGATCTCCGGGCTCGTGATCAGCACTGCTCCGCCGTAGTCCGTCACCAGGCAGACGTGCAGCAGCGTCAGCGGCCACGAAATCATCCGCGACTTCTGCACCTGCTCCACCGTGATCGGCCCGCCCTCCGGGTGCGTCTCCTTCGAATGCATCACAGCGCGCGGGTTCAGCGTCGCCCACTGCCGCGTGACCACCGCGATCTCCGCGAAGTCCTCCGGCGTCGTGCCGTAGCGGTGCATGTGCCGCGTCAGCGCGTGCGAATAGTTCGAAGGAGCGCCCGTCACACCGTAGGGGTTGCTGTAGAGCGAACCCGGGTCCCACGGGTCGCCGCCGCGCGCCCGGCCCGTGCCGCGCCCGCCCGTCGCCCGCTGCGAATACCCGTTCTCGCCGTGCGTCACCAGCGCGACATCGATGATGCCCGCGTGGATCGCCGCCAGCGCGTGGTGGACGTGCATCTCGAACGAGCAGCCGCCCACCGCCGTCGTGTCGATGTAGTCCGGGTGCAGCCCAAGGTGCTCCGCGATCTGCGACGACCAGCCCGCGCCAAACACGCCGTTAATGCGCGAAATCGGGATGCCCGTCTGGTTGCTGACGTTCTTGATCGCCTCCATATGGAGCTGAAGGGCGGTCTTCGGCGTCTTCGGATAGCCAATCTCATTGGCCTCGGCCGCACCGACGATGGCGGCCGCGCGCGAAAGTTCTCCAGGCATTGCTCTCTCCTACTCGGCCACGCGCCAGAACGCGATGCTCACGTCGTCGGTCGCGGCCTCGAACTCGACCCGCACCTTCGCGCCGATCTTGATGCTCTCGGGGTTCTTCGGGTCCACTCCGCGCAGCACCGTGAACATCCGGTCGCCCTCGGCGAGGTCGATGTAGGCGGTCACGAACGGAGCTTCCTCCGCCCAGCCGCCCATGGCGCGGTGCTGCACCGCGAAGGTGTGGATGTACCCTTCGCCGCTGCCCTCGACCCATTCGATGTTGTCCGAATGGCAGCTGGGGCAGATGTGGCGCGGGTACCAGTGCACCCGGCTGCAATCGACGCAGCGCGGGAGCATCAGCTTCCCGGCTTTCGCGCCGTCCC
Source organism: Dehalococcoidia bacterium (assembly GCA_041910095.1). Taxonomy (GTDB): domain Bacteria; phylum Chloroflexota; class Dehalococcoidia; order Tepidiformales; family Tepidiformaceae; genus Amarobacillus. The sequence continues at coordinate 1,118 of JAYRRO010000157.1, forward strand.
AGAACGGCTTGCCCAGCGGGTCGGGCTCGGGGATTGGCTTGTTGTAGGCCACGATTTCGCCTTTCACATGGTGGTCCGCGGGCGGCGGCGCTTCCGCTCCCGCCCCGCCCAATTTGCAGTCAGCGACTATACCTGCCATCGCCGTTATCCGCTCGCGGCCCCCTGCACCCCGCCGCGCCACCCGCAAAGAGGCCCGGGCGCAAAGCCCGGGCCTCTCAGCTGTCCACCCCGGAAGGATATCCCGTTCCGTTTCTCCTTCCGCTTTTCTCTTTTCTCTCCGCGCTACGCGCGCGGCAGCCCAAGGCCGCGCGTCGCGATGATGTTCCGCTGGATCTCGCTCGTCCCGCCCTCGATCGTGTTCGCCGTCGACCGCAGGTAGCCGTAGCGGATCCGCCCGTGCATCGGCGCGTTCTCCCCGGAGAGCTGCCCGTAGAGCCCCAGCATGCGCATGCCCGTGCGGTTGATGCGCTGGTTCAGCTCCGTCCCGTACAGCTTCGCCACGCTCGCCTCGTGCCCCGGCGCGATCCCTTCCTTCGCCTGGATCGAGACGATCTTGTAGCTCATCAGCGTCGCCACGCCCGCCTCGACGTACCGGTCCACGAGCTCCGTCTTCACCCCCGAGAGGTGGTCCAGCGTGCTCTGGCCGTCCGCCCGGTGGTCCCGCGCGAACTTGATCAAGTCCTCGACGTTCTGGCGCGCGCCCACCGCCGACCCGATGTTCGAGCGTTCGAAGCTCAGCGTCGTCTGCGCGAGGTACCAGCCCCGGTTCTCCTCGCCGATGATGTTCGCCGCCGGCACGCGCACGTCCTCGAAGAACACCTCGTTGAACTCGTGCGTGTACGCCGCGTTGATCAGCGGCCGCACCGTCAGCCCCGGCGACTTCATATCGACGATGAAGTAGGTGATGCCCCGGTGCTTCGGCGCGTCCGGGTCGGTGCGCGCCAGCAGGATCATCCACTTCGCCCGGTGCCCGCCCGAGGTCCAGATCTTCTGGCCGTTCACCACGAAGTCGTCCCCGTCGCGAATGGCCCGCGTCTGCAGCGCCGCGAGGTCCGAACCCGCGCCCGGCTCGCTATAGCCCTGGCACCAGCTCACCTCGCCCTCGAGGATCTCCGGCAGGTACTTCTGCTTCTGCTCCTCCGTGCCGTGCACGATGAGCGTCGGGCCCGCGAACCCCGTGGCGATGCCGCCTGGCCGCGGCACGCGCGCCTCCGCCAGCTCCGTGTTGTAGATGAACTGCTGCATCACGCTCATGCCCGCGCCGCCGTACTCCACCGGCCACGCCGGCGCGATCCAGCGGCGCGCCGCCAGCTTCTTGAACCAGTCCCGCGTCGTGCTCCCGCCCGCGAACCCTTCCGCGTTGCGCGGCGTGTTCTTCGGCGCTTCCGCCTCGATGAAGGCGCGAATCTCAGCGCGGAATGCGGACTCCTCGGGAGTGTCGTTGAAATTCATGGAAAGCTTGTACCCCGGCAGTCGTAATACCCACGAGTTTACTGCCGCTGTCCACCACGATCTCCGGCCATTCGGCCCTCACTCCGCACGAAAATGGCCGTCCAATACCGCGCTCCGCCGCCTTCCACCACCCCCACGCCCAGGCCCGTATACGCCGGGTCCAGGAGGTTCGCACGCTGCGAAGGGTTCGCCAGCATCATGTCCACGATGCGCGCCACGTCCTCTTCCGCGCTCCGCTCGCCCGCCGTCGCCGCGATGTTCTCGCCCGCCGCCCGGAACTCCACGCCGAGCGCCTCCAGCAGCGGCACATAGCTCCGTTCGCCGCCCGCCGCGAAGTGCACCGGCCCCGCGATCGGCATCTGGTCGCACCGCCCCCGCGCTACCCGCGTCAACGCCGGGAGCCAGCGCAGCGGCGGCGCCCCCGCGGCCGCCCGCACCCGCTGCTGCTCCTCCAGGAAGCGCTCCTCCGCTCCCGAGAGCACCACCGGCATCGCCGCCAGCGGCGACCGCGACCGCACGCGGGTCCCCTCGCGCCGTTCCATGCGGTCACCCGATAGCACCGGCCGTTCAAACGGCATGCGAACCCCCCAATCCTTTCACGCCCGCATTCTGCCCACTTCCAGGCGATTCGTCTGTTGCCCGTTCGACGTTGATTCGTGCCGCACGCACCGTTTTTACAGGAGAATCGCCCCTGCCCGACGCGCATGACACGATTCCCCGCCTCGCCGCCCTTTCCGGCTCGCTCGGCCGCCCGGTCGCGACGCCCCTTCCATCGCGAACGAGCCGCTGCGCCCGCCACCTGCCAGGCGACCTGGGCGCCGCACCGCTCACCCCCGAAAGCCCCGGGATCATCGTCGTCGTGACGAATCCGCCCGCGCCCGCGCCAGCCTAGACTTCGTGCATCGAGAAGTTCGTCGTCGTCAGCAGCGCGCCCATGACCATGATCGCCAGCGTCAGCAGCAGCCCGAGCGAGCTCAACCCCCGCGACATCATGCGCGCGCGCTGCAGCGCCTCAGGGTTGCCCGCACCCGCGGCTTCGGCCTCCATTTCGCGCACCAGCGCCGGACCCACTTTGAACGTGTGCAGGCCGACGACCACGAGCATCACCGCGAGCACGCCCATCTTCGCGCTGAACACCACGCCGTAGCGCAGGTCGTTGAAACCGATGTCGCCGGGCTGCGCGTAGTAGTCCCTCCAGGTCGCGATGAGATACGTCCCCGCCATGAGGATGAGCACCAGCCCCGCACCGCCGATGTAGCCGAACCGGCGCGTGAGCGTCTTCGCAGCCGCCGTACGCGCCCCCAGGTCGGTCATCCCCCGCGCCGCCGCCGGCCAGGCGAAGGCCAGGAAGAACTGCGGCCCCACAAACAGGGCGATGCCCAGGATGTGCATCCACAGCGCGATCGCGTGCAGCGTGCTTTCCAACTCGTGCCCCCCGGTTTCCGGGCCCGCGCTTCGTCCGAAACGCCGGGCGGGTCTTCGCGCGCGCTTCCCACGCCCGCGAGGCTGTCCTCTTCATTGAACCCGGGAACGCCTATCGCGGGAAGCGGCTCCCGCAAATGAAGCGATAGACGCCGCCCCCACTTTGTCCCCCGGCTCACCCCCGGGCGGCCTCGCCCGGCGTACAATCCGCCCCATTCCCGACCGAGGAGCCCGTCCGTGCCCTTCGCACCCGTCAACGGCATCGACCTCTACTACGAAATCCACGGCCCGGCCCTCGGCAGCGCGCCCGTCATCGTCTTCGCCCACGGCGCCGGCGGCAACCACCTCTCCTGGTGGCAGCAGGTGCCCCACTTCCGCGACCGCTACACCTGCGTCACTTTCGACCATCGCAGCTTCGCCTTTTCGAAGGACACCGCTCGCCCGAAAGACTGGCGAGGCCTCCCCGATGACCTCCGTTGCCTGATGGACGCCCTCGGCATCGAACGCGCGCATCTCGTCGCGCAGTCCATGGGCGGCTGGTCCTGCCTCGGTGTCGCCTGGCACTGGCCCGAGCGCGTAAACCGCCTCGTCATGGCCGATACGCATGGCGGCCTGCAGGGCCCATCCATCCCCTGGCCCCCGGCCGAGCGTGCAACGCCGCCGGAGGGCGTCCATCCCGCCTGCGGCGAGACCATGGCCCGCGAACAGCCCGCGCTGCACTTCCTCTACGAACAGGTCGCGGGCATGACCTACCCCCCTCGCGCCCTGCGTGACGCCTCCGCACTCATGAGCGGCGCCTCCGCCCCCACGACCGAGGACGCCGCGAAGATGACCCTCCCCATCCTCTTCATTGCCGGCGACGAGGACATCGTCATCCCGCCGGCCGTGGTCGAAGCCGCCGCCGCGGCCTTCCCCAACGCGCGCCTCGTCCGCGTGCCTGCTTCCGGCCACTCCGTCTATTTCGAACGCGCCGCCCGCTTCAACGAGCTCGTGGACAGCTTCCTCGCCGAATAGCCCGTTCGCGGCCCCTACTCGTCGTCGTCCTCTGGCGTGGCCACGGCCGCCGTGCCCTCGCGCGCGGCTTTCGCCGGGATCTCGGCCGCAACCCCGCGGATGACGTCCATCACCCCGTTCTGGACCGCGTCCCGCGCCGCCCGCACCGCGCTGAACACCGCCCGCGCGTTCGACCTCCCATGCGCGATCACCGTCACGCCATCGACGCCAAGCAGTTGCGCCCCGCCGTACTCGGCGTAGTCCAACCGCCGCTTCGTCTTGCGCAGCTCCGAATAGAGCACGAGTCCCGCCGCGCGATTCCAGGGCGTGAGCTCAACCGCCCGCCGCACCTCGCCGAAGAGCAGGTCCGCCATGCCCTCGACCGTCTTCAGGACCACATTCCCCGTGAAGCCGTCCATCACCACCACGTCCGCGTGGCCCCGGCTGATGTCCTTCCCCTCGATGTTGCCCACGAAGTTCAGGCGGCTCTTCTTCAGCAGCTGGTGCACTTCGAGCACGAGCTGGTTCCCCTTCGATGCTTCCTCCCCGATGGAGAGCAGCGCCACACGCGGCCGCGCGACCCCGAACATCCGCTCCATGTACGCCGAACCCATGAACCCGAACTGCAGCAGGTGAATCGGCCGGCAGTCCGCGTTCGCGCCCACGTCGAGGAAGATCGTCTGACCGTCCTCCTGCGTGGGGAACACCGTCGCCAGCGCCGGCCGCCCGATGCCCCTCACCCGCCCGAGCGTGAGCAGCGCCGCCGCCATCGTCGCGCCCGTGTTCCCGGCGGTAACGAAAGCGTCCGCCGCGCCGCTCTTCACCATCCGCAGCCCGACATTGATCGAGGCGTCCGGCTTCGCCCGCACCGAATCCGTGGCGTGCTCGTCCATCTCGATGACGTCCGGTGCATCCACCACATGGATGCTGCGCAGGCCGGTCGTACCCTTCAGTTCCGCCGTGATCGCCGCCGCTCGCCCCACGAGCGTGAGGTCCACATCCAGCCCGCCCGCCGCCATCAACGCCCCCGCGACAATCTCCTGCGGCGCGAGGTCGCCCCCCATCGCATCCAACACCACCCGTGGCGTCATCCTCGCTTCCTCCGGGCCGTCACGATCATGCGCTCGCTCGCGTTCGTCAGCGGGCCGAGGTCATAGTCGCCGAACACATCGGCGAGCGCGAGGCCGCCCAGGTCCAGGAGATACTCGATCTCGAAGCGCCCCACGTAACGCAGCCAGTGCTCGGTCGATTGCCGCCGCACCGTGCCGTCCTCGGCCACGGTCTCGTAGGTCACGCGCAGCCAGCGCGTCTGGTCCGCGAGGTCGTCCTCCTTCACATGCCACACGTCCAGCGGCGTCCCCTCCGCCGCCTCCCCATGCCAGGCGAGCACCGGCTGGCCGTCGCTCGCGGGGTCGAGCCACTGGGCCGGCCCGGGCAGGTCGATAACGAGCACGGCATCGAAGGCCATCGCGGCGGCCAGCTCCCGCAGCGCGGCCATCTGCGCCTCGCCATCTTCAAGGTGCAGGAACACATCCTGCGGCACCAACACGAACCCGTACCGCTCGGGCTCCAGGGCTGCTCCCGGCAACCCCGCTTCGCGCAGCTCCAGCCGCACCCCGGCCCCGGCCGCCCGCTCCCCCGCGAGCGCCAGCATCGCCGCCGAGGGGTCGATCCCCACCACGTCCGCGCCGGCGGCCGCCAGCTCCACCGCGACGCGCCCGCTCCCGCAACCCACCTCCAGCACCGGGCGGCTGGTGCGCAGCGCGAACGACTGCCACAACCCGATGTCTGCCTCGTGGCCGTCGTGGACCAGGTCGTAGTAGCGCGCGTCGATCTCGTACGGGTCCGGCATCCCGGCGATGGTACGGGCGCGAGGGGAAGAGTCCAGCCGCCCGCGGGCGCCCCCCGATGCCCCCTTCGGCCCTGACTGCCTACACTCCGCGCATGGCGATGCAGCAAACGGCGCCGGTCACCACCACCCCGGCGGAATCACCCGCTCGCGGGCGGCAGGAGCAGAAGTATCTCCATGGCCCCCAGGGCCGCGGGTTCGAACTCCGCCACACCTTCCGCGTCTTCTCCGAGTACTTTCGGGGCCTCCGCGCCCTGCACTTCCTCGGGCCCGCCGTCACCGTCTTCGGCTCCGCCCGCCTGACCGAAGGCAGCCCCTATTACGGCATGGCCCGCGATGCCGGCGCCGGGCTCGCGCGCGCCGGCTTCGCCGTCATGACCGGCGGCGGCCCGGGCATCATGGAAGCGGCCAACCGCGGCGCGAAGGAGGCCGGCGGCGCCTCCGTCGGCTGTAACATCCTCCTCCCCCACGAGCAGGCCCCGAACCCCTACCTCGATCGCGTCGTCACCTTCCGCTACTTCTTCATCCGCAAGGTCATGCTGGTGAAGTACAGCTTCGGCTTCGTCGTTCTCCCCGGCGGCCTCGGCACCTTCGACGAGATCTTCGAGACCGCCACCCTCATTCAGACCGGCAAGATCAAGGAGTTCCCCATCGTCCTCATGGGCCGCTCTTTCTGGGAACCCTTCCTCGCCTTCATGCGCGAAACACTCGTTGCGTCCAAAACCATCGACCAGATCGACGTCGACCGCCTCTTCGTCACCGATTCCCCGGAGGAGGCCGTCGAGCACATCCGCTCGGTCGCGCTCAAGTCGTTCGGGCTGAAGTACGGCGCGATGCCCCGCAAGCGCCGCTGGCTCTTCGAATAAGCGTCAGGCGCCGCCCCGCGCCCCGTGCGCGCGCCGCTCCGCCTCATCACGGAAGGCCGTGAGCGCATCCGAGATCGCCCGCCCGATCGCCGCCTGGAAACGCGTCGCATCCGAAACGTCCAGGCAGGCGAGGTCCAGCGTCCAGGTCGACCACGTCGCATCGCCCAGCACAGGCACGAAGGTCGCCTCGATGCGTTCGGGCGCCTCGCCTTCCGTGGCGAAGCGCAACGACGCGCCTTCCACCGCCTCCTCGAGCAGGAAGCGGCACGCCAGCGTCCGCCCGCCCGCGGGTACGCGCGCCTCCACGGCCTCGCCCGAACCCGCCGCCACGCCCGGCACGAACTCGGGCAGCTCGCCGAACGAACGTGCCAGCGCATACACACCGGTCACCGGCGCTTCGATGAGGAGAGTTCTCCGGATCGTCGCCATCTATCCCCACAGCCCCAGGTGTACCCGGTGCGCCCCCGCACCCCGGCCCGTAGCCGGTTGTACCACGCGTGCAGCGGCGTTTACGCAATGTATGCGGTTCTGCGAGGCATGGGCCGCCCCCGTAAAGCGCCCGAATTCAGCCGCTTTCCGGGCGCTCGCTAATCGATCTTGATGATGCCCCTGTGGAAGCGGCTGATGACATTCGGGTCAGGCGCCAGCCGCACCCCCGCCTGCGCCTTCCCGTCGTACGGCAGCACGTTCAGCGCGTAGCGCATGCTCTCCAGCCGCGCCACCCGCTTGTTGTCTGCCCGCACGATGATCCATGGCGCGAACGACGTGTGCGTGCGGCTGAACATCTGCTCCTTGTACCAGGTGTACGTGTCCCAGAGGTCCTGCGCCTTCTCGTCCACCGGGCTCAGCTTCCACTGCTTCAACGGGTTCCGCCGCCGCGATTCGAACCGCCGCAGCTGCTCCTCCCGCGAAATCGAGAACCAGAACTTGATCACCGTCACGCCGTCCTCGTACAGCATGTGCTCGTACTCGGTCACCTGCTGCATGAAGCGGTCGTACTCGGGCTGCCCGCAGAAGCCGTTCACCGGCTCCACCACCGCGCGGTTGTACCAGCTGCGGTCGAAGAACACGATCTCGCCCGGGTTCGGGAGCTGACGGATGTAACGCTGGAAGTACCACTGCCCGCGCTCCTCCTCCGTCGGCTTCGGCAGCGCCACAACGCGCATCGCGCGCGGGTTGAGGTGCTCCGTGAAGCGCCGGATGGTGCCGCCCTTGCCCGCCGCGTCGCGCCCCTCGAACAGGATCGCGACCCGCATCTGGTTCGCCTGGATCCAGCGCTGCAAATGCACAAGCTCGACCTGGAGCGTCTCCAGCTCCTCTTCGTAGCGCAGCGTGTCCATCACGCTGCGCACCTTCACGTTCCGTTCCGCGAGCAGCTTGATGAGGTCCGCCGCCGAATTCAGGCGCTTCAGCTCGTCCGGCGTCAGCCCCAGCCGCACCGCCACGTCCGGGATGTCGTCCGTGGTGATGGGCGTGCCGTTGATCGAGGTCGGTGCAGCCATGCGGGGGGATCCTCCAATGCCGCACGGCCTCTTGCAGGCCCCGCGGACGTTCCTGTCTTGTGTATCACTCTCACGTTGGCCTCGCCTAACGCCCGTGCAAAGGGCCACCCGGGGGACCCCCGGCGAGCCGTTCGGTCCGTCGCCCCCTCAGCGCCGCCCGAACTGCCGCTCGATCGCCTCCGTGCCCAGGTGGATGAGCGTCGGCCGCCCGTGCGGGCACGTCCGCGGGTTCGGCGTGCGCTCCAGGTCCTCCACCAGGCGCCGCATCTCCTCCATCGAAAGCGCCATCCCGGCGCGCACGCTCGCGTGGCAGGCCACGGTCGCCGCTGCCTTCCCGAACGGGTCCGCCACGCGCCGCTCCTGCGCGATCTGCTCGAGCAACGCCCGCAGCGCCGCTGCGACATCGCCACCGCCGATCCCGGCCGGCACGGCGCGCACCAGGCAGGCGCCATCGCCGAACGGTTCCACCGCCAGCCCCAGTGCATCCAGGTGAGCGAGGTTCTCCGCGAGCACCCCCGCCAGCACGGCATCCAGCTCGGCCAGCACGGGCTCCAGCAGCGGCTGGCTCGCACCGTCCCTCCGTTCGCGCCGCACGATGCGGTCGTAGTTCACGCGCTCGTGGGCCGCGTGCTGGTCCAACAGGTACATCCCGTCCGGCCCTTCGCAGACCAGGTACGTGGCGTTCATCTGCCCGACCACGCGCAGGAGCGGCAGCACTTCCCGCTGCGTCATGGGTGGCGAAGGCGCTCGTGCGGCTTCCGCTTCCGGCGGCGCCCATGCCAGCCGCGGCTGCACCGGCTCCGGCCCACGCAGCGCCGCCGGGGCCGGAGCCTCCAGCCGCTGCCGCAGCGTCGCACCCATCACCGGCCGCGAGCCGACCATGCCCGGCGCATCGCCATCCCTCGCGGACGCCGATTCCCACCCCCACGCCACCGGCCGCGCACCCTCCAGCGCCCTTCCGACGGCGTGCCGCACCGCCCGCGCCACCGCCCGTTCATCCCGGAAGCGGACCTCCGCCTTCGCCGGATGCACGTTCACATCGACTTCGCTCGAAGGCAGGTCCACGCGCAGCGCCGCCATCGGGTGGCGCCCCACCGGCAACTGCGATTGGTATGCATCGACGATCGCGAACGTCAGCGGCCGGCTCTGCACCCAGCGGCCGTTCACGAACACCGAGATCGCCGCCCGGTTGCCGCGGTTCAGCGCCGGGGGCCCGGCGAGCCCCGTCACGCGCACGCTGTCCTCTTCGTGGTCCACCACGAGCATGGTGGCCCCGGTCTCCGCGCCGTACACCGCCGCGAAGGCATGCCGCAGGTCCCCGTCGCCCGCCGTTGTGAGCGCCCGCCGGCCGTTCGCCACCAGCGCGAAGGCGATTCCCGGGTAGGCCAGCGCGTAGTGCGAAACCAGCAGCGTCACCTGCCGGGTTTCCGCCGCCCCCGACCCGAGGAATTTCCGTCGAGCCGGCAGCCGCGCGAACAGCTCGCGCACCGCGAAGCTCGTCCCCACCGGCGCCGGTTTGGCTGCCCGCCGCGCTACACGCGCATCCACGAGCGTCACGGCCACGCCCACGGGCTCGCTCGCCGCGCGCGTCACCAGCTCCACATCGGCTGCCGCCGCGATCGAGGGCAGCGCCTCGCCCCGGAAGCCCAGCGTGCGCACCGACCCCAGGTCCCCGAGGCTCCCGATCTTGCTCGTCGCATGCCGTTCGAACGCAATCTCAACCTGGTCCGGCACGATCCCCCGGCCGTCGTCCGTCACCCGGATGAGCCCGATCCCGCCGTCCTCGACTTCGACCGCGATCCGCCGCGCACCCGCGTCGATGGCGTTGTCGAGCAGCTCGCGCACCACGCTGACGGGCCGCTCAATCACCTCACCCGCGGCGATGCGCGCCGCGACCTCCGGCGCGAGCACGCGGATGGAGGCCGGCGCCGCCGGGGTTTCGCCGCTCACCGGCGCGGTGTCCCCGGCCCGAGCAGCGCGCGCAGCTCATACAACGCCTGGATCGCCTCGATCGGCGTCATCCCGTCCGGGTCCAGCCTCCGCAAGGCCTCATCGATCGGCGAAGGCCCCGCCAGGAAGGACGCCTGGAAGGCTGGCGCCCCGGCCACGGCCGCACTCGCCGCCGCCGTTCCCGGCCGGCCATCGCGCCCCGCTTCAAGCTCGGTCAGGAGGTGCTCTGCGCGCGTCACCACCGCACCCGGCAGCCCCGCCAGCCTGGCCACGTGAATGCCATACGAACGGTCGCTTGGGCCGGGCACGATGCGATGCTCGAACACCACCTCGCCGCCGTCGTCGCGCACCGCCACGTGCGCGTTCCACACCCGCGGCAGCACCTCCGCGAGCGCCGTCAACTCGTGGTAGTGCGTCGCGAAGAGCGTGCGTGCCGCCACCTCCTTGCGGTTGTGCAGGAACTCCACCACCGCCCGCGCGATCGCCATGCCGTCGAACGTGCTCGTCCCCCGGCCCACTTCATCCAGCACCACCAGCGACCGCGGCGTCGCCTGGTGAAGGATTTGGGCCGTCTCCACCATCTCGACCATGAACGTCGATTGCCCCGCCGCGAGGTCGTCCTGCGCGCCGATGCGCGTGAAGATGCGGTCGAACAGCGGCAGCTCCGCGCTCGCCGCGGGCACGAAGCACCCGGCCTGCGCCATCAGCACGATAAGCGCCACCTGCCGCAAGAAGGTCGACTTGCCCGCCATGTTCGGGCCCGTCAGCAGCATCACCTGGCACTCCTGGTCCAGTACGCAGTCGTTCGGCACGAAGCGGCCCGGCCCCAGCGCATGCTCCACCACCGCGTGCCGCCCCGCGGTGATGCGCACGGCCGCGCCGTCGTCCACGAACACCGGCCGCACATACCCCCGCTCCGCCGCGATGCCCCCCAGGGCGAGCGCGAGGTCCGCGTTCGCCACCCCGTCGGCGACCGCCTGAAGCTGCGCCAGGTTCGCCGCCAGCGACTCCACCAGCTGCGCGAACGCCTGCTTCTCCAGCTCTACCAGCCGGTCGCGCGCCCCCGCCAGCCGCGATTCGTGCTCCTTGAGCTCCTCGGTCACATACCGTTCGGCGCCCACCAGTGTCTGCCGCCGCTGATAGTCCGCGGGGACCGCCGCCGCGTTCGCCGCCGAGACCTCGATGTAATACCCGAATACCCGGTTGTGCCCGACCTTCAGCGAACGGATCCCGGTGCGTTCCCGCTCGCTCCGTTCGAGCGCGAGCAAGAAGCCCCGCGCGTCCCGCGCCAGCGTCCGCAGCGAATCGATCTCGGGGCCGAACCCCGGGCGGATGACGCCGCCTTCGTCGAACGCCGCCGGCGGATCATCGTCGAGCGCGCCGTCGATCGTGAGCAGCGCGCCGGCCGCCGCCGCGAGCCCCGACAGCGCTTCCTTCAGCAGCTCTGGCGGCTCCCCCCGCGCGAGCACCGCCCCGAGGTCGAGCACCCCGCGCAGCCCCAGCCGCAGCGCGTGCAGATCCCGCGGCCCTGCCGACCGCGCGCCCACCTTGCCGGCCAGCCGTCCGATGTCCGGGATGCCGCGCAACACCGCCTGGCACTGCTCCCGTTCGATGGGGTGCGCCGCCGCCCACGCGACCGCATCGTGCCTCCGCCAAAGCTCCTCGCGGTCGCGCAGCGGCCGTGTCAGCCACCCCCGCAACAGCCGCGCGCCCATCGCCGTGCGCGTTCCATTCAGCACCGCGAACAGCGACTGCCGCCCCGGCCCATCGAGCACGTCCAGGTTCCGAAGGGTCCGCTGGTCCACCGTCAGCAGGCCGCCAGGCGCGAGCGTGCGCACCCGCTGCAGCGCCCCCAGCGCCGCGGCATACGTTTCGCGCAGGTACGAAAGCACGTGCGCCAGCGCCGCTGCCTCGGCCGCCGAGCCCACCAGCGCCGCCCGCGCCTGTTCCCCGAACTGCCGCGCGAGTTCCGTGTCCGCCGCGAGGTCGCTCAGCGCCGCGCGCGGGCGCACCGCCCCCGCGATGCCCACGGGCGCCTCGCCGTCCTCGCAAAGTAGCTCCGCCGGCGCGCTCCGCAGCAGCTCCAGGAGCGCTTCGTCGCCCGTCGCGATCCGCACTTCGCCCGTCGTGATGTCCGCCAGCGCCGCCGCCGCGCCGTCGCGCCGCACGCAGTACGCCGCGAGGTAGTTGGGCGCTCCCGGGTCGAGCGACGATTCGTTCGTCACCGTCCCCGCCGTGACCACGCGCACGACGTCGCGGGGCACGAGCCCCTTCACCTCGGCCGGGTCCGCAAGCTGTTCGCACACCGCCACCCGATAGCCGCGCGCCACGAGTTTCGCGATGTGCCCATCGATGCTGTGGTGCGGCACCCCCGCCAGCGGCACGCGCAGGTCCTTCCCCATCGGTTTCGAGGTCAGCGTGATGCGCAGCTCCTCGGCCACCAGCTTCGCGTCCTCGTCGAACGTCTCGTAGAAGTCGCCGAGGCGGAAGAAGAGGATCGTCTCCGGGAAGCGCTGCTTCAGCTCGAGGTACTGCCGCCGGATGGGCGTGGACACCCCGAGAGTGTACGTCCCCGCGCCCGCCGGTTCGAAGCCTCCCGCACCTGGAACGGGCCGGCGCATGGCCGGCCCGTCCGTATTTGCCGCGGGGCTGCTTACCGGCCGTGCCCGTGCGGGCGGCCTTCGCTGTTCACCAGCCGCGTGATCGCCCCCGCGGCCTTCTCCTTCGCCTTCGCGCCCTGCTCCGCCGTCAGCGTGCCGTTCGCGACCGCCGCGTCGATGTGCGCGTTCGCGTCCGCCACCATCGCCGCGATGACGGCATCGGCGCTCTTGCCGTGCGCCGCCGCCACATCGGCGATGGAACCGCCGTTCGCCTTAAGCTCGTCGCGCAGCTGCTCGGGCGTGATGCCGATGGCCTGCGCCGCCGAGGCGAACACCCCCCTCGCGACTTCGCCCGCGTGCTGCCGCCGCGCCTGCCGGTCCGGGTCGGGGACGCGCTCGAAGAGGTTCGGGATGGCCTCCTCGGCCTTCGCCACCGCGCGATCGTGCTGCTCCGGCGTGATCTTGCCCTCGGCGAGCGCCTGGTCGAGCTTCGCCTCGATCGCGTCGAGCACCGCCTGCTGTACCTGGGCCGGGTTCTTGCCGTTTTCGATGAGAACCTGGTTGATGCTCTTGCCGTCCTTCAGCCCCTGCCGGAACGCGTCGGCCGGCACGCCCGAGATCTCGGACAGGTTCTTGAGCGCGCCCTGCAGCGCGCGCTGTTCGATGCCACCCCGGCCCTCGCCCGGGCCGGCCTGGGCGGAAACCACCCCGACCGCCCCGATGGCCAGGATTCCGGCCGCCCCCAGGGCGACCAGCCGGCGGCGATGATGTGCGAATCTCATGGTTGTTCTCCTTCTTCCGTGCGAGACGGTGCCGCTCTTCGCGGCGTGTGTGTTGCATGTGGAAATCGCCCCGCGCGCCCCGAAAGTGACGGCCCCCGCGCGGAGCGTTCCGTCCCGTAACCTCCCGTTTCCGGTTGTTGCGAAGATGCTGCGATCCGTGCCCGCGGTGCGTTCGGCCGCCGCCGCCGGGCCCTCCGGTCGTCCCCGTTTCGCCCCGCGCGTGCTGCGATCGATGGGCGCCTGCAACGGCGCTCGAGGAGGCGGATGATGACGCGGCGATACGGCTGGCTCCTGGCCGTGGCGGCCCTCGCCTTCATCGCGCTGGCGCTCGTCTCCTGCGGCGATTCCGCCACCCCGCCCGCCGCTCCCACACCCGTTCCGGCCGCCGCCACGCCCGCGGTGCGCGCCCCCGCCGAGATCCTCGGCGAAGCCCTCACCGATGCCTACCGCTCCCGCGACACCTACCAGGCCGCCATCGCCCGCTTCGGCGACAACACGCCCTTCGCCAACATCGCCCAGTTCGAGGATGCGCACGTCGCCGCCTGGAAGCGCGAATTCGAACGCCTCGGCATCGCCGCCCCCGCCGACACCTTCAGCAGCCCAGCCGCCGTCGCTGGCTCCTTCCAGCTCGCCTGCGCCGCGGGCGTCACCACCGAGCGCGCCAGCGCCGCCCTCTTCGACCGGCTGGAGCGCGAAACCACCGACGCCGGGCTTCTGGTTCTCATTCGCCAGCAGCGCACCGACACGCTGGAAAACCACCTGGTCGCCTTCGAACGCTGCGACTAATGGCGCGCACGCGCGGCCGATTCGCGGGTTCCGCGCGTGGACCGGCCCGGGGAAGTGCGTTGGTACGCCCGGAGGGACTCGAACCCCCGACACCCTGGTTCGAAGCCAGGTGCTCTATCCGCTGAGCTACGGGCGCGTGCTCCGAGTATAGCCGCCCGCACCCTTGCGGGCCGCGCCCGCCCCGTCCGCCGCCTCGCCTCCCGCCGGGGCTTTCCACACCCCGCGCTCCCTCCCGTAGAATCGCCCCCGGCGCCGCGGGCGCCGCGGAGGATGCGATGGCTGATTCGGAGGAGCTGCTCTTCAAGGGCCTCAAGGTGCTCGATGTCGGCACCTGGATCGCCGGCCCCGTCGCCGGCACCATGCTCGCCGATTTCGGCGCCGACGTGATCAAGGTCGAAACCCCCGGCATCGGCGACCCCTACCGCATGATGACCTCCAGCCCCCTCAGCCCCCGCGCCG
>JAYRRO010000158.1:0-11711 GCA_041910095.1 Dehalococcoidia bacterium
ACCGTTCGTGCGGCTCGATGCGACGGCGGCCACGAACGAGGGCGTGGGCCTGGGGCTGCCGGTGTGCCGGCGGCTGCTGCAGGCCCAGGGCGGCGATATCTTCGTGCGCGCACGCGAAGGCGGCGGTTCGCGCTTCACCTTCGCGCTCCCCGGTATCCCGGATGATGCCGCCGAACTCCCCGCCAAGCAGAGCGCGCTCCTTTCCGAATAGAAGGGCAAGGAATGGTGAACGGCATCACACCGGACCCCGCCGGGGCGGTGCGTGCGCCATTGAGTAGCTTCGCTCGCTGGCGATGTATTACGTTCATCGCGAACTGTTCGTCCCGAACTAATCGAATTCTACCTATAGAACCCGTCGATGGCAGGTGCTACAGTGCCCGCCATAGCGCCCGGATAGCGGGCGCGAGGAGGAACGTGGGCAATTATTGGGAACGGAAATGGTCCCGCCGCCGGATGCTTCGCGGCGCGGGCGTTGCCGGCATGGGGACTGCCGGCATGGCTCTTGTCGGGTGCGGCGACGACGATGACGACGGCAAGAGCGGGGGGGACACGCTCAGCCAGCTGCGCACACCCACGCCTTCGGGCGGCGCCACCACCGGCCCGAAGGACCCCTTCGCCGGTGCCACTCCCGGCGGCACCTATCGCCTGAACATCACCGGCGACCCGCCGACCCTCGACCCGCACGGCAACCTGAGCTTCATCACGAAGACGGTTTCCGCCTACGTCTACAGCCGCCTGTTCAAGTACAAGACGGGCCCCGGCATCATGCGCGCCGACGTGCGCCCCACCGGCGACCTCGCCCAGACGGCCGAAGGCTCGCCCGACGGCCTGAAGTGGACGGTGAAGCTGCGCCCGGGCGTGAAGTTCCACAACGTCGCCCCCGTGAATGGCCGGGCCGTCACCACCGACGACGTGAAGTTCTCCTGGGGCCGCCTCACGGACCCGAAGAACGCGGGCCGCGCGCAGGTCTCGTACATCGACAAGCTCGAGTACCCTGACGCCAGCACCATCGTCTTCACGCTGAAGACGCCGAACGCCGTCTTCCTCGATTCGCTCGCCGATTCGAACCTGCTCTGGATCATGCCGACGGAATCGGACGGCAAGTTCGACCCGACGAAGACGATGATCGGCAGCGGCCCGTGGCTCTTCGATGGCTACCAGCCGTCGGTCTCGTACAAGATGAAGAAGAACCCCGAGTGGTACGAAAAGGGCTTCCCCTTCTTCGATGCCGTCGAGGCCGCCATCATTCCCGAATACGCGAACTACCTCGCGCAGTTCCTCGCCGGCAACCTGGACGTGCTCGCCCCCAACGCGCAGGACCTCCAGGACGTGCAGAAGATCAAGGGCGTCCATATCTCGTCGTACCTCAACCAGGGCGCGAACTGGCTCTGGTTCGATGGCAACGACCCGAACCAGCCCTACATCAAGGACGAGCGCATCCGTCAGGCGTTCTCCATGGCCTGCAACCGCGACGAGCTCACCGACCTTGGCTACAACACCAAGAAGCTCAAGGCCGCCGGCCTGCAGGTCGCCGAGCAGTGGAACAACCTCATCCCCGCCGGCTGGGGCCGCTTCTGGATCGACCCCAAGGGCAGCGCCTTCGGTGAAAGCGCCAAGTACTTCAAGTACGACCCGGCGGAGGCGAAGAAGCTCCTCTCCGCCGCGGGCTACGGCGACAAGCCGCTGGAAATCAACTACCAGTACACGGCGAACCGCTACGGCAAGAACTTCAACGACTCCGCCGAAGCCACCCTTGGCTACCTGAACGCGATCGGCGTGAAGACCACGACCGACGTCCAGGACTACAGCTCGAAGTACATCACCCAGACGTTCGTCGGGAACTTCAAGGGTGTGGCCTTCGGCCTCGAAACCGGCTTCGCCGAAGTCGGCAACTACCCGATCCGGCTCTTCACCGATAACGGCAACAACCACGGCAAGGTGAAGGACCCCACGCTCGACAAGTTCGCCATGGACCAGCAGGTCGAACTCGACGACAAGAAGCGCGTGGCCATGTACCACGAAGCGCAGAAGTACCACGCCCAGAAGATGTGGTACATCCCGCTCCAGGTCGGCGCGGGCCAGACGTGGGTGGGCTACCAGGAGGCGATCCAGAACGGCGGGGATTTCTACACCCTCGCCTATGGCGCCCCCACGGAGACCACGCCGTACCTCTGGAAGAAGAAGGTCTAGGCCCGATTCCTCCAGCGAAGCACAGGAAAGAGGCCGCCCCGCCCGGGCGGCCTCTTTCGTGCTCGCCCGAGGGAGCGTAAACCGCGGCTTAACCGGCCGAGCGCGGCACCGTCGTGCCCCCGATTCACGCGTCCCCGTGTTCGCGCAACAACGAAGGCGAAAGCGCAGCGACTCCCGTTGATTCCTTGTATTGAAGAAATCGATTCAGGTGCTAGAGTGCGCTCGCTTCGCAATTTCGCGCAGCGTTGGAGGGGATTCATGGCCAACTACTGGGACCGGCACTGGACCCGCCGGCGGATGCTTCGGAATAGCGCCTTCGCGGGCGCCGGTGCCGCCAGCCTTGCACTCGTGGGCTGTGGCGACGACGACGACGACGCTGCCAAAGGCGACAGCGGCCTGAGCCAGCTGCGCACCCCCACCCCGGCCAGCGGAGCCCCCACCACCGGCCCGAAGGACCCGTTCGCGGGGGCGGTAACGGGCGGCACCTACCGCACGTACGCGACCGGCGACCCGCCGACGATCGATCCGCACGGCAACCTCAGCTTCCTCACGAAGGGCATCGCTGCCTTCGTCTACAGCCGCCTGTTCAAGTACAAGACCGGCCCCGGCATCGCGCGCGCCGATGTGCGCCCCACGGGCGACCTCGCCCAGACGGCCGAGGGCTCGCCCGACGGCCTGAAGTGGACCGTGAAGCTGCGCCCCGGCGCGAAGTGGCACAACGTCGCCCCCGTCAACGGCCGCGCCGTCACCAGCGACGACATCAGGTTTTCCTGGGGCCGCCTCGTCGACCCGAAGAACGTCGGCCGCGTGCAGGTCTCCTACATCGATAAGCTCGAATACCCGGACGCGAACACCGTCGTCTTCACGCTGAAGACCCCGAACGCCGTGTTCCTGGACACGCTCGCCGATGCCAACCTGCTCTGGGTCATGCCGCCGGAGTCGGACGGCAAGTTCGACGCGACGAAAACGATGATCGGCACCGGCCCGTGGCTCTTCGATAGCTACCAGCCGTCCGTTTCGTACAAGATGAAGCGCAACCCCGAGTGGTACGAAAAGGGGTTCCCGTTCTTCGACATGGTCGAAACGGCGATCATCCCCGAGTACGCGAACTACCTCGCGCAGTTCCTCGCGGGCAACCTCGATACCCTCGCACCCAACGCGCAGGACCTGTCCGACGTGCAGAAGGTCAAGGGCGTCCAGATCAAGTCCTACCCGAACAACGGCGCGAACTGGATGTGGTTCGACGGCAACGACCCGAACGCGCCCTACTACAAGGATGAGCGCATCCGCCAGGCATTCTCCATGGCCTGCAACCGCGACGAGCTTACCGACCTCGGATACAACACCAAGAAGCTCAAGGCATCCGGCCTTCAGGTCAACGACCAGTGGAACAATCTCATTCCCTTCGGCTGGGGCCGCTTCTGGACCGACCCGAGGGGCAGCGCCATGGGCGAGAACGCGAAGTACTTCAAGTACGACCCGGCGGAGGCGAAGAAGCTCCTCTCGGCGGCCGGGTACGGCGACAAGCCGCTGGAAATCACGTACCAGTACACCGCCAACCGCTACGGCAAGAACTTCAACGACTCCGCGGAGGCCACCCTCGGCTACTTGAACGCCATCGGCGTCAAAACAACGACCGACGTCCAGGACTACAGCTCGAAGTACATTACGCAGACCTTCCTCGGCAACTTCAAGGGTGTTGCATTCGGCCTCGAAAGCGGCTTCGGTGAAGTTGGCAACTATCCCGTGCGCCTCTTCACCGATAACCCGAACAACCACGGCAAGGTGAAGGACGCCACGCTGGAGAAGTTCACCGCCGACCAGCAGCTGGAACTCGACGATAAGAAGCGCGTCGCCATGTTCCACGAAGCGCAGAAGTACCACGCCCAGAAGATGTGGTACATCCCGCTCCAGGTCGGCGCCGGCGACGTCTGGGTCGGCTACCAGGAGGCGATCCAGAACGGCGGCGACTTCTTCACCCTCGGATACGGCGCCCCGACGGAAACCCTGCCGTTCATGTGGAAGAAACGGGCCTGAGTTCCCCCTCCGCCCGTTCTTGGGCCCTGCCCACGGGCCCGCGCGAGGCCGACCCTTCCCGGGGAGGCCTTCCGCGCGCCCGTGTGAAGCCCGTCACCCTCGCGAAACACGAACGCCGTTCGTGTTCGGCTACACTGTCCCCATATCTCACCGGACCGGTGCATGGCGACTTTCTCCCCGAACGACCCGGCATTCCTTGAGAACCCGTTCCCCTTCTACGAGATGGGGCGCGCTGTCAGCCCGCTCCAACTGGGCCCGCCCCGGCTCTGGTCCGTCTTCGGCTATGACGATTGCACCGCCATCCTCAAGGACCACGCGAGTTGGTCCTCGGAGCGCGGCGGACCAAACGATGACCCAAACGCCGGGCCGTCCATGCTCAGCTCCGACCCGCCGGTGCATTCGCGTCTGCGCGGGCTCGTTTCGCAGGCGTTCACGCCCCGCATGGTCGAACAGCTCGAACCGCGCATCCGCGAACTCGCCGGCTCGCTGCTTGATGAAGCCGCCGCTGCTGGCGGCACGGTCGACCTGATCGACGCGCTCGCCTGCCCGCTCCCCGTGATCGTCATCGCCGAGATCCTGGGCGTCCCCTCGGAGGACCGCGCGAAGTTCCGCTACTGGTCGGACGAGATCGTGGCGGGCCTCGGCTCCGGCATCAACAGCACCGGCCGCCAGCTGGAGCCAGGCATGCTCGATGAGATGCGCGCCTACTTCGGCCGCATGGTCGAAGAGCGTCGCGCGCACCCCCGGGCCGACCTCATCAGCGGGCTCGCCGCCGCCGAAGTCGATGGCTCCAGCCTCAGCTTCCCCGAACTCATGCAGATGCTCGTGCTGCTGCTCGTCGCCGGCAACGAGACGACCACGAATCTCATCGGCAATGCCGTGCAGGCCTTCATGGCGCACCCGGGGCAGCTCGCGCTCCTGCGCGCGAACCCGGCGTTGCTGCCCTCGGCGGTCGAGGAGGTGCTGCGCCACAGTTCGCCCGTGCAGGCTACCGTCCGCGTCGCCACCCGCGACGTTGAGCTTCGCGGCAAGTGCATCGCGAAGGGCGACAGCGCCGTCGTCTGGATCGCGGCCGCGAACCGCGACCCGGCGGTCTTCCCCGACCCGGGCACCTTCGATATCACCCGCAACCCGAACCGGCACATCGCCTTCGGGCTGGGCGTGCACTTCTGCCTGGGGGCGCCGCTTGCCCGGCTCGAGGCCCGCATCGCGCTTGAGGCGTTCCTCGCCCGGGCCGAGTCCTTCGCGCGCATCGACGACGCGCTCCTCCCTCGCGTGCCCACCTTCATCATGCGCGGCGTGCTCGAACTCCCCCTGCGCGTCGAATGGCGGCAGCCCGCGCCCGTCTGACGCTCAGTCCGCGGGCATGACGTGGAGGTCGGCGGGCGGCAGCTCGACCACCCAGTCGCGCCGCGAAGCCCCTTGGAGCACGTCGTAGGGCCGGGCCGCGAGTTCGACTTCGACCGCCGGCCCCGCGCCCGCGGGTCGCAGCCGCAGGGTGTGTGTCGAACCGAACGCGAACTGCTCGGCCGTGACTGCCGCGAACTGGTTCGGGCGCGGGTGGCCATCCGGACCGCGCCGCAGGACCACGCGCTCGGCGCGGATGGCGATGGCGACCGCCTGGCCGTGGCGCAGCGGGGCTGCGGATGCGGCACAGCGCAGCGCGATGCCATTGACCTCGACCACCGGGCCGTCCGCATCGAAGCCCGCCACCCTCCCGTCGAGGATGTTCGCGACGCCGGTGAGTTCGGCCACGCGCCGCGATGCCGGCCGCCGGAAGACCTCCTCGCGCACGCCGTCCTGGAGGATGCGCCCGCCATCGAAGACGGCGACGCGGTCGGCGAGGAAGTGCGCCTCGCGCAGGTCGTGGGTGACGAAGAGGATGGTCAGCCCGAGGTCGTTGCGCAGCCGCAGGAGTTCGCGGCGCATGCCATGGCGGAGCGTGTCGTCGAGCGCGCTGAACGGCTCGTCGAGCAGCAGCACCGGCGCCTCCCGCGCGAGCGCGCGCGCCAGCGCCACGCGCTGGCGCTGCCCGCCGGAAAGCGTCCGCGGGCGCCGATCTTCGAACCCGGAGAGGTCGAGCAGCGCCAGCAAGTCCCGCACGCGGTGCCCCCGCTCAGCGCGTTTCGGCATGCCGAAGGCCACGTTCTCCGCCACCGAGAGATGTTCGAAGAGCGCGAGCTCCTGCACGACGTAGCCCGTGCGCCGGCGCTGAGGCGGCAGGTTCACGCCCCGCGCCGAATCGAATACCGTCTCGCCGGCGATCGCGATGCGCCCGCGCCCGGGCCGCATCAACCCGGAGATGAACTGCAGCGTGAGGCTCTTGCCCGCGCCCGAATGCCCGAAGAGCACCACCAGCTCGTTGTCGGCGGCCAGCCGCGCGCTGTACTGGAACGCGCCCAGCGCCCGTTCGGCCTCGAATTGCAGGCTCATGCCGTCGAGCCTCGGGCGGCCGCGAGCCGGAATGCGACCATCACCACCATCGCCGCCGCCAGCAGGATGAGCGAAAGCGCGACCGCGCCCGAAAGCCCCAGCGACGACCCTTCGAACGCGCTGATCACGGCCAGCGGCATCGTCTGCGTGCGGCCCTCCAGGTTCCCCGCGAAGATCAGCGTCGCGCCGAGTTCGCCCATCGCCCGCGACCAGCAGAGCACGAGCCCGGCCACCAGTGCCGGCCACGCCTGCGGCGCCGTGATCCGTACGAACGTCCGCACGCGCGACGCCCCCAGGGTGTAGGCGACGCGTTCCAGCTGCGGGTCCACGGATTCGAAGCCGCTCTTCGCCGCCCGGACATAGAAGGGTGCGGCCACGAGCAGCTGCGCCATCACCACCGCCGTTGTCCGGAAGCCGAAGGTGAAGCCCGTCCACGCCTCGATCGGCTCGCCGATGAGCCCACGCCGCCCGAAGGCCGTGAGCAGCGCCACGCCCGCCACCGTCGGCGGCAGCACGATCGGAAGGTCGATGAACGCGTCCACGACCGCGCGGCCAGGGAAGCGCGCGCGCGCGAGCAGGTAGGCCACCGGCGTGCCCAAGACCACGGCGATGAACGCCGTCAGCGTCGATGTCCAGAGCGAAAGCACCAGCGCCTTCCGCACCGTCTCCGTGCGCAGCAGCTCCCAGGTGTTGCCATCCTGAATCGCGCGGTCGACCAGCCCGGCGAAGGGCAGGAGGAAGAAGAGCGTGAACACCGCCGCCAGCAGGACGATGGTCGCCGTGGCGGCGCGGTCGCCGGAGACCCGCATCGCTCCCTCCTAGGGCGCCCCGAAGCCGTACTTCGCGAGGATCTTCTGGCCCTGCGGCTCGAACAGGAACTCGACGAACGCCTCCGCCGTCGTGACGTTCTTCGCCTGCTTCGTGACGGTGATCGCGTACCGCGCCTGGACGTTGAACGCCGGAGGGATCTCGAGCACCGCCACGTCCTTGCCGGCGGCGTTCGCGTCGGTGCGGTAGACGATGCCGGCGTCGGCCTCCCCGAGCTGCACCTTCGTGAGCACGGCGCGCACGTTCGCTTCTTCGCTGCGGACGTTCGCGAGGACCTTCGCGGCGAAGTCGGGGGCCACCGCCCCATCGAGCGTCGACGCGCGCGTGAGCACCTCCCGCGCGTACCGCCCGGCGGGAACATCCCTGCCCGCGAGCACGATCCGCACCCCGGGCCGGGCCAGGTCCGCGAAGCCCGTCACGGCGCCGCCCTTCGCGGGCGTGACCACCACCAGCTCGTTCGTCACGAACATCTGCGCCTCGGAGGCGTTCTTCGCGTCCATCACCACCTTGAGTTGCACCAGGTCCGCCGGCACGAAAAGGTCCGCCGGCGCCCCTTCGTTGATCTGCGTCGCGAGCGCGGAGGACGAAGCGAAGTTGAACGTCACCTTTGCACCGGGATGCGCACGTTCGAACGCCCGGCCCGCCTCCTGGAAGGCGTCCGTCAACGACGACGCCGCGAAGACGATGATCTCGCCGGTCGCGACGTCGGGAGTGGCGGTGCGGCCGGGCGAATCGTCATCGCCGCCGCCGCAGGCCACGGCCACGGCGAGCACGGATGCGGCCGCGCCCAGCAGCAGCATTCGCCGTGCGATGCCCCGGGTGCCGGTCACGCGCCGGCCCCGGCGGCGGCATCGGCGGCGCAGGTGCGCAGCCACTGCAGCGTCGCTTCCGCCCCGGTGCGCTTCGATTCGAGCACGATGCGCCCGAAGCGCGTGGCCGCCGTGCGTGCCGCCAGCCGCTCCAGGTACTCCTCGCACGCCGTGACCTGGGCCGCGAACAGCCGCCGTTCGGCCTCCGGGTCGATCTGCGCGAGGAAGTACAGCTTCAGCAGGAAGTCCAGTCGCACCTCGCGAATTCGCTCCTGCGGCCGGTCCAGCCAGGCATCGACGGCGTCGCGGCCACCGGGCGTGAGGTCGAACATCTTGCGCGGCGGGTTCTGCCCGACGCGCTCTTCGTGCCAGGTCACCAGCCCGCGGGCCTCGAGCCCCCGGAGGTAGGTGTAGAGGGTGCTCTGCTCGGTTGGGCACACGTCCGCGAGGTCGCGCGCGATGGTGCGCGCCATCTCGTAGCCGTGCAGAGGACCCCTCACACGCAGGATGCCGAGAAGGGCGTATTCGTTTGGACCCAGCTCGCGATCGGCCACGCCTTGCACCCCAATTGGTTGGAGTCCAAGTAGCCTACTTCAAACCACCGTGCGGGCAACGTGAAGGCGTCTGCCCGTTCCGCTTTCGCCTGTGCCAGCGCTCAGCGACGATGGCAGCCATGCGGAAACTCGCCCTGCTCCCCGCCGTGCTCCTCGTCTTCCTCTTCGCCGCCTGCGGTGGCGGCGATGACGACGGCACCACCGCCGCCATCACCACGGCTACCCCCGCGGCGACGGCGACCCCGGCGGGCACCGCCGCCCCCACCGCGACGACGCGCACGCGGCTCCCCGCCATCCTCTACATGCGGCACGACAACGTCGGCAGCGGCGCGATCAACGTCGTCTTTGCGACCGATGTCGATACGTCCGTCGTCTACAGCGTGATCGGCGCGGCCGGCGCGGGCGTCGGGTCGCAGGTGCCGCCCGCGGGCACGCGCCAGTCGGAGCACACCGCCTCGATCGCCACCGCCGGCGAGCCGCTCCGCGTGGAGGTCACGGCCACGGACGCGCGGGGCAACGCCGTCACCGGCGCGATCGAGATCGGGAGCCTGGCTTCGAAGGCGTACTGGACCCGCGGCGATTCCGCGCCGAAGCTGGAGACCCTCCCGGGCCTCAAGGGCAAGGCCACCTGGACGAACCCGAAGGCCGCCGCCGCTCCGCTCAGCGCGGGCTCCGTCATCCTCTTCGCCTCGAAGACCGGCTGTTCGCCCTTCCGGCCCTGCGCGGTGACCTACGTCGGCGCCGGCGGCGCGGAAAAGTCCGGCGTCTCCGCCGATGGCACCATCGAAGCCCACCAGGTTGACTTCGACTTCCCCCAGGCCGACCGCGACTACATCGTCATCCTCACCGGGAGGCCTTCGGCCACGGCCTGGGAGTTCTACCAGTTCACGATCGCGACCACCCAGGTCAAGCCCTGAGCCCTACCGCGGCCGCTCCTCGATCGTGACGCGCACGATGCGGTCGCCCTGGATCAGCCGGTCGACCACATCCATGCCACCGGTGACGCGCGCGAAGGGGTAGAACGGCTTCTGCCGCGGTGCATCGACGTCCAGGTTCGGGTTATCGGACAGGTTGATGAACCACTGGCTCCCGAACGTCGTGGAGCCCGCGGCGCGCGCCATCGCCACCGTCCCGCGCGTGTTCTTCATCGCGTTCGCTTCCTGTTCGGTCTCGAAGCCGGGGCCGCCCGTGCCATCGCCGGTGGGGTCGCCCGTTTGCGCGACGAAGTTCGCGACCACGCGGTGGAACCGCAGCCCGTCCCAGAACCGCTCCCGGGCGAGGAAGACGAACACGTTCACCGTCTTCGGCGATTGGTCCGCGAGGAGTTCGAGCGTGAAGGTGCCGCGGTTCGTCTCGACGGTGGCGGTGTAGGCCCTGGTCGCGTCGATGACCTGTTCGGCCGCCTTGTAGCGCTTCTGATGCGGCACGTCCGGGTTCTCATCGTTGTTGGCGATGCGGAAGACGAACAGGGTCAACCCCGCCGCGAACCCGAGTACGAGCAGCCCGAACGCGGCGACGGCGATCGCTCCGTTGCGTGATCCCATGGATCGACTCTAGCGGGCCCCGCCGCACGGGCCAGTCACCGGACGCTGACGTACCAGGCGTGACTGGCGTCGCCGCGGTCCCACCAGGCGAAGCTCACGAGCAGGTACGAACCCGTCGCCGGCGGCGCGGTGATGTTCGCCGGGTCGGCCGCGACGCCACCCGTTGGCGGCATCGACCATGCGATACCGTCCGGGCCGGGGTGAGGGGCTTCGCCCGGGACGGGCAGCCACTGCAGCGTGTGTTGCTTCGGCGTGCCGGGTTCGAAGGCGAGCGTGACCCGCTCGCCCGGGCGCAGGGAGATGGGCTCCACGTTCGTCACGGGGCCGATGTAGTCGATGCAGGCGCCGCCCCAGCAGCGCGTGCCCGCCGAGGCCGCGTGCTTCGCGCCGCTCGCCGTCGCGAGGGTGGCCGCCGGGCCGGGCTGGATGGATGGGCCGCTAACCGTGGAGGTCGCCGGGCTGTCACCGTCGCGGCCGATGCCGAGGGCAGCGGCGGTCAGCACAAGGGCACTGGCGGCGATCACGGCCCCGGCGGCGACGAGCATGCGGCGTCCCATGCTTGAAAGAACGCGGCGCCCCTCGCGAAGGTTCCCTTCCTCGTCCCGGGCGGGCATTACGGGATCACCGGGAATCTCGCCGGACACGAAAACGGCCCCGCGAAGGGGCCGGACAACGGCGGCGCTGGAGCCTCCGGTCGGACTCGAACCGACGACCTGCCATTTACGAAACGGCTGCTCTGCCAACTGAGCCACGGAGGCGCGCGGAGTTCAGACTAGCAACCGCCCGCGCCGTTTGTCGAGCGAAGCGCGCCGGCGCGCCAGCGGCCACCCGTGCTTTACAATTGGGGCCACATGCGCACCATCATCAAGCTCCGCCGCCAACACCTCGATGCCATGATCAGCCACGCCCTCGAGGATGCCCCCATCGAGTGCTGCGGCCTCCTCGCCGCCCGCGACGGCGTCGTCACCGAGGTCCACCGCGCGAAGAACGCCGAGAATAGCCCCTACCGCTTCAAGCTCGACCCCCTCGAGACCCGCCGCATCGAGCGCGCGATCGACGACGCGGACGCGGACCTCGCGGGCTTTTACCACTCGCACACGGGCAGCGAACCGCGCCCCAGCCCGACGGACATCCGCGCCATGGGGCCGCTCTTCGGCCCGCCGTTCGTGCACTTCGTGATCGGGGTCGCTGACCGCGCGCACCCCATCGCCCGCGTCTGGTACATCGAGGGCGGCGCCGCCCACGAGCACGCCTTCGAGGTGGTCGAGGGCTGAGCCTTCGCCATGGCCTACCCCGCCGAGCCGCTGCGCCGCACC
>JAYRRO010000159.1:0-6128 GCA_041910095.1 Dehalococcoidia bacterium
ATGCCCGGCGGGGAGAGCCTCCGGCACGTCTACGACCGCGTCGCGCCGCTGATCGGCGAGCTGCGGGCGGCGCCCGAAGCCGTCATGGCGGTGGTGTCGCACAACTTCGTAACGCGCGTGGCCATCTGCCTGCTGCTCGGGCTCGAACTGGATGCCTGGCGCACGTTCTCGACTGATGTGGCCTCGATCTGCTCCTTCGAACTGCGCGACGGCCGCGCCATCGCCCGCGCGCTGAACGACACGTGCCACTTGGCTCGAGTGGGCACGCCCGCGGTCTGAATCCGGCCAGCGGGCGGGCCTCCCACTTCCGGCCGGTCCGAGACCTCTTCTTCGAGGTATTCGCCGCCGTTCGCGCAGCCCCGCATACTGGATGTATGCCCGAATCGAACCTGTTCACGATGCTCTCGGCCTACCGGCCGGGGTCACCGGCGCACCCTTTCGAGAACTACTGCACGAGCGCGCTCGCGTACTTCCTGCAGCGCGGCCAGCGCATGCTGACGGCGCTCTTCGCGCAGGCGGCGGCCGTCCCGAGCGAGCCGCTGGCGATGGTCGAAGTGCAGCCGCGGCTTGCCGACGCGGGCATCGCCGACCTGGTACTCACGTTCGAAGGCGGCACGCGCGCGGTCGTCGAGGTGCAGGTCGAGCCGGGGGCGGACGAGCGGCATCTCCCCGCGATCGAGGCGGCCGGAGCGGGCTGGGACGCCTCACCGGTGTTCCTGCTGCTGGGGCTTCGCGATGATTATGTCCCGCAGCCGTGGCGCCCGCTCACCTGGCTGCAGGTCGTCGAGGCGCTGGAAGACGACCCGGACCCGCTCGCGCACCAGTTCGTGGAATTCGTCCTGCGCGATATCCTCGGGCTGGGCGCGGTGCCGCTGGACCACGCGATCACGACCAACCGGCTCTACGCGCTCGGCGGTGCGGCGCTGCGGCACCGCTTCGGGGCGCGCGTTCGTTACCAAAACAGCGAGTCACGCCCCATCGGCGGCAAGTTCCGCTACCGCGGCACGACGTTCGGCATCGATGACGGCGAGATGAGCCTCTGGATTGGCATCGTCAACGAAGAGGTCCCGCTCAGCGACCACTACCACCTGATGATCGCGAGCAAGGACGCGCGCATCAGCGAGCCCGTGCCGCAGCCGCGCGCCACCGCCGACTGGAAGTGGCCCCATTGGAGCGGCCTCGGGCGAGTGGTGCGCCCCGTTTCGCCCGAGCAGTACGACGAACTGCTCGGGCGCGTGCTGCTGCCGTCGTGACGGGCGAACCCTAGCCGCGGAGCGCCTTCAGCTGGTTCGCGTGGTCCTTGAAGTGCGAGGCCGATCCACGCAGGAGGCCGCCGAGGGTCGTCTTGCCCCACGGAGCATCCACTTCGACCGCCAGGTTTTCCGCGCTCAGCTTCGCGACCACGGCCTGGAGCGCGCCGAAGGCAGCCGGGAGGCCATCGATGGCGGCGGCAACGGTGGGCAGCTCGCTGTAGGTGCGGCCCGGCCCATCAAAGCCGGCGACCTTCGCGGCCGCGTTCCCGAAGAAGCCGCAGGCGCCCTGCACATGCTCGGCGACCTGGCGGGCAGACCACGCATCCTCGCCCTCGCCGCCGGGCGCGGGCTTGCGCTCCCATTCCGCATCGGTCACGAGCTTGAGCTGCGCGGTGTATTCCCCGCAGCCGGCGGTCAGTTCGGACGCAATGCTCTCGGCGGTCAATTCAGTCACGGCTCATTCCTCGCGTCTGAGTATCCCGCCCGGCGGCGAAGTCTCAGGCATCCGCGGCGTTCAGGCCAGCCGCACGAGCACGCGTCCCCGCGTTTGGCCCTTCACGATGCGCGCGAGGATGTCCGGGAGGCCGTCGAGGTCGGTCGCGACCGCGATCTGGTCCATGAGGCCGGCCGGGCGCAGGTCCGTCGCGATGCGCTGCCAGATGCGCCGGCGCTGTTCGATTGGGTACATCACGGATTCGATCCCGAGCAGGTTCACGCCGCGCAGGATGAAGGGGAACACGGTCGTGCTGAACGCCGCGCCGCCAGTGTTCCCTGAGAGCGCGATAGAGCCGCCGAACTTCATCGTGCGAATCAGGTAGGCGGTGGTCGTGCCGCCCACGGCATCAACCGCCCCGGCCCAGCGCTGGGTCTCCATAGGCCGGGCGCTCTCGGAGCTGACTTCCTCGCGGGAGAGAACTTCGGTGGCGCCGAGCTCGCGCAGGAACTGGTGCTCCGAAGCCTTCCCGGTGCTGCCCGCGACCGTGTACCCGAGCCCCGCGAGCATGCTGACGGCCGTGGTGCCCACGCCGCCGGTCGCCCCGGTGACGATGACCGTGCCCTTTTCGGGCGTCACGCCGTGGTCCGCGAGCGCTTCCACGGAGATGGCGGATGTCAGCCCCGCCGTGCCGACGGCCATGGCTTCTTTCGCCGTCAGGCCCTCGGGGAGCGCGCAGACCCAGTCTCCGGGCACGCGCGCGAGCTCGGCGAACCCGCCCGGGTGGGCGATGCCCACGTCATAGCCGGTAACGGTTACGGGCTGACCCTTCGCGAAGCGCGCATCCGCCGACTCCAGCACCGTCCCCGCGAGGTCAACACCGGGCACCATCGGAAAGGCGCGAACGACGCGCCCGTCGGGCGTGGCCGCGAGCCCGTCCTTGTAGTTCACGCTCGACCACTCGACGCGGATCGTGACGTCGCCGGGCGGCAGGTCGCTCTCGGCGAGCGTCGTCAGCCCCGCGCTGAATTGGTCACCGGTCCTGTTCACAACAAACGCGCGATAGCCCACGGAGGCCTCCGGATGCGGGATAGCCGCACCAGCCTACCGTGCCGGGCGCTGTCGTGGCGGCCGCGAACGCGGGAGGGGCGCCTTACCCGGCGCCCCTCCTGGACCTACTGCGAAACCTGGACTCTGCCCTGCATGCGATCCCCGTGGATGCTGCAGTTGTAGTCGTAGGTGCCGGCCGTTTCGAACTTGTAGGTGAAGGTACCCTTCTGCTGTTCGGGCGACTTCACTTCCTTGCCGTCGGGAGTCTTCAGCACCACCGAATGCGTGCCGGAGCCCTCCCAGATCCAGTCGATGCTCTTGCCAGCGGAGATGCTGGAGAGCACGGGCTGATAGATGTTGTCGCCGATGGTGACGCGCGCGTTGCGTTCAACGGTTGGGGCGGGCGTGTTCACGGGGCCGGAGGCTCCCGCGGTATCCGCGCCGCCGCCGCCACCACCGCCACACGCGGTCATCGCCGCCACGCCAGCCAGCGCGACAGTGCCAAGGCCGATCCGCAACACCACCTGCGTACCGAACATTGTCTGTTTCCCTCCCTGACTCACCCGCGAGCGGGCGGTGCGGAAGTACGAAACGGGAGGCATTCGTTTGTATAGCTCCAATTGAGCGCGTTAATAGACGCGTCATTACGCCACCTTCCCGTACCGCCCGAAGTTCCGCCCATTCCCGTTACCGGCCGCCGCCCTACACTCGAACCGGTGAATGTCGCGGCCCTGCCCTACACGCTCCTGTTGATCCTCGCCGAACTCGCCATCGGGAGCCTGTGGGTCACGTTGGCGAGCGACCTCCGTGGCGGAGTGACGCGTGGCTTCGTGATGACGATGGCGCTCTGCGTGGCGATTTGCGGCTTCCTCGCATACTGGACCGCATCCGGGATGAGTCTCGGTGCCGATGTCGATGGCTACCGCATCGACGCGGCCTGGTTCGATGACTTCAAGCGCGCGATCCTCGTCGTTACGGCCGCGAGCGGCCTCTACACGTTCGCGGCGTTCATGGGGTGGGACCCCATCGGGCGGTTCGCCGGTATCGCGGGCGCCATCGCGGGGGTGCTTGCGATTGGCGTGCTCTCGGCGATGCTGGCGCCACCGACGTGGGGCTTTCCCGCGGAGTTCCTGGCCCTGCTGGCGGGCACGCTCGCCATGGGCGCGGTCTCCGTGAGCATGGTCTGGGGGCACTGGTACCTGACGGAGGGCGCGCTTCCCGCGTGGCCGCTGCGTGACCTTTCCTGGGGGCTGCTGGCAGCCCTCGTCTTCCAGGTGGTGGTGTTGCTCATCAACCTGCTCGTGCCGGTACGCGAAACGCCCACGCCCGAGAGCCCCGTCGATGTGAGCCTGTTCCTGAACCCGGTGCTGTACCTGCGAATTGGCGTGGGGCTCGTGTTCCCCATCATCCTCGCCGTGCTCTCGATCAAAACGACGCAGATTCGTGCGATGCAGAGTGCAACGGGCCTGCTCTACATCGCGATGGGGGCCGTGTTCGCGGGCGAAGTGCTCGCCAAAGGCCTCATGTTCATCACCGCGCGGCCGGTCTAACCCGGCAGGTCAGAAAGGGTGCCGGCCATGGAGAACCCCCGACTCATTCGTTCCGAGCGCGTCTACAGCGGCCGCCTGTTCAACGTCGACCTCGATACGATCGAGATGCATAACGGCGTGATGGCGCTGCGCGAGACGCTGCAACACCCGGGCGCGGTGGCGATGGTGCCCGTGGATGAGGACGGCAACCTGCTGCTCGTGACCCAGTACCGCCACTCGGCCGGGCGGCTGCTGCTCGAGTTGCCAGCGGGCACGCTCGAGAAGGGTGAAGAGCCGATCGCGGCGGTCGCGCGCGAACTCCAGGAGGAGATTGGCTACGCGCCGGGCCGGGTGACAGGCCTGGGCGGCTTCTATGTCGCACCCGGCTACACGAGCGAGTACATCCACCTCTTCGTATGCGACGAACTCAGCGTGAGCATCCTGGCCGGCGACGAGGACGAGGACATCGAAGTGCACACGCTGACCCCGGCCGAGGCGCTCGCGGCGATCGAGGAAGGCCGCATCTGCGATGCGAAGTCGGTCGTGGGAATTCTCCGCTGGGCCCGGCGGAACGGCATCTGACGGCGCGGATTGCGGCGTTCCATCGATACATCCGCCCACGTTCTATAGCTGTAATGAATCGCGCTGCATTGCTGGCGTGAAAGGCCGGGCGTAGGATCCGCCCGGGGCAGGGAGAGCGTGCCTTCCCGTGTCCTGAACAGCGTGGGAGGGGAGCGAATGCTCAGCGGTTCCGCGCCGCGCACCAGCGCGGCGGCACAGGCGCCCGCCGTCAGGCAACGCCGCAAACATCATCTCTGGGTCCTCGATTTCTACGGCTCGGCCATCGGCAAGAAGGCCGTCATGGCGGTCACCGGCATCGTGCTCCTCGGCTTCGTGCTGATGCACATGGTCGGCAACCTGAAGCTGTACTACCCGGACGCCGAACGCCACCTCAACGCATACGGCGAGTGGCTCCGGACCTTCGGCGAACCGGCGCTCCCGCACACCGGCTTCCTCTGGATACTCCGCGGCGGCCTCATCCTCTCCTTCATCCTGCACATCCACGCCGCCGTCTCGCTCACGCTGATGAACCGCCAGGCCCGGCCGATCAAGTACCAGGGCGGGCGCTCGTATGCCGCCGCCGATTACGCCGCGCGCACGATGCGCTGGAGCGGCTTCATCATCGGCTTCTACCTGCTCTTCCACCTCGCGGACCTTACCTGGGGCAACGCGAACCCGGACTTCATCCGAGGCGAGCCCTACAACAACCTCTACTACAGCTTCGAACGCGTCCCCGTGGCGCTCATCTACATCGTGGCAAACCTGTTGCTGGGCCTGCACATCTATCACGGCGCGTGGAGCCTCTTCCAGTCGCTGGGGCTGGCCAACCCGCGGTTCAACGCGTGGCGCCGGAACTTCGCGGCGGCCTTCGCTGCGCTGATTGTGATCGGCAACGTCTCGTTCCCGGTCGCGGTGCTTGCGGGCGCGGTCGATGAGCCGGAGCACATCACGGGCGAAACCCGGCTGATCGGCGAGGCGCAAGCCCTCGGCGCGGCCTCTCAAACCCTCCCCGGGGTAACCTTCCATGCCTGAATTGAACGCCAACGTCCCCCCCGGCCCTCTCGCCGAAAAGTGGGACAACCACAAGTTCGATACGAAGCTGGTTGCGCCCCAAAACCGGCGCAAGTTCCAGATCATCGTCGTCGGCACCGGCCTCGCGGGCGGTGCGGCGGCCGCGACGCTGGGCGAAATGGGCTACAACGTGAAGGCGTTCTGCTTCCAGGACAGCCCGCGCCGCGCCCACTCCATCGCCGCGCAGGGCGGTATCAACGCCGCCAAGAACTACAAGAGCGACGGCGACAG
>JAYRRO010000160.1:0-1501 GCA_041910095.1 Dehalococcoidia bacterium
GGCGTGCCCTTGCGCGAGCCCTTGAACCCGGAGCCGCCGGAGCTGGCCCAGGAGATGACGTTCCCGTTGGGGTCGGTAAGGGTGACGAGCGTGTTGTTGAAGGTGCTCTTGATGAACGCCTTCCCGCGCGGCACGGACTTTCGTTCGCGCCGCTTGAGGCGGCGTTCGCCGCGGGCTCCGCCCTTCTGACCCTGTCGCTTCTGGTCGGCCATTGCTTACTTGCCTCTTACTTCTTTCCTGCGCGCTTCTTGCCGGCCACGGTCTTGCGGGCGCCGCGCTTCTGGCGTGCGTTGGTGCGGGTGCGCTGGCCGTGAACGGGGAGGTTCCGGCGGTGGCGCTGGCCGCGGTAGCAGTTGATTTCGATGAGGCGGCCGATGTTCTGGCGCACCTCGCGGCGAAGGTCGCCTTCGACGACGTAGTTCTTGTCGATGAAGTCGCGGATGCGGAGCGCTTCCTCGTCGGTGAGCTCACGCGCCTTCTTATCGGGGTTCAGGCCCGTCGCGGCGATGATCGCCTGGGAGCGGGTGAGGCCGATGCCGAAGATGTAGGTGAGCGCGATTTCAAGGCGCTTGTCGTTCGGAAGGTCGACGCCGGAGATGCGTGCCATCGATTAACCCTGCCGCTGCTTATGCTTGGGATTTTCGCAAATGACCATGACGCGGCGGTGCCGGCGAATCACCTTGCACTTATCGCAGCGCGGTTTGACGGATGCCTGAACCTTCATGTGCCTGTCCTCAATTCTGGCGAAGCCGGCGAATGAAACCGGGTGATGATGGGCTCGCGCCCGGGGCCGTGGGAAGCGAGCGGGGCGCGGGGCGCGGGGATGCGGCGGCGCGGGTGTTCGCCACCGGGGTCTCCATGCCTGCGTCGTTCTTCGCCATACACCTGCTTTCCTGGGATCGTTGCTTGTGATTGTCCCGTGAGTTGGCGCAACCGCCTAGGGGAGCGTCAGGATTTCCGCCTCACGCCCCTCGCGAATAGCGATTGTATGCTCGAAATGACAGCACAAGCTACCGTCTTTCGTTCTTACAGTCCAGCGGTCGGCGCACTCCTCGGTATCGGGGCCGCCGGCGTTGACCATCGGTTCGAGCGCGAGCACCATGCCGGGCCGCAGCTGGGGGCCGGCGAAGCGGCCGCGGACGTTTTCGACGTGGGGCTCTTCGTGCATGCGGCGGCCGACGCCGTGGCCGCCATAGCCGCGAACGATGGAATAGCCGCTCTTGCGGATGCGGTCCTCGATGGCGCCGCGGATATCGTTGAGGCGATTGCCGGCGCGGGCGGCACGAATGCCCTCCCAGAGCGCTTCCTCGGTGGTCTCCATAAGGCGCGCGGCCTCGGCGGAGACGGTTCCGACGCCGACGGTGATGGCGGCATCGCCGACGAAGCCCTTGTAGGTGGCGCCGAGGTCGAGGCTCACGACGTCGCCTTCCTGGAGTTCGCGGTCGGTGGGGATGCCGTGCACGAGCTGCTCGTTGATGCTGATGCAGATGTTGGAGGGATA
>JAYRRO010000161.1:0-2765 GCA_041910095.1 Dehalococcoidia bacterium
CCTCGACCGCGACGTGGCGCGCTTCGTCGCCGGCCACGCCCTCGATGACCTTCGCGCGCGCTACGGTGCCTATGGCCTCGAAGCCCACATCGCCGATATCGAGGCCGACATCCTCGCGAACCTGGAACGCTTCAAGCAGCTTTCCGCCGCGGCCCTTCGCGAAATGCCGCCGCAGTTGGTCGCCCAGGTCACCGCCGAGCGCGAAGAGCTGCTCCGCCGCTACGCCGTGAACCTCTTCGTCACCACCCCGGACGGCCAGGCCGGCGCGCCCGTCATCGAAGAGCGCAACCGCACCTACCAGAACATCGCCGGGCGCATCGACTACGAGGCGCACTTCGGCGCGCTTACCACCGACTTCACGCACCTCCGCCCCGGCGCACTTCACCGCGCCAACGGCGGCTACCTCATCGTCCAGGTCGAAGACCTCGCCGCCGACCCCCGCTCCTGGCTCATGCTCAAGCGCACGATGAAAACGCGCGAACTCCGCGTCGAAGGCCTCTCCGACCTCCTCTTCACGCTCCCGTCCGTCAATCTCTCCCCGGCCGCGATTCCCTTCAACGCCCGGGTCATCCTCATCGGCGAGCCCGCCACCATCGCGCTCCTCGAACTCGCCGACCCCGACTTCCCGCAGCTGTTCAAGATTCGCGCGGAGTTTGAACCCGATGTCCCGCTCGACACGCCGGCCCTCGCCGCCTACGCCGCCTTCGCCCGCCGCACGTGCGATACGTGCCAGCTCCCGCCGCTCGACCGCGAGGCCCTGGCGGAGCTCGTCCAGTTCGGCGCCCGCCTCGCCGAGCGGAACGATCGCCTCAGCACCCGCTACGGCGCCATCGCCGACGTCATCCAGGAGTCGGCGCACGTCGCCGTCCTTCGCGGCGCGCCGATAACAACCGGCGCCGATGTCGTCGCCGCCGTGCGCGGCCGCGATGCGCGCGCCGGCCTCATCCCCGACCGCCTCCGCCGCATGATCGCCGAAGGCACCCTCCGCGTGGAGACCGAGGGCGCCATGGAGGGCCAGCTCAACGGCCTCGCCGTCTACTCCGTTGGCGCGCATGAATTCGGCACGCCGCTGCGCATCTCCTGCCGCGTGGGTATCGGCCGCCGCGGCGTCGTCGCCATCGAACGGGAGGTCGAACGCAGCGGCGCCATCCACAGCAAGGGCGTGCTCGTCCTCAGCGGGTACCTCAGTGGCACCTTCGGGCGCAGCCGTCCCCTCGCCTTCAGCGCCAGCCTCACCTTCGAACAGAGCTACGACGAGGTCGAGGGGGACAGCGCCTCCTCCGCCGAGCTGTATGCCATCCTCTGCTCACTCGCCGGCGTGCCCATCCGCCAGGACGTCGCCGTCACCGGGTCGGTCGACCAGTTCGGCCGTATCCAGGCCGTCGGTGGCGTCACCGAAAAGGTCGAAGGTTTCTTCGACCTCTGCCGCGAACGCGGCCTGTCCGGCACGCAGGGCGCCATCATCCCCGCGGTGAACGTGGTGAACCTCTGCCTCCGGCCCGATGTCCAGGAGGCCGTGGCGAACCGCGAATTCCACATCTGGCCCGTGGCGCGCGTTGAGGAGGGCCTCGAAGTGCTCAGCGGGATGCCGGCGGGCGAACCCGAGAGCTTCGGCACCTACCCCGAGGGCACCCTCTTCCGCGCCGTCTCCGATACCCTCGACCTGATGTACGCGTCCCTCGCCGCCGGCCCCGCCGCCGAGTAGCGAACCCTCAGCCGCCGAGCGCCTTCACCGCCGGGATCGGCCGCTCGCTCGTGCGGTACTGCAGCTTGCCCTCCTCCAGCAGGTCGTTGCCGCGGCAGTCATTCACCACGATCGCCGGGAAACCCTCGACCTCGAGCCGCCGGATCGCTTCCGTGCCGAGGTCCTCGAAGGCCACCACTTCCGCCTTCTTGATGTGGCGATTCAACAGCGCCCCCGTGCCCCCCACGGCGATGCAATAGAGCGCGTGATGGTTCTTGATCGCTTCGCGCACGGCTGGCCCGCGCCCGCCCTTGCCGATGATCCCCTTGAGCCCCAGCTCGAGCATCGGCTCCGTGTACGGGTCGAGCCGCATCGCCGTCGTCGGGCCGGCCGAACCGATGACCGCGCCCGGCCGCGGCGGCGTCGGCCCCACGTAATAGATCACCTGCCCGGTGAGGTCGATCGGCAGCGGCTCGCCCTTCTTCGTGAGTTCGATCAGCCGCTTGTGCGCCGCATCGCGCGCGGTATAGATGACGCCCGAAAACGTCACATGGTCGCCCACCTTCAGCCCGTCGATGACGGCGTCCGTGAGGGGAGTGGTCAGTGCGATACTGGCGCCCATCGCGCGGCCTCCTGTGCAGCTTGCGCCGGCGTCCCCGCCAGCGATTTCGACATCATCAAGAAATGGACCGGTTGCGAAAGCTGTTCCGGCACGGGAAACGGCGCCGTGCCGCTCACCGCGTACCCCAGCTTCTCGTAGAACGGCACGAGTTCCGCGCGCAGGTGCACGACCTCGATCGAGACCGACGTGCAGCCGCCCTCCAGGCAGAGCCGCTCCGCCGCCGTCACCAGCTCTTTCGCGATGCCCCGGCCCTGGTGCGCCGGCGCCACCGAGAGCATTCCGAAGTGCCCCTCCGGCGGCGTCGTGTTCACCGTCACCGACCCGGCGAGGCTCCCGTCCGCCTCCGCCACCATCACGTGCTCCGTGGCGATGCGGCTCGCGACCTCGGCCTCGTCCGTGCGGTCCGGGTGCACCTTGAAGAAAGCCTCGACGACGTACGCGGCATTGATGACGGCCGTC
>JAYRRO010000162.1:0-5470 GCA_041910095.1 Dehalococcoidia bacterium
GGCTGGTTCGCGAGAAGGAGCCGCACGCGCTGGCCGGAGAGGGCGTAATGAATGATGACCGGACCACCCACGGCAACCGCGAGCACCGGATGCCCGATGAAGGCGAGAGCGGCCACGGCTGCGCCAAAGAAGTCGAGTTCGATGCCAAGGCGGACGAGGCCGGGAACGGTGACGACGGGGCGGCCGCCATCGTTGGGGACGCGGAAGATGGCCCAGATCGCAGCGGGGACGGCGACCGCGAAGGCCGCCAGCAGGTAGCGCGCGGAGCCCGATCCGGCGTGCCAGCCGAGGGCGCCGAAGGCGGCGAGGGCGGCCAGTTCGAGAAAGAAGCGGAACGCGAGGTTCGCGGGGTGCCAGGCCATCGCAGCGATGATACGGCCATGGCGTGCCGGGATCGCGGGAGGCCCGTACGCTGGAGGCGTGAACCCACGGCTGGCACTGGCGGTGAGCGCGGGAAAACTGGCGGGGGTGGCTGCCCGGCGCGCGGGCCGGGGTGGGGGCACGGCCCTGCCTGGGCTGGTCGCCGAGCGCGTCGACCCGGGGCTGGTGGGGCATCTCGCGAGCCAGCTCCAACGCGGGCGCGTGACGGTCAGCGGGACGAACGGCAAGACGACGACAAGCCGGGTGATCGCGAGCATCTTGGAAGCCGCAGGGATGCCGTACGTGCACAACCGCGAGGGCTCGAACCTGATGCGGGGTCTCGCGAGCACGCTGCTCGGAGCCGCGGGGCCGAGCGGGGCGATTCCGCGGGCCGTGCACAGCTTTGGCCTCTTCGAGGTGGATGAGGCAACCCTGCCGCTGGCGGTGCCGGAGCTTCGGCCGACGGTGCTCGCGTTCACGAACCTCTTCCGGGACCAGCTCGACCGGTATGGCGAGGTAGACACGGTGTTCGCGCTGTGGAGCGAAGCGCTCGCGAAGGCGCCGCGGGACGCCACGCTGGTGCTCAACGCCGATGACCCTTCGGTCGCGGAACTGGCGAGCGGGTGGGCCGGGCCGGTGCACTGGTACGGGCTCGAGGACCCATCGTTCTCGACCGCCGCCGCGGGGGCGGCGGACGCGCGCTGGTGCCGTTCATGCGGCGGCTCGTACGCCTACGGGCGGCGCTACTTCGCGCACGTGGGGCTATGGCGCTGCCGGGGGTGCGAACGCCGGCGGCCGGAGCCACACACGGCCGCGCGTGACGTCACACTGGCGCTGGGAGATGCCGCATTCGC
This sequence comes from Dehalococcoidia bacterium, assembly GCA_041910095.1. Classification (GTDB taxonomy): domain Bacteria; phylum Chloroflexota; class Dehalococcoidia; order Tepidiformales; family Tepidiformaceae; genus Amarobacillus. The sequence continues at coordinate 1,215 of JAYRRO010000162.1, forward strand.
CGTGGAGGATGCCGGTTCGCTGAAGATGCGCCTGACCGGTGCGTACAACGTGTACAACGCGCTTGCGGCGGTGGCCGTGGCGCGCGTGCTGGGGCTGCCTTCGAGCGCCATCATCGCGGGCGTTGGCGCCGCGCGGCCGGCGTTCGGGCGCCAGGAAGTGGTCGAAGTCCAGGGAAGGCGGCTCCACCTGCTGCTCTGCAAGAACCCCGCGGGCGCGAACCAGGTTTTGCTCCTGCTGGCATCGGTCGGGGGGGAGGGGTTGAAGGTGGCGACGCTGCTGAACGACCGCTTCGCCGATGGACAGGACGTGAGCTGGACATGGGACGTGGACTACGAGGTGCTCGCCGGGAAGGTGGAACGATGCTGGGCCGCCGGCGACCGCGCGGAGGACATGGCTCTGCGGCTGACCTACGCGGGCTGGCCGCGGTGCGATTCGGTCGTGCATGAACCGGGCGCGCTCATCGAGGCGATCCTGGCGGGGAGCGAGGCGGGGGAGGACATCTTCGTCATCCCGACGTACACGGCGATGCTGGACCTTCGCGCGGAGCTCGTGCGCATCGGGGCGGCGCAGCCGTTCTTCGAGGCCGAATAGCTACGGCTGGCGGGCGATGAACGGGATGGTCCGGCGGGCGGGAATGCCGCCGATCGTCCTGAAGGCGAAGTCGCCGACGGCGGCGAGGTTCGGCGAGCCGGCGGGGTAGGCATCGGCTTCACCCGCGGTGCAGCCGCTCACGGGCTGCGAACAGGTGGCACGCCATTGGACGGTCGTTGAGTCCACGAGTTCGATGACGAAGAGCTGGCCGGGTGTGGTGGGCGTTGCGTTCGCCAGGTCGAACCGGACCCACTGCCAGCCATCGCGCGTGATGGTCGCGGTGGCCGTGCCGAGGATGGGGCCAGGAATGGAGGCGTTCCCCATACGGAGGTTGATGGTCACTTCGGTGGGTGCCTTCGGGACATTGAGGCAGAGGTCGACGGCGTCGACGCCGGGCGCGGTGGGGACGAGCTCCTGGCGCAGCGGGTTCGCGTTCGAAACGAAGGTCTTGAAGTTGGGTGCCTCGCAGGCGGGGTCGCCGGCGAGGGTCTGGTCGGCGGTGCCGGCGAGGTGGGCCGGCACTTCGCCGGGGATGGTCCGGAAGCCGAAGTCGGCCGTATCGGAGGCGTTGGAGACGCCTTCGGTATAGCCGTCGGGGTCGATGCCGGTGCAGGAGCCGCCGGTGGAGCCGCAGAGCTTCCGCCACTGGAAGGTGACGCTCGAAGGAAGCTCGATGACATAGTGGGCGAAGGGATCGAGGCCGACGGTGGGGTCGAAGGTGGCACGCACCCATTGGAACCCGGCGATGAGCGAGAAGGCCTCGACGGAGGCGATGACTTCGCCGGGGTCGTGCACGGTGCCTTCGCGGATGCGGACGCGGAAGGCCGTGAAGTCGTCGAACGCCTGGATGCAGAGGTCGACGGCGGCGAGGCCATCCTTGAGCGGTACGAACTCCTGGCGGAGGGGCGCGGAGGATGAGGCACTGCCGCGGAAGGTGCTCGCCCGGCAGAGCGGGTCGCCGGCGATTTTCTGGTCGGCGACGCCGGTGTTGAAGCCGATGGCCTGGGCGCGATAGGTGCGGAAGCCGAAGTCCCCGCCCTGGGTTTCGGAGGAGGGCCCGCTGACGCCATCCGGATAGAGGTCGGGGCCAGCGACGGCGCAGCCCGGGGAGGGGCCACCGCAGAGGCGGCGCCAGAGGATGCCGGAGCTGTTCGGGATCTCGATCGTGTAGCGCGCGCCCACGTTGGTGGGGATGGCGGCGGGGAGATCGATGTGGATCCATCGCGGCCCGGACCCCGAAAGCGTGACGATCTGGGACGACAGCAGCGTGCCCGGCGCCGCGGCCGTGCCCTGCCGGATGTTGAGGGAGAAGGAAGCGGAATCGCCGGGGACTTCGAGGCAAAGGTCGAGGCTGCCCAGGCCGTCGGTGCGGGTCACGAATTCCTGGAGCACGGGGGTGGCGGTGGAGGCGGCGGCCGGGAAGCCGGCGGCGTTGCAGGTGGGCTCCTGTTGGAGGCGCTGGTCGACCGCTATCGGCCCATGCGAGTGCGCGAGCGAGGCAGGGAGGAGCGCGATCGCCAGCAAAGGGAGTGCGAGCAGGCGGCGATGGCGGCTGGGCATGGGTTCCCTCCCGGTGGGATCGCGCGTCCACGGCGTGCGCCCGGGGATGATTATCGCCCACCGGGCGTTAGCCGTGGCGGGCGTGGGGCGGGTGGGCTGATGGACGGATAAGACGACTCCGCATATCTTTTCGATGGATCGCGGGCCGCGGGGGCGACCGGCTCAGACCCGCGGAGGGGCGATGAAGGATCCGATCGCGGACCCGCTGACACCGGCGCGCAAGGAAGTGATCCTCGCGATCAAGCTCATCGGCGAGCCGACGGTGGAGCAGCTGGGTGAGCACCTTGGGCTTTCGGTGAGCACGTTGCGGGCTCACCTCCTGTCGCTCGAAGCGGCGCGGCTCATTGGGCATCAGACGGAGGGACAGGGCCCCGGGCGCCGGCGGCACCGGTACTTCCTTACGCAGGTGGGCGAGGACCTCTTTCCCAGTGAGAACAGCGGGCTGGTATCGGTCCTGACGCAGCTGCTGCTGCGCTCGGCGCCGCACGAGCTGGAGCGCTTTTTCGAACTGGCGGGCGACCGGCGGGCGGCGAACATCCGGGCGATGTCGGCGGGACGGCCGGCCGGGGCGGCGCTCGCGAATCTCGCGGTGGCGTTCGACGCGACGGGGTACATGGCGCGCGCCGAGGGAGACGAGAACGGGGGGCGCATGGAGCTCCACCATTGCCCCTTCCTTGGTCTGGCGCGGGAGTGGCCGGGGTTTTGCGAGCTGGAGCTGAAAAAGCTGGCGGAATCGATCCCGGGGTCGGTGGTGTCGCGGGAGCGGTTCCGGTTAGCGGGCGACCGGATCTGCGCGTACCGCTTCGCGTATGCGCCGCCGCCGGGTCCAGAACGCGTAACAGAACCGTAAACGCGGAGCGAAACGCGCCGGCGGCGGGCACAACAAGCCGCGATTACATAAAGCTTCCGATTTTTCGTGTGAACGTTTAATTTGGCCGCGGCGAACCTAAGAAAAAGTCTGTAGGGAGAATTCGTAGCACGCGGGCAATGGCGCGAGCGCGGCGCAATGCCGATGATGTCTATCGTCTGAAAGGTGCAAGAAAAACGGCCAACCGGCCCTCGAACGCGAGCCATGGGATGGCGAACGTTATGGGGCCAGCGGCCCACTGGGAGGCATCACGCAGGCAGTTTCAACGCGAGGTTCGGCCCCATGACGGCGATGTTTCCCCTGACGAACGCACGGCTGCAAGTCCTGGTGGCGATCAAGCAGGCGGGCGAGGCGGATGTCCAGCACCTGGCCCAGGAATTGCACCTCACGTTGAGCGCGCTGCGCCCCCAACTCCTGCAACTGCAGGCGAAGGGGCTGATCCTGTACCGGCTGGAAGGGACGGGACCGGGCCGCCGCCGCCACGTCTACCGGCTGACCCAGGAGGGCGAGGCGATGTTCCCGGACAACTCGCGGGTGCAACTCGCCGAGCTGGTGCCGCTGATGGAGAGTGCGGCGCCGGGGCTGCTGGAGTCCTGGTTCCGGGAGCGCATCGAGCGCCTGTGGGCGGAGGATGCGCGGCGGGCGCGCGAGGACACGGTCGATGCAAAGGTGGAAGCCGCCACGGCGGGTGCGCTGTCGCGCGGGTTCATCGGGTCGGCGGAGCGGGACGGGGACGACATCGTGCTCAAGGTGGCGCACTGCCCCCTGCTGGCGCTTTCAAGCGCATGGCCCCGCGCCTGCACCATCGAACTCGAGGCGATGCGCAAGAACCTTCGTTCGGACCATGTCGAACGGGTTTCGTGGAAGCTCGATGGAGACCCGATCTGCGAATTCCGCGTGATGGCGGGTGCCCGGAGCCCGCGGCTGGCCAGCCGTAACGGCCATCTCGTGGGGTCGCGCGGCTAACCTTTCGTCCATGACAGGGCATGAAGAAGGGGCTCCCGGTGGGAGCCCCTTCGCTGTCCCGTCGAACCGGGCGGGGATTAGCCGCGGGGAAGGCCGAGGCCGCGGGTGGCGATGATGCCGCGCTGGATCTCGCTGGTGCCGGCCGCGACCGTGCTCGAGGCGGACTGCAGGTAGCCGGTGGCGAGGTCGTGGATCTCGCCCTTCGAGCCGTCGCGGAGCTCGCCTGCCTGGCCGAGCAGGTGCATGCCGGTCAGGGCAATGCGCTGCCCC
>JAYRRO010000163.1:0-18325 GCA_041910095.1 Dehalococcoidia bacterium
AGCACCACCGTCGGGATCCCCTCGCTCCGGGGCACCGAGGTCAGCGCGAAGAGATCGAACGCCGGCAGGAGCGCGGGCACCCGGTCCTCCGGCTCCACGAACACGACACCCGGATCGAATCCGAGCAGGCGCGCCTCCCGCAGCAGCCGCGCTTCGTAACGCGCCTGCGTCGGCGTCCTCGCACCGAGGATCCGCAGCGCCAGGTTGGGCACGCGCTCTCGCACGCGCGCCGCTGCTCGCAGCAGGTACTCGTGCCCCTTCTGCGCGTTGATATTGCCCACGGTTCCGACGACGAATGCGTCCGCCGGCACACCGAGCTCCGCCCGCGCCGCGGACCGCCTCGCCGCGGCATCCGCGAACGCATCGAGGTCCACCGGCGGGAAGAACGGCACCAGCCGCCGCCCGAATCCGAGCCCGCCCGGGTGCACCCGCGCCACCTCGCGACCCGTGACCATCAGCGAGTCCGCCAGCCGTGTCACCACCGGCATCAGGGCCCGGCGAAGCGCCATCGGTGGCCGCGTATCCACCAGCTGCCAGGTCAGCGCCTTCCCCTCGCGCCGCGCGGCGAAGCCGGCATGCGGGTTCGTCAGCCCCGTCACCAGCACCAGGTCGATCCCCCGCTCCCGGATTAGCCCCCTGATGGCACGCACCTCGCCGGCGAAGCTGCCCACGAACCGCGCCTGCACCCGTGGATCGGGCGTCGCCCGCAGCCGGTGCAGCGGCAACGTCACGGTTTCGATCCCCCCAGCCCGCAACCGCTCCACGGCGTTCCCCGGCTCATCCGGCAGGAGCACGAGCGTCTCCCATCCCAGCTCCCGCAACGGCGCCGCCAGCCGCAGGGCCTGGTTCGTCGGCCCGCCGAAGACGGGATAGTGGATCACATGCAGGAAGCGCTTCATCGCCGCCCCAGTCACGGCCGCAAAGGCCCCGCGGGCGCCCTCTCGGCGCGCCGCCGGTCCGTCGCGAGCCAGCACACCGTCAGCAGCGGAACCACCGAAAACGCCAGCTTGACCACGGTGTCCGTCGGGCTGTCGCGCAACAGGATCGGCACGAATGGCAGAAGCACCGCGAACGCCAGCTGCATCACCTGGCTCTCGCGATGTGCCAGGAAGGCCACGTACAACCAGCGCAAGAGGATGCCCACAACCAGCATCCCCAGCACGACCCCGAAGAACGACGCATCCAGGTAGAAGTACAGCAGGATGGAAAACTCGGGGTTCGCATATCCCCCCTTGTACTCAATTGGCCATGTCTTCTGGATGACCTGGTGCCGAACCGGGAGCGGCTTATCGTGCCAGATCAGCCGGGGCAGCGGCCGCACGAAGGTGTCCCCAATCGTCGCGAATCCGTGGGTGCTCGCAGGTTGCACCGAATCCACCGCGATCACCGCTGCCAGCGCTGGCGCCATCTCGGCGTCCGCCTGTGTCGTGATCGGCTGCAGCGAGTCCAGCGGGTGGCTCAGGGTCGTCACCATCGAACCCGCGAGCCCCTCTCCCCGCGCCTCGCGCGCCAGGAGCAGCGCGTGCGATGCGAGCAGCGCCGCGATCCCGACCAGCACGACCGCCCATGCTGCCGGCCGCTTCCCGCGCGCCACGTAAAAGTACGTCGCCAGCGAACCCGCCAGCGGCAGGATGAAAATCCGGTTCCCCGTCGGCACGGCGATCACCAGCAGCATCCCCGCGATCAGCGCCGCCACGACCAGGATCCCCAGGTCCCGCCGTGCCCGCGAAGCCGCCGCCGCCAGCAGCGCCGCCGGGATCAGCAGGAACGGCCCGTAGTACAGGTACCCCGTCGATTGCCGGTACAGCCCCACCTGCGAAATGTCGCGCCCCGCGAGGAACGACCGGATCGCCGCCGTCCCTCCCGATGTCATCAAGAACAGGCTGAAGAGCGCCATCCCCGCCACCGCCGTCAGCAGCGCCCCCGCGAGGACCGAATCGGCGTGGGGCGCCGCCGCCGGTGGCCGCACGCGCCGGGCAAGTCGCGGTCCGACCGGCAGGTAATACCCCACCACCAGCGCCACCGATGCCGCCAGCCCGAGCCCGATGACCGTGTCCATCGTCCCGGACGTATCGATCACCCGCGTGGGCCGCCAGTACACGAGGTCCCCGCGCACCAACTCCGCCGCCGGCCGCACCACGAACATCGTCCCGTGCGCCACCACCGCCAGGAAGATCGGCTCGAAGGGGTCGAACCGTCGCAGATGCAGGGCCCGCGCGAACGGCACGAGCAGCGCCGCCCCCGAGGCCACCAGCATCGCCACTCCCGCCGACACGCCCAGCGACGTGACCACCGCGCCGGCTGCCGCGGCGGCCACCACCGCCACCACCGCCAGGGTCACCCGTGCCGGGATGCGCGCCGTCGCCGCGGGGAACGTTCGAACTGCCATTCCTGCCATGTTATCGGCCGTCCGTGGTCCGCAGTGCACGTTCCCGGGCGGAAGCCGGGGCCACGGCGCCCATTCCGCTTCGCAGCCAGAGCACCGTGAGCAACCCCAGGCTCACCGCACCGGCCACACCGAGCGCCGCGGCCACGCCGTTCGTATCGAACACGGGCACCAGCACCGCCGCCGCCGCAAGCAGCGAGACCCACGACGCCACCTCCGCGATCGTGTCGATCGCACCGAGCCCCGCGCCCCGCGCGCAATCGCCCAGCACGCGGTCCACCGCGAAGAGCACCGACCCCGCGAGCAGGATCCGCGCGGTCGTGCCCGCATTCGCGAACTCCTCCCCGAAGAACACCCGAATCACCCACGGCACGAACGCGACTGCCAGCGTGACCGCGGGGACCACGACCAGCAACGTCAGCACGACATGGTGCCGCGCGATGCCCCCCACCAGCGCCCGTTCGCGCGCCCTTGCCGCCGCCACCCTCGGATACGCCACCGCCCCGATGCTCGCGGAGATGAACCGCGGGAGGTTCACGAACGCCAGCGCCACCACGTAGATCCCCAGCTGCGCCGGCGAAAGCAGCACACCCACCAGCAACTGGTCGATCCGGAAGGTCTCGATCGGCGAAATCGCACCGACCATCGAACGCAGCCCGAACCGTCGCAACCCCGCGCCAGAAGGCGCTCCCGCTACTTCGCCGGGCAGCCCCCGCAGTCCCGCCCACAGGCTCAAGGCCGCGCCGACGACGTGCATCCCCACCCACGCCCCCATCACCTCGGGCAGCCGCTGCCCATCCGCGAGGAACAGGGGCACCAGCGCCGCGCAATACAGGGGCGAAGGCAGCACCCGCAACGTCTGAAACCACCCCCGCCGCCCGAGGCCCTGCAGCAACGCCAGCCCGTACTGGTGTGCCACCCACGCCGGTACGAACGCCGCCGCAATCAGCCCCGTCGCGAGCAGATACCGTTCGCCGCCTTCGTACACCACGGCCACGAACGCCGCGTTCGCCGCCCCCAGTGCGATGGCCGGCACGACCGTCAGCCACCCCAGCGACCGCAACACCGGGCGCGCATGCCCCGGCTCCGCCGCGATGTGGAACGTGATCGCCAGCGGCAGCCCGAGCGTCGCCAGGTGCGCCAGGATCGCCGGCATGATCAGCAGCAGTGCAAGGTGGCCGCGGTCCTCCGGCCCCAGGATGCGCGCCCCCAGCGGCCCGCTCACCACCAGCGACCCCTGGATCACCAGCCCGGCCGTGATGGAGGACGCGACCTCGGCATGGCGCCGTGCGAGCGGAATCGCCCGGCGCGCCACCGGGGTTACGCGCTCACCGGCGTGTCCGCGCGGGCGCCCTCGTACCACGCCACCGTTCGCCGCAGCCCTTCCTCGAACGGGATCGAGGCCGTGAACCCGAACCGATCGCGGGCACGCCTCGTGTCCAGTGCCCGTCTTGGCTGGCCGTCAGGCTTCGATGGGTCCCAGCGGAAAGCGCCCTCGTACCCGGTCGCCGCGGCGATCGCACCGCTCAGCTCCCGGATGCTCATCTCGTGCCCCACCCCGAGGTTCACCGGCTCCTCGCCGTCGTACGCTTCGGCCGCCATCACGATGCCTCGCGCGGCATCCTCCACGTAGAGAAACTCCCGCGACGCCGAACCCGTCCCCCACAGCTCAACGTCGCTCGCACCCGCGTCGCGCGCTTCGAGGCACTTGCGAATGAGCGCGGGGATGACGTGAGAACTCGCCGGGTCGAAGTTGTCGTGTGGCCCGAACAGGTTCACCGGCACCAGGTGGATGACGTTGAACCCGTACTGCTGACGGTAAGCCTGTCCCTGCACCAGCAGCATTTTTTTCGCCAGCCCATACGGCGCGTTCGTCTCCTCCGGGTACCCCTCCCAGAGGTCCTCTTCCCGGAACGGCACCGGCGCGAACTTCGGGTACGAACACACCGTCCCCACCGTCACGAACTTCGCGACCCCGGCGAGGCGCGCCTGCTCGATCAGCTCGATCCCCATGATCGCGTTGTCGTAGAAGAACCGTCCCGGGTTCTCGCGGTTGGCGCCGATCCCCCCGACCACCGCCGCCAGGTGGATCACCACCTCCGGGCGCGCGTCGGCCAGCATGCGCCGGATCGCCTCCCGGTCGCGCAGGTCGTACTCCCGCGAACGCGGCACAAAGACGTTCGTCGCCCCCCGGGCCGCCAGTTCCGCCACCACGAACCGCCCGAGGAAGCCCGAGCCACCCGTGACCACGACGCGCCGCCGGGGCCAGTGCTCAGCCATTCGCCATCACCCCGTCGGGATTCAGGCCCTCCGCCCTCAGGTCCGCCGCCACGAGGATGCGCACCAGCTCCTCGAAGCGAACCTTCGCCTCCCACCCGAGCACGTCCCGCGCCTTCGAGGCATCACCCAGTAGCAGGTCCACCTCCGCCGGCCGGTCGTACCGCGGGTCATGTTCGACGAATTCGCGCCACTCCGCTCCCACCGCCCGGAACGCTGCTTCCACCCACTCCGCCACCGAGTGCGTCTCCCCCGTCGCAATCACGAAGTCGTCCGGTTGCGAATGTTGCAGGATGCGCCACATCGCTTCCACATACTCCGGCGCGTATCCCCAGTCGCGCTGCGCGTGCATCGCGCCGAGGTACAGCTTCTCCTGCTTGCCTGCCACGATGCGCGCCACCGCCCGCGTCACTTTTCGCGTCACGAAGGTTTCGCCCCGTCGCGGCGATTCGTGGTTGAACAGGATGCCGTTCGAACAGAACATCCCGTACGCCTCGCGGTAGTGCACCGTCATGTGATGCGCGAACACCTTCGCCACCGCGTACGGGCTGCGCGGGTGAAACGGCGTCTCCTCCCGCTGCGGCGTCTCCGCCACCTTCCCGAACATCTCCGAGCTGCCCGCCTGGTAGAAGCGGCACTGGATCCCGGCTTCGCGAATCGCCTCCAGCAGCCGCAGGTTCCCGATCGCCACCGCATCCGTCGTGAACTCCGGCATTTCGAAGCTCACCGCCACGTGGCTCTGCGCCGCCAGGTTATACACCTCGTCCGGCCGCACCCGCGAAAGCACCCGTACCAGCGAGCTCGTATCGAGGATGTCGCCGTGATGCAGCGTCAGGTGCACCCCGCCCTCGTGCGGGTCGTGGTACAGGTGTTCGATGCGGTCCGTCGAGAACGTGCTCGAACGCCGCAGCAGCCCGTGAACCTCGTACCCCTTCGCAAGCAGCAGCTCGGCCAGGTACGAACCATCCTGACCCGTGATACCCGTCACGAGCGCGCGCCGCGGCCCGTCGCTCATGGTGTGCGGTCGATCGCCGATCGGATCATCGCTTCGTACTCCGCGAGGGCAGCGTCCCGGGACAGCGCGCGCGTCGCGTACGCTCGCCCGGCCTCTCCAAAAGTGTCGGCCTTCCCGGGCTCACGGTGTAGCGACAGCAGCACGTCCGCCAGCTGTCCCGGCTCTCCCGCGGGCACAACGATACCCGCCCCCGCAAGTGTCACCTCGTGCGCCGCCTCGCTCTCCGCCGCCACCGCCGCCACCACCGGCCTCCCCGCCGCGAAGTACGACGTCAGCTTGCTCGGCAGCGCCATGTCCGAAACCGCCGGCAGCTGGTTCACAAGGAGCACATCCGCCGCCGCCAGCATCGCTTCGTAGGCCCCCGGCGCCTGCGGCCCAAGGAAGGTGATCCGCTCGCCGGGCACGTCCGAGGCCTCGCGCTCCAGCCGTTCGCGTTCGTTGCCATCGCCCGCGAGCACGATGCGCACCGCACCCCCGGGAAGCAGCCGCGCCGCCTCGACCAGGTTCGAAAGCCCCTGCTTGTGCCCCATGTTCCCCGCATGGAGGCAGATGTACGCGTCCTCGGGCCATCCCAGCGCGCGCCGCGTCTCCGCCCGCTCCTGCTTCGGAGGTTCCCCGAGGTGCCAGTTCCGTACCCGGTGGATTCGTTCCGCCGAGACTCCGCCCGCCTCCAGGTACTGCCGGAACCCCGGCGTGATGATCCCGACCGCGTCCGCCCGCCGCGCCAGCGCCAGCTCAAAGCGGCTCAGCGTGCGCGCGACCCGCGACCCGCCCGCGTATCCCGATTGCTCCGCCGCGCGCCCCATCAGGTCCTGGAAGACCAGCACCAGAGGTCTGCGGTACACCTTCGCCGCGATTGCCGCGAGCAGCGCCCCCGAAAGGCTCGGTACCACGCCAACCACCGCGTCCGGCCGCCGCCTGGCGCCGATCGCCGTCAGCCCTCCCGCGGTCAGCGTCGCCTCGTACAGCAGCCGGTGAAGCGCGGAATGCGCGCCCGGCACGTAATGCCACCGCCGCCGCACCGTCACACCGTTTCGCTTCTCGTGCGAAAAGAGCCGAAGCGGGCCCTGCCTCCGCCATTGCGGGTAGTGCGGGTAACCCGTCACCGCCGTCACCCGGTGGCCAGCCACTGCCAGCCCCTCGGCCAGCCCCGTGACGTACGGCGCGTTCCCGGCGATTTCCGGCCAGTACTGTGAGGTCGCGATGAGGACGCGGATGCGCGTCACCCTCTGCCGGAGCCCGGCCGCACGGCAGTCCCTCGCCCGTGCCCTGTTCCCGGCATCAGCAGGATCCGTCGCCCCGCAAGACGGTCGGGAGCGTTTTCAGCAGGATGCGAAGGTCCGTCCACGGGCTCAGCGTCGCCGCGTACTCGGCATCGAGCACCACCATGTCGGCGAAATCGTGCCGCTTGCGCGCCGTCACCTGCCACAGCCCGGTCATTCCCGGGACCACCATCAGCCGCGCGAAATGGTGCGGTTCGTACAGCGCCACTTCCGCGGGCAACGGCGGCCGTGGCCCCACAAGGCTCATCTCGCCTCGGACCACGTTCCACAGCTGCGGCAGCTCGTCCAGGCTCGTCTTGCGCAGCACCGCCCCGATCGCCGTGCAGCGCGGGTCCGCCCGCATCTTGAACAGCGGCCCGCGCGCGATGTTGCCGTCCTCCAGCGCCGGCTTCATCCGTTCGGCGCCGCGTACCATCGTCCGGAACTTGAAGCAGGTGAATGCGCGGCCCCCGTGGCCGATGCGCGTCTGTGCGTAGATCGCCCCGCCACGCGAGGTCAGCGCCACCACCGCCGCTATCATCGCCATCAGCGGGAATGCCGCGACGAGCAGCCCCAGCGCCGCCATCACATCGAACGCACGCTTCCAGCCCGGCATCCCTAGCGGCGGGAACTCCAGCGGCGCCGGCGCATCCAGCACCCCGCGAACGTTCGCCACCGGCCCCGGCACCGCCCAATCGGGCTCCGCGGAAGCGCCCCGAGGGCGCATCGGCGCGATTTGTTCCCGGGTTGCCACCATGCGCACACCATGTCGTCAGAACGAAGATTGGTCAAGAGAAACCATTCACATTGTTACCTCTCAGCAAAGTCCGCGCATAGAACCTTCGATTGCACGGGCTTTCTCGCCACGGGTCACCCCAATCCGGCTCATCCCGCTACCCGGCGCCGTCCTTCACGCCGATACCTCTCCAGTACGGCTCCGGCGCGTCCCGCCCCTCGCACCACCGCTCACGAGGGGTGCTAGCATTGCTGCCGTGACGAGAGGTAACCGATGACGCTTCGCGACTACCTGAAGATCGCCCGGCGGTGGGCGCTCATCGTGGTGCTCGGATGCGTCCTCTCCGGTGGAGCGGCATACCTCCTTACGTCCCGCATGGACCGCGTCTACCAGGCTCGCGCCGTCATCCTCGTCAACCAGCGCGAAAACCAGGCTGCCCCCTCCCTCCAGGACATCCAGGGCAGCCAGTCCCTCACCCGCACCTACGCCGAACTCGTTACCACCTCGAACAACCTCGAACGCGCCGCCGGCATCCTCGGCAACACCAGCCTCAAGACCCTCCAGAAGAAGGTCTCCGCCGGCGCCATCCCCGAGACCCAGCTCATCGAAGTCCTCGCCGAGGATCGGAACGCCGATCGCGCCGCCCTCATCGCCAACACCGTCGCCGGCCTCTTCCCCGGATACGTCGAAGAAGCCCAGCTCGCCGGCTCCGAGGCGCGTACCACGCTGAACACCGTCTTCGTCGCCGAAAACGCCCTCCCCCCGGAGGACCCCATCCGGCCGAACGTCAAGGTCAATGTCATCCTCGGCCTCATCCTCGGCCTCATGGTCATGGTCGCCGCCGTCGCCCTCATCGAATACTTCGACGACGGCGTCAAAGAGCGCGAAGACATCGAGCGCATGGCCGTGCCCTACCTGGGGAGCGTCCTCCTCGCCGATGTCCCCAAGGGCGCCGACAAGCGCGAGTGGGTGCCCAGCATCCTCGCCGCCGAACCCGGCGACGACCTCATCGAGAGCTACCGGCAGGTCCAGGCGAGCCTCGCCTTCGGCCTCATGGCCAGCGACGTCCGCGTCCTGCTGGTCACCAGCCCCGGCCAGGGCGAAGGCAAGAGCACGACCGCCGCGAACCTCGCCGAAGCCCTCGCCGAGTCTTCCCGCCGCGTCCTCCTCATCGACGGCGACCTTCGCAAGCCCGACGCCCACCGCTACTTCTCGCTGCCGAACAGCTCCGGCCTCACCTCGACCTTCCTCGTCGACCCGCAGGCCCTCCCCGCCTTCGTGAACCACGTCGGCGAATCCCTCGCCGTGCTCACCGGCGGTCCCGTCGCCCCCAACCCGACCGAGCTCCTCAGCTCGCGCAAAATGAAGGCGACCATCGACGCCCTCGCCGAGCTCTACGACATCATCGTCATCGACTGCCCGCCCATGCTGGGCCTCGCCGATGCGTCGCTCTGGATGCCCCTCGTCGATGGTGTGCTCCTCGTCGCCCGCCAGGGCAAGACGCGCCGCAGCGCCCTCGAAGACACCATCGCCGCCGTGCGCGCCGGCCGGAAGCCCTTGCTCGGCGTCGTCCTCAACGGCTCCGACCGCAAGCGGCACTTCCGCTACGGCTACGGCTATGCCTACGGCTACACCCGCCGTTCCCCCCAGTAACCGGCGTCATGAAACGTCGCCACCGGGGTTGAGCGCACGTGGCCCGGCCACGGCCGAACGTCCCCGGAATGTGCGTTGCCTCTCAGTGACAGTGTGGTAACGCTTGAATAATCCTCCGAATTAGGACTAGCATGGCCGGACCTACTCCATTGGAGTCCAACGATGCGGCTTAGAGTTATGGCTGGTGCCGGGTTTGCCCTGGCAACCGTGGCCGGGATGGGGCTCAGCACCGTCTCTGCCCAGTACCCCGCGCCGCTCGGCGTGTGCACCGTCGCCCCTTCCGCGACCAGCGTGCAGACCAATAGCACCGCGACCCTCACCGTCACGACCATCCTCGCCGATGGCAAGCCCGCGCCGGCGGTCCCCGTCAGCGTGGCAGGTGGCTCTTCCGGCGTCACCGGCGCCGACGGCAAGGCGACCCTCTCCGTTCCCGCTGGAACGAATCCCGGTAACCTCGTCGTCAATGTCACCGCCGGTGTGCTCCAGTGCGCCGCCACCCTCTCCGTCGTGGCCCCGCGCGTGAACCCCGACGTCATCAAGCCCCCCGATACCGGCACGGGCGCCCTCGCCGCCAGCGATGACTCCGGTGTCCCCGCTGAGTTGCTCCTCGGCGCCGCCGTCGCGGCCGTGGCCGCTGCCGGGGCCGCGTCCTACGGCTTCGCTCGCCGCCGCCGCTAATTCCCTCCGCATCGATAAACGAGGCCCGCGATTTCGCGGGCCTCGTCGCGTGTCCGGCGGCCGCCGCCACGGCCCTACAACTTCAGCCCCAGCAGTTCCCGGCTCACGCCCGTATCCGTCACGGTCACGTGCACCCAGGTGATGCGCAGCTTCACCCGCCGCCCCTTCGCCTCGATCCACACTTCGTCGCCCTTCTCCCACCGGTAGTCCGATTCGATCGTCGCGAAGTGCTCGCCCTTGCTCCCGCTGAACGGGTCCGCCTCGTAGAACGCCGTTTGCACCCTGTCTCTCCCTGGAACGCTCGTCTGGAGCGAGTGTAGGCGTGACTTCCGCGGGGCACGCAACCCGCCGGCATCGGGTGGCGGTACCCGGTTCAGCACCTCCCGCGCCGGGAATTCCGATCTCGCGACACCAACTGTCGCGCGCCGCGCCACCTCAGCTGATGAGCGATTCCCACGCCGCGGTCATGGCGCCCACCGTCGTGTTCACCGGCCCGAACGCGAACCCATCGCCCGCGACCGTGCGCCCCAGCCGCGCGGCGGGCACGCCGTGCTCTCGCGCGAGGTCCGCCACCCGCGCCTCGCCCCCGCCGATGCTCACGACGATTCGCCCCTGGCCTTCCCCGAAAAGCGCCGCATCCAGCCGGCCGGGCACATCGGCCTCGCCCGCGAAGCCCATCCCGCCGATCATGCAGCTCTCTGCGATGGTCACCGCCAGCCCGCCATCGGCGCAATCGTGCGCGCTCCTCAGCAGCCCCTCGGCGGCGAGACGCAGCACCAGCCGCTGCAGCCGCCCCTCGGCTTCGAGGTCCACGCGCGGCAGCCCCGCCACCCGGCCGTGCTCAGCCTCCAGGAACTCCGAGCCCGAAAGCGATGCCGCCGGCTGCTCCACCCTTGCCCCCAGCACGTATACCGCCGCCTCCGCATCCCGGAACCCGGATTGCAGGTGCTTCGAGACGTCGTCCAGCAGCCCGAGCATCCCGACCACCGGCGTCGGGTAGACGGGGCGTCCCGCGGTCTCGTTGTAGAGGCTCACATTGCCGCTCACGACCGGCGTGTCGAACGTCGCGCACGCCTCCGAGATCCCGCGCACGGCCTGCGAAAGTTGGTAGTACACGTCCAGCTTCTCCGGGTTCCCGAAGTTCAGGCAGTCCGTGATCGCCACCGGCGTCGCCCCCGTGCAGACGATATTTCGCGCCGCCTCCGCCACCGCAATCGCCCCCCCGATGTACGGGTCCAGGTAGCAATAGCGCGGGTTGCAGTCCGTCGTCAGCGCGATGCCCCGGTTCGTCCCCGCCACCCGCAGGACCGCCGCGTCGCCGCCCGGCTGCACGGCCGTGTTGTTCAGCACCTGCTGGTCGTACTGCCGGTAGACGCCGCGCTTGCTCGCGATGTTGGGCCGCGCCAGCAGCCGTAGCAGCGCCTCCGTCGCGTGCTCCGGCTCGATGTCGGCCAGGCTGCCCGGGTCGAAGGTGTTCAGCTCGGCCAGCTCCTCCGGTGGCACGCCCTGGCGGCGGTACAGAGGCGGGTCCGTCGCGATCTCGACCGGCACGCGCGCCACTTCAATGCCGTTGTCGATGATCACCACGTCCTGGCCGTCGGTGACCTGCCCGATCTCCTCGCAGTGCAGCTCCCAGTGCTGGAAGAGCGCGGTCACGTCGTCCACGTGCTCGCGCTTCGCGATCACCAGCATCCGCTCCTGGCTCTCGCTGAGCATGATCTCGTACGCCGTCATCCCCTGTTCGCGCCGCGGCACCCGCGAGAGGTCCAGCACCGCGCCCGCGTTCCCCTTCGCGCAGCACTCCACCACCGAACTCGTCAGCCCCGCCGCGCCCAGGTCCTGCAGCCCCACGATCCACTCGCCATGCAGCGAAGCCAGCTCGTAGCACGCCTCCATCAGCAGCTTCTCCATGAACGGGTTGCCCACCTGCACCGCCGGGCGCATCTCCTCGAAGCGCGCCTCCGGGTCCGTCCGGCTCGCGAGACCGCTCGCCCCGTGGATGCCGTCGCGGCCCGTGTCCGAACCGACCAGCAGCAGCGCGTTGCCCGCTCCCCGCGCCCGCGCGCTCAGCAGCTTCGCCGTCTCCGCCACCCCCACGCACATCGCGTTCACGAGCGGGTTCCCGTTGTACGCCGCCGCGAAGAACACCTCGCCGCCCACGTTCGGGATGCCCAGGCAGTTGCCATACCCGCCGATGCCCGCCACGACGCCCTCGAACAGGAACCGATTCTGCGCGTCCCAGATCGGCCCGAAGCGCAGCGAGTCCAGGATCGCCACCGGGTAGGCCCCCATCGCGAAGATGTCCCGCACGATCCCGCCCACGCCCGTCGCCGCACCTTGGTACGGCTCAATCGCCGAAGGGTGGTTGTGCGATTCGACCTTCATCACGACGCACAGCCCGTCGCCGATGTCGATCGCGCCCGCGTTCTCCGCACCCACCTTCGTCAGGATGCGGTCGCCCCCCGTCGGGAACAGCGAAAGCAGCGGTTTGCTGTTCTTGTAGCCGCAATGCTCGCTCCAGAGCGAACCGAACATCCCGAGCTCCACCTCGTTCGGCTCGCGCCCCAGGCGCTCCACGAGGAGGTCGTATTCCGCACGGCTGAGGGCGACGGCGTCGAGGGCTTCCTGGGTCACTGACATGCCTCAAGCGTATCCGTGCGCAAAGCTACGCGGGAGCACGCCACCGGCCCCGTGATCCGCGTCCGGTTCCCCCTATCTTGCCGCCCGCACCGCTGACAGCATCGCCACCGCCTGTCATACTGAAGCTCTCATGCAGCCAGCGACCTTGATCGAAATGGCAGAATTGGAAGCTTCTCGCCCGGACCGCCGCCGGCTCGTGCGCTGGCTCTTCTTCAGCCTCGGCGCGCTGCTCGTCGGAATCGGCGTCGCCGGCATCTTCCTGCCCCTGCTGCCGACCACCGTGTTCTTCCTCGGGGCCGCCGCCTGCTTCGGCAAGAGCTCCCCCGGCGCCTACCGCTGGCTCACCACGAACCGCCTCTTCGGCCGCTACCTGCGCGAATATAAGGAAGAGCGCGGCGCCACCGTCGGCACGAAGATGTGGTCGATCGGCTCGCTCTGGCTCGGCCTCGGCGTCACCGGCTGGTTCTTCCAGGAGATGTGGTGGGTCGACGGCATCCTCGCCGCCGTCGGCATCGGCGTCACCTGGCACCTCGTCGCCCTTCGCACCATCCGCCGCTAACGCCCACGCCCCGGAAGTTCCCGCGGCGCCGTGTTGCCGGGAGTTTACCAATTCATGCTGGCGTGTAGCCCATTGCGCGTATACGAAGTCATGGATGAGGCGGCGGGGACTACGAGCGAGGTCTCTATGGACGGAATCGCGCGCGAACTGAAAACCAAAGCTGACGATTTGAAACGCCATCATGTTCCTGACCTACCCGCGCGACAGGCAGATGTGCTCGCTCTGATGTGCTTTGCCGCGACCGATTTGGAGATCGCCGCGGCGCCCGGTATCGCGGTCGATACTGTCCGGCGTCACGCCCAGGAGGCACGCAACCGAGTCGTGCCGGGTCCCTATGCTCCGACCCGCGCGAACGCTCAACTTTGGTCCTCAATGCACCTGGCGGACTGTCTTGCCACGGCCGAAATGCGCATATTCCGCCGGTGACCTCCCAGAATTGGGCAGATAATTGATCGCTGGCGGGCACGACAAATCCGCCCTGCTCCGCCAACGTAGGACGCGGGGAAGGAAATCCAGGGCGGTCGGAGCGACCGATGAACCGAAATCAGCATCCGAGGCGGCTCCGGTCGCGCCCGCGACATGGCGCGATGGTGCTGGCCGGGGCGCTCGCCGGGCTTGCCGTCGTGGCGTTCCTGTTCGGCCGGCACGAGGGTGGGCGGGGGGATGCCCTTGCCCGTGCCGGCCGCGACCCGGTCGTGTCGCCCGTCGCGTCCACGCAGTCGGCGACGCCGATCCCCGGGGCCAGGCCGGACACATCCTTCCCCCTCTGGGGTGTCTCTTTTCTGGAAGCCGATCACGCCCGTGCGCGCTTCGATCAGGTCATCAACGGAATCGCGGTCGGCCCGACGGTCAGCGTCGCGAGCAGCGGGCGCTGCACGAATCAGACGGCTCGGTCGGTTCCCCTGGCGGGGCTCGATGCCGGCCCGCTCACCCTCCCCACCCTGCCGGTGCCGGCTTCCGCGGTCATCGACTCGGAGTCGGCCATCGCATGTGATGGCCAGGTCGTCCTGGTGGAGCGGTCCTACGCACTGCGGCCCGCGCCGGATGCCGAGCGCATGATCCGGACCGGCGAGGCGTCGTGGTTCGATATCGATCACGGGGGTGCGGTCAGTATCTTCCGCGGTTTCAAACAGTTCCCTGCCCAGGACTCGGACATCGCGGCCGATCGGTGGTCGGCCACCACGGTCGCCGGCCTCCCGGCCGCCGTGGGGAAACCGATCCTCGATGAGGGATTCGGCCCCGCCATCGTCGTCGTCTGGGACTCCGCGCGCGGGATTCAAACCGTGGTCACCGGCCTCGACGTGCCCCTCTCGGCGCTCATCACCGTCGCAGAGGAGGCCGTCCGATGAGGAACGTCGCAATCGCCCTAGTTGCGGTGGTCGTTCTTGGGGTCTCGGTTGTCCTCGGGTTCGCGTCGGCCTCTCCCGCCCGAGCCACCTACGGGTATGGCCTCTACATCAACCCGGGAGCCTACCGGAATGCCATGACCTGTGGGTGGCATGGCGAGTGTGGCGACACGCCGACGGCCGGAAACGCCCTCGACTGGGGCAACCTGGGAAATGATGGAGTCTATTGGCGATCCTGGGCGACTGCTGACTCAGGTAGCGGCACCATCGGTTACGCCTATCCGCAGAACTCAAGCAGCCCAGCCTGCTATATCACAGGTGCCAATGTCTACAGTCTAGCCTGGGTCTGGCGCGGCACCGTCGCCTATACCCACAGCAGCGTTTCGTCGACTAGCGGCATCTACATCAACGGTAGTTGGACCGGAGCGTTTACCGCTTCGGGGCCCATCGCTACGACCGTATCGTCCGAGAAGTCCGCAGACTGTCCTTGGAGTAGCGCTCATCTGCATCAGTACAGTACGAGCAGCGGTTGGTACGCCAACACAGCCGTCTATCCGGGCTACGTGAACGCGGGCACGGGATACGATTTGAACTCCTTTGGGAACTGGCAGAACCGAACCAGCTGGTCAGAGTGACTGTGGGCCGCAGTCAACAGCCAGGGAAAATAGGGCCCGCAACGCGGGCCCTCCTCATCCCTGGGAACTGACAACCGGGAACTTGGAACTAGTCCTCCTTCTCGTAGTCCTCGTAGTACTCGATCCCCAGGTGGGTGATCTGCTCCTCACCCATCAGCCAGCGCAGCGTGTTCTTCAGCTTCGTTTGCTGAATGAACAGGTCGTGCTCCGGGTACAGCTCCGGCGCGTGCTGCGGGCTCTTGAAGTAGAACGAAAGCCACTCCTGGATGCCCTTCATCCCCGACCGCTGCGCAAGGTCGAAGAAGAGCGCAAGGTCCAGCACGATCGGCGCCGCCAGGATCGAATCCCGGCAGAGGAAGTCGATCTTCAGCTGCATCGGATACCCCATCCAGCCGAAGATATCGATGTTGTCCCAGCCCTCCTTATTGTCACCACGCGGCGGGTAGTAGTTGATCCGCACCTTGTGGTAGACATCCCCGTAGAGTTCCGGGTACACATCCGGCTGCAGGATGTACTCCAACACCCCGAGCTTCGATTCCTCCTTCGTCTTGAAGCTCTCCGGGTCGTCCAGCACCTCGCCGTCGCGGTTGCCGAGGATGTTCGTCGAATACCAGCCCGCCAGCCCCAGCATGCGCGCCTTCAGCATCGGCGCGATCACCGTCTTCAGCAGCGTCTGCCCCGTCTTGAAGTCCTTCCCCCCGATCGGCACCCCCCGGTCGTTGGCCAGCTTCACCAGCGCCGGGATGTCCGCCGTCAGGTTCGGCGCACCGTTCGCGAACGGCACCCCCTCGAGCAGCGCCGCATAGGCGTACAGCATGGAAGGCGCGATCGCCTGGTGGTTCACCTCAAGCGCCGCCTCGAAGTCCTCCAGGTTGCGGTGGCAGGCCGCCTCCTCCATGAAGATCTCCGTCGAAGCCGCCCACACCATCACCAGCCGGTCACACCCGTTCTCCGCCTTGAAGCGCCGGATGTCCTCCCGGATCTGGTTCATCAGGTCCATCTTCGTCGCGCCCGACTTCACATTCGTGCCGTGCAGGCGCTTGACGTAATACTGGTCGAACACGGCCGGCATCGGCTTGATCGTCCGCAGGAAGTCCGCGATCGGGTCCAGGTGCTGGTGCCGGTCGAGCACGCCCGCGTTCAGCGCCGAGGCGTAGGCATCGTCCGGGATCGGGTCCCACGCCCCGAACACGAGCTGGTCCAGGCTCGCCAGCGGCACGAAGTCGCGAATCAGCGGCGACCGCCCCTCCGTGCGCTTGCCCAGGCGAATCGTGCCCATCTGCGTGAGCGACCCGATAGCCGCCCCGTGGCCCCGGCGAGCATTCTCCACACCCGCGATGAACGTCGTGGCCACGGCCCCAAGGCCCACCACGAGGACGCCGAGCTTGCCCTCGGCCGGCGCGACAGTCTGTCCCTGCATGCTGACGAAATCCTTTGGTTCGAGAATGACGTGATGTTGGCGGGCGAGCGACATCAGCGGCC
The DNA here is from genome assembly GCA_041910095.1 of Dehalococcoidia bacterium. Classification (GTDB taxonomy): domain Bacteria; phylum Chloroflexota; class Dehalococcoidia; order Tepidiformales; family Tepidiformaceae; genus Amarobacillus. The sequence goes on from JAYRRO010000163.1 coordinate 16,670, forward strand.
GGTGCCACTGCGCCGGGATGCGCCCGGTCTTCGCCCAGTGCTGGATGGTGCTTTGCCGCTTGCCGAGCAGTTCGGCAAGGGCGGATTGCCCGCCGAAGCGCGCGATGATGCGCTGCGCGGGGTTGGCGGCTTCACTCACACCCGCATCCTAACGAAAATTTCGTTGGAAACCACCCGCCGATAGTGAAGATTCGCACACAAAGACGCCCGGCCAACCTGGCCGGGCGTCTCCTATCGCCTGTTTGTGGCGCGCTGGCTACAGCTTCTCGACTTCCAGGAAGTCCAGCGTCACCGGCGTCTCGCGCCCGAACATGTTCACCAGCACCTTCACCTTGCCCTTCTCCGTGTCGATCTCGTCGACCGTCCCGACGAAATCCTCAAAGGGGCCCGTGATGATGCGAACGTTCTGTCCCGGGATGAAGCCCACCCGCACCCGCGGCTGCTCCATCCGCATCGCGCGCAGGATGTGGCTCACTTCTTCCGGCGAAAGCGGCACCGGCCGCGTCCCCGAGCTCACGAACCCCGTCACACCCGTCGTGTTCCGGATCATGTGCCAGGCTTCGTCCGAATCCGGGTCGCCTTCCTTGAGCGTGATCGTCTGCACGAGCACGTATCCCGGGTACAGCTTCCGCTTCACCGTCCGGCGCTGCCCCTCGCGGATCTCGATCTCGTCCTCCGTGGGGACAACCACGTGGAAGATCTTGTCCCGCGCGTCCGCCTGCTCGACCGTGCTCTTGATCGCGTGGCGCACTTTGTTCTCGTGCCCGCTATAGGTGTGGAGGAAATACCAGTTCCGCCCCGGAGCGGTGATCTCCTCGTCGGTCAGCTGCTCCTGCTCAGCGATGTCGTCGTCCTTGCGGCGGCGCACCGGGGCTTTCCGCCTGGGCGCGGCCGGTTCGTCCGAAAGGGCAGCCTGGGATCGCGGTTCATTGCTCATAGGCTTAGAAGAACAGCTTCTCGATCGCCCACCCGAAGGTGAGGTCGAGCCCGCCAAGGAACAGGCCCATGACGCCGGCCACAATCGCGACCACCGTCGTCAGGTAACGCGTCTCCGCAAATGTCGGCCACGTCACCTTGCGCAGTTCCGAGACGATATCGGCGATGAACGAAGGCTGGAGCTTCGCGAGCGAAGCCAGCGGGCTGCGGCGGCGGGCGGGAGCAGCCTGCATCCCACCCGTCGTCGCCCGCGATGCAATCGGGGCGGCGGCCGGCCGGGGCAGGTTCTCGCGAACGCGCCGCGGAGCGGACTCGCCCGAAGGCGTGCCCGCACCTGGGGTGGCTTCCACGCGGCGTCGCGGTGTGCGTGCCATCGAAGTTACCGGGTCTCCCGGAACACCACGTGCCGCCGAAGGCCCGGGTGGTACTTCTTCAGCTCGATGCGCGCCGAATCGTTCCGGCGGTTCTTCTGCGTCGTGTACCGGAACACCGGCCCTTCCGTGCTCTGCAGATGAACGATGATGCGATCGCCCTTGGCCTTGGCCATGGCTCTACCCTCCCCGCCCTTCGGCGGCCTATTCGCTGACCTTGGTGACGACGCCGGCGCCGACGGTGCGGCCGCCTTCGCGAATGGCGAAGCGCAGCCCTTCCTCGATCGCGACCGGCTGGATGAGCTCCACCGCCATCACCACGTTGTCCCCGGGCATCACCATCTCCACC
>JAYRRO010000164.1:0-10127 GCA_041910095.1 Dehalococcoidia bacterium
CAGGTGGTCGTGGCTCGCCGACCAGTGGAGCGGGACCGGGCCGCTTGTTTGGATACTCGCCTTGAGCGGCCGCGCCGAGCCATTCCGGCTCGAAGACGGAGTGAGACGCTCTAGCCGGGAGCGCCGCCTTGGCAGGGCAACGAGGGATGCATCAGGCGGGCCGGGACGCCCTGAAGCATGAACCCTGGGCCCGAGGCCCTAGCCCCGGCCGAGCATGCCCGCGCCCACCACCAGCGTCTGCACGTCGCGCACGGCGCGGCCCCCGAGGTGCTCGCGCAGGATGACGAGCGCCGCATCCGCGACGCCGATCCCCGAACGCTGCAGCAGGTCCAGATCCTGGAGGGTGTCGACGAGGCCCTGCGAAAGCTCCCGGTGCTGCCGGGCCGCTTCGGCCATGTCGGGGAACGGGCTGTAATCGGGGCGTGCGCCGAGGGTCGAGGCTCGCTGGCGGATGGCGTCCGCGGCCGGGCCGGAGGTATCGCCAATCGCCTCGGCGACGGCGCGCAGCACGGCCGTCATGCTGTTGTGCTCATCGAGCACCTGGCTGTCGTGGGCGGCGATGGTCTGGCGCGCCATCTGCAGGATGGCCTGCGAAATGAGCACCGCCGCCTGCGCCTTCGGGTTCGTGACGAAGGGCAGGATCTCATTCTGGAGGGCGGCGATGACGCCTTCGATCATGTCGTCCGGGCTCGGGGTGGTGAACATCGTCAGACTCCTGCGGGCAGCGGGTAGCCGAGCATCTTCGCGAAGTTGAGCACGTTCACGATGCTGGGCTGGATGATGTAGAACGGCGTCAGCTCCATGTGCTCCTTCTGGAAGCGCCGCTTGAGCGCGTTCGAGATCGGCACGGCGATGTTCGCGGTCCCGAACAGGCAGAAGTAGTTCACCTCTTCCTGCGTGATGCCGAAGCCGGTGAGCTTGTTGTAGTAGCCCAGGAAGCCGCCTTCCTTCGTCACCGACCCCATGATGTTGGTGTTGCTGAGGACATCCATCGCCTGCATCCAGCCGAGATCCTCCCGGGGGTCGCCCACGCGCGCGTTCTCCCAGTCGATGAGCGCCGTCACGCGGCCATCGCCATAAAGGAAGTTCACGGGGTTGAAGTCGCCGTGCACCAGCGAAAGGCGCAACGGCCGGGGCTTCGCGCGGCGCAGCGTGAGGTAGGCATCCATGAGCACGGGCAACGGTTCGAAATCGCCCCAGTGGTACCCCTGGAGGTAGTACTCGAACGTCGTTTCCATGTAGCGGTCCCAGGAGCTGATGTCGATGCCGACGTTGCGAGGGTCGCTCAGCTTGCCGCCGACGTTCAGCTTGTCGACCTCGGCGAGGTGGAGCTCGGCGATCAGTTCGCAGAGATGGGTGCAGACGGCCTCGGCCTGGCCCGCATCGGCGCCGCCGTTGAAGAGCGCGGAGGTGAGGCCGCTGCCGGGCATGCGTTCGATGATCATGGCGGCTTCGCCGAAGCGGTCGCGGTCCATCTCGTAGCCGTAGCTGCGGGAGACGGGGATGCCGGTGTGTTCGCGCACGGCCTCGATCAGCTCGTGCTCAGTCTGGCGGCTGGTGGGCAGGATGGAGACGGCCGCGGGCGGGTCTTTGCGAAGGATGAGCGGCACCACTTCCTCGGCGTGGCCGCGGCGGACGCGGGCATCGAAGCGGAAGGTCTCGCGCGAATAGCCGCCGGGGATCGGCTCGAAGTTTTCGATGGTGATGTTGTCGGCGTCGGGCCACTGCCGCTTCAGGAAGTCGGCGAGTTGTTCGTGCACGGTCTCTCCCCCTCCAGCCACGGCGCCCGGCGCCCCCGGCGTGGAAGGCGATGCTATCAATGCGGACCGGGCGGCGCTATAGACGCGACCGAGGGTTGGCCTTCCGCGAGTAAAACGTGGCCTTATGCGGCGGGAGGGAACAGGAGTGTGAACTCCGAGCCGGCCCCCGGCGTGCTGCGCGCGAAGATCGCGCCGCCGTGCGCCCGCACGATGCCGAGGGCAGCTGGCAGCCCCGTCCCCCGTCGCGGCGACTTTGTCGAGTGGTACAGGTAGAACGCCTGCTCCAGCTGGCGCGCGTCCATGCCCGGGCCTTTGTCGGTCACCCGGATCTCGATGTAGCGGCCGGGGCCGACGGGCATCGGGTGGAAGGCATCGCCGATGGCGGCCGCGTCGATCGTGCTGGCGCGTGCGCGCACGGCCACGTCGGCGCCGGTCTCGATCGCGTTCTCGATGACGGCGCCGAGCGCTTCGGCGAGTTCTTCCTGGTCGCCGAGGATGCGGGGGATGCCGGGTTCGAGCTCAAGGCGGACGCGGTCGAGCGCGCCGAGGCGGCCGAGAGCGCTCACGAGCACCTGGCTCACGCTCGCGAACTGCCAGCGAGCGGTGGCCCCGCCCGAGGCCTGGAGGAGGCGCCGCGCCGCCTGGTTCGCGCGCGAAACGGCCTGCTCGATCGCGTCGTAGAGGTCCTGCGCGATCCCGGGCGTCTCGATGCGGGCGATGGCCAGGTTGCCGGAGATGGTGGTGAGCGCCTGGTTGAACTCGTTCGAGATGCCGCTCGCGGCCTGCGCGAGGCGGTCGACCTGGGCGTGGCGCGCTTCCCGGGCGTGGGCCGCCCGTTCGGCCGTGACATCGCGCGCGAAGACGACCACGCGGGTGTGTTCCCCGCCCTGGAAGACGGGCGTGATGGTGACTTCCATCTCGGCGGCGGTCATCGGCCAGAGGGTTGTCAGGACGGCTGCCCGGGCCCCCCCGGCGACGGCGCGTTCGAAGCACGCCTCCATTTCGAGGCCGGACTCGCCGAGCAGATCGGAGGGGCGGCGGCCGATGACGGCGGCGGTGCGGAGGCCGGTGGCGGCGAGGAAGCCGCGGTTCACGTATTCGAAGGCGAAGTCGCCGGGCGCCCGCCGCACGACCACGTGCGCAATCCCCGGGAAGGCGTCGAGGGCGGTACGGAGGGTGGCCTCGCTCTGTTCGGCGCGCCGGCGGGCTTCGCGCAGGTGGCTGATATCGGTGATGCTGCCGAGCCAGGCGCCGTGGGCATCGCCGGCGGCGTGCGCGAGCACCCAGCGCAGCGACCCATCGGCCCGGCGCACGCGAAACTCCGAGCGGAAGTCCGACCCCCTGCGCGCGGCGGCGGCCCATTCGCCCGTCACGCGGGGGCGGTCCTCTTCGTGGATGCCGCGGCTCCAGGGCCCGTGCACGAGCTCCCCCGGGGAGCGCCCGGCGAGTTCGCAGAGCCGATCGTTGACCCACCGGCACTCGCCGCTCGCATCGGCGAGGAAGAGGCCGACGGGCGCGGCGCCGGCGAGGGTGGCAAGGAGCGCGCTGAGGTCGATGGCGGGGAGGGCCGGGCTCATGGCCTGCACGGTACGAGGGCGCCGGGGAGCGGGGATCAGGGAAATCCCTGAGGGGGTGCCGGGAACTACCGGAGGTTCGCAAAGAAACGAGCGAACTGGCGAAAATAGCCCGAGAAGAATCGGGGGATAAGGCGTTTTCCGGGGAAACGGTGACGTAACACGAAATTCATTCCCAACCGCTACCGCGAGCCGTGAAACGTATCACAATGACCCCAAGCCCCACGCCGCACGGCGTGCCAGGAGACCCAAGTGACCCCTGATGAGATCAAGAGCTTTTGCACCGCGAACGGCATCCGCTTCGTGGACGTCAAGTTCGTGGACCTGTTCGGGCAGTGGCAGCACCTCACCCGGCCGATCCACGAGCTGAACGACTGGACGAACTACGAGCGCTCGCCCTGGCGCGGCGGCTACGGCTTCGATGGCTCGTCCATCCGCGGCTTCCAGAAGATCGAGGAGTCCGACATGCTCCTCATCCCGGACCCGGAGACGGCGATGATCGACCCGTTCATCCAGTCCCCCACGCTGTCGGTGATCGCGAACGTCGAGGACCCGGTGACGCGCCAGCGCTACTCGCGCGATGCCCGCTTCGTCGCCCAGAAGGCCGAGCAGTACGTCCGCGACCTGGGACTCGGCGATACGACCTACATCGGCCCCGAGCTCGAGTTCTTCCTCTTCGATGAGGTCCGCTTCGGCAGCGACCAGCACTCGGCGTTCTACTCGGTGGATTCGGACGAGGGCATCTGGAACAGCGGCGCGGAATCGACGCTGCGCGGCGACCTGAACCCGGGCTACCGGCCGCAGTACAAGGGCGGCTACTTCCCGGTGAGCCCGCACGATACCCAGACCGACATCCGCAACGAGATGGTCGAGATCATGGAAGCGTCCGGCATCACGATCGAGCTGCACCACCACGAGGTGGCGACGGCCGGCCAGGGCGAAATCGACATGCGCTTCGACACGCTGACGAAGATGGGCGACATGTCGCTCATGTATAAGTACATCGTGAAGAACGTGGCCAAGAAGCACGGCATGGTGGCGACCTTCATGCCCAAGCCGCTCTACCAGGACAACGGTTCGGGCATGCACACCCACCTCTCCATCTGGAAGGACGGGGCGAACCTCTTCGCCGGCGACGAGTACGCGGGCGTGAGCAAGATGTGCCTTTCCTACATCGCGGGCCTGGTGCGCCACGGCAAGGCGCTGATGGCGCTCTGCGCGCCGACGACGAACAGCTACAAGCGGCTGGTGCCGGGCTACGAAGCGCCGGTGAACCTGGTCTACAGCGCGCGGAACCGGTCGGCGGCCTGCCGCATCCCGCTGGTGAGCCCGAGCCCGGCGAGCAAGCGCGTCGAGTTCCGCCCGCCGGACCCGGCCGGCAACCCCTACCTCACGTTCGCGGCCATCCTCATGGCGGGCCTCGATGGCATCAAGAAGGGCTGGGACCCGGGCCCGCCGCTCGATAAGACGAACCTCTTCGAGCTTTCGCCCGAGGAGCTGGCGAGCGTGCCCACGGTCGAGAAGTCGCTCGAGGGGTCGCTGGCGGCGCTGGAGAAGGACTACGAGTTCCTGCTCGAGGGCGGCGTGTTCACCAAGGACCTGCTCGAGACCTGGATCGCGCACAAGTACGAGAACGAATGCGACCCCATCCGCATGCGGCCGCACCCGTACGAGTTCCACCTCTACTTCGACGTGTAGGAGCCAAACCAAAAAAGGGGCCCCCGGCCGTTCGGCCGGGGGCCCCTTTTTTGGTTTTGGAGAGGAAAGAGAGAGGAGGAAAGAGAAAAGGCGCGTGCGGAACGGGTCGTAGGTGGCGGCTGGCCAACCCGTTTCTCCTTCCTCTCGTTCAACCCCTCGGCAGGCCGAGGCCGCGCATGGCGATGATGTTGCGCTGGACCTCGCTCGTGCCCCCGCCGATGGGGCTCGTCGTGCTGTGCATGTAGAAGCGCCCGAAGCGCCCGCCCATGGATTCGCCCTGGTCGCGCGCGGTGAGGAGGGCGTGCGTGCCGGCGAGGTGCATCGCCGTCGTCGCGAGGCGGACGTCGAGTTCGCTGGAGTAGAGCTTGGCGATGGAAGCCTCGCGGTTCGGGATTTCGCCGCGGTCCTGCATGGAGATGATGCGGTAGCAGATGAGCGACTCCACCCGCGCCTCGATCGCGCGGTCGGCCAGTTCGTGCTTGAGCGATGGGCGTGCGGCCATGGAGGCGCGCCCGTGGGCGCTCTCGCGGGCGAAGCCCACAAGGTCTTGCGAGATGAGCTGGTGCGCGACGCTCGTGGCGATGCCGCTGCGCTCGAAGTCGAGCGTGGTGGTGGCCAGGTACCAGCCGCGGTTCTCCTCGCCCAGGATCGAGCTCGCGGGGATGCGCACGTCCTCGAAGTACACCTCGTTGAATTCGTGGCTGTTCAGCATGTTCACCAGCGGCCGCACGGTGATGCCGGGCGTTTTCATATCGACGAGGAAGTAGCTGATACCGCGGTGCTTGGGCGCGTCGGGGTTCGTGCGCGCGATGAGGATGCCCATATCGGCCCGGTGCGCGCCCGAGGTCCAGATCTTCTGGCCGTTCACGACGTAGTCATCGCCGTCGCGGATGGCGCGCGTTTGGAGGGAGGCGAGGTCGCTGCCGGCGCCGGGTTCGGAGAAGAGCTGGCACCACACGTCCTCGCCGGAAATGATGCGGGGGAGGAGCTTCGACCGCTGCTCTTCGGTGCCGTAGACCATGATCGTGGGGCCGGCCCAGCCGTGGCCGATGCCGCCGGATCGGGGTGCGCGGCGCCAGGCGAACTCCTCGCTGAGGATGAACTGCTCCTTCACGCTGAGGCCGCCGCCGCCGTGCTCCTTCGGCCAGGCGGGCGCGCCCCAGCCCTGCTCGTTGAGCTTCGCCGTCCAGCCCTTCATGAACTCCATGAAGCCTGGCACCGGCGGCCCGCCCGCGCCGTTGAAGAGGCCCCACTCCACCGGCCGCGTGGAGAATTCGGCGGGGAACTCGGCATCGAGGAAGGCGCGTACCCGCCCGCGAAATGCCGCCTCGGTCTCCGAATCGCGAAATTCCATGGGTGTCCCTCGCTGCAGTGCTGGCCGCACTGTAGTGACGCCAGAGAAAGGAGAAAAGAGAGAAAGGAGAAAAGAGGAAGGAGAAATGGGTGGCCAGCAGCCCAATGCCGTTGGGTCCGCGCGCTCCTTTTCGCTTTCCTCCTGTCTCTTTTCTCTCGACGCTGGCTGCGCGTTAGCGCGCGGCCAGCGTCGCCCACACCTGCTCGGGTTTCGGGCCTTCGCCGTCCATGCGGAGGGCGAAATCGATGCCGTTGCGGGTCCAGCCCATGTAGTCCCCGGGGCCGGAGGTGAGAGTCGCCGCGAACGGCCCGGCGGCGAGGGTGAACAGCGGCGTGTCGATGGCGGCGGCAGGGTCCAGCACGCCGCCCTTGGTGGAGGCGGTCGCCGTCGCGAAGAACTCCATGCGGTAGCCGTAGCCCTCATTGGCGGTGTCGCCGTTGGCGATTTCGAGAGCGTGCAGGGCGATGCGGCCCCGGAAGCCGTCGATCGTGGCGTCGCCGGGGAGGTAGAGCGTGGGGCGCGGGCCGCCGCCCTTCGCCAGCGCCGCCGCCAACGCGCTGGCCGGCACGAGCCCGTTCTCCGGGTTGATGGGAACCGCGACCTTCGTGCCCGGGGCCAGCGGGCCCGCCGCGATGCCGTTCGCCTGCTGCAAATCGGCCGGTGTCGCCTTCGAACCAAGGGCGGCGGCGATGGACTCCCACGTGTCGCCCGGCCCGGCCGTCACGAGCACATGCGATGCCGTCCGCGCGAGCGTCTCGGCGGGGGTGCGCGTGGGTGTGCGGGGCGTGGTGGCGGCGGGCGAGGGCGTGGCCGGGACCGCGGTCGCCGCGGCGGTGGTCACCGTCGCGGGCGCCGTGGGCAGCGGGGCGAGGCCGTCATCGTCGTCCCCGGCGCAGGCGGCGAAGGCCAGCGTGCCCAGGGCAAGGAGCGTCAGAGCAGCGGTCGCGCGGAAGCAGCGCACACGGTTCCCTCATTCCCCACGCCAGCGAGTGTACGGCGCGCGGCGCGCTCGTGCTGGCGCCGGGTTCGGGCGCGGTGAACGTCAGCGGCGGCGCAGGCGGTCGATGGCCTCGGCGTGCTCCATCCAGTGCGTCTCCAGTTCGAGCAGCACGAACGTCTCCAGCGGCACCTCGTCCGTGCCGAGGATGGCCTCCCATCCCGGGATGCGCGCGCGGCGCCGTTCGAGCACGGCCGGCGGCAGGGTCCCCAGCTCGATCTGTACGCGGCGATGGAGCTGGCGCAGGGCTTCGGCGAACGCGGCGAGCGTCATCCGTTCGCGCTCCGGGGTGAGGCAGGGCATGCCGCCGGGGAGGGGCGAGATGAGCGGCGGGTTCGCCGCGGAGAAGGTGCGCAGCAACGCCGGGAGGTCGCGATCCGCGGGGCCGAGCAGGTGCGAGAGCTGCTCGCGGAGCGTCATCTCGCCGGGGGCCGCGGCGTCGTCCAGGCGGCCATCGAGCCCGTCGAGCGCGGCCATGAGGCTTTCGAGGGCGAGGTTCATGCGCTGGCGGGTGTCTTCGAACATCGCGCGCAGGGTAGCAGGCCCGGCATCAGCGCGATGGCGGTGGCCGCGCTACGCTTTGGCCATGCACGCCCTCCGCTTCTACGAACCTGGCCGCGTCGCCGTCGTCGATGTCCCCGACCCCCACGCGGGGCCCGGCGAGGTGGTGCTGAAGCTCCACGCCACGGGGCTCTGCAACAGCGACGTGCGCGTGTACCTGGGCGAGAAGAAGGCCGCCGCCGGCGTCATCCCGGGGCATGAGCTCTCGGGCGAAGTGGCCGAGGTGGGCGCCGGCGCCGAGGCGGCCATGGGCGAGGTCATCGGCCTCTGCCCCATCCTCTGCTGCGGGCGCTGCTCGTTCTGCCGCGAAGGGTTCCGCAATCGCTGCCCTTCGCGGCGCACGCTCGGGTACGACCTCGATGGCGGCATCGCGGAGTACGTGCGCATCCCGCGCGAGCTCGTGGCGATGGGCCACCTGCTGCCCATGGACCCCGCCACGCCGCCGCACCTGCGCGCGCTGCTCGAACCCTTCGCCTGCGTGCTGAACTCGATCGAATCGCTGCACGTCGCCGCGGGGAACGCGATGGCGATCGTGGGGGGCGGGCCGATGGGGCTGCTCCACCTGGTGGCGGCCAAGGCGTGGGGCGCGGGCCCCATCCTCGTCGTCGAGCCCGAGGCCGAACGCCGCGCGGTGGCGCTCGAGCTGGGCGCCGATGCCGTGGCCGCGCCGGGCGAGGCGCTCGCGCTAGCGAAGGACCTCACAGGCGGCGAGGGCTTCCCCGCCGTGGCCGTCGCCGTCGGCTTTGCCGATGCCATCCCGCTCGCGCTGGACCTGGCCCGGCGGCTCGGCTGGGTGAACCTGTTCGCGGGCTTCCCGCCCTCATCGGCGCACCTGCTCGACCTAAATCGCGTGCATTATGACGAGGTGCGCCTCTTCGGCACGCAGAACGCGCCGTTCCATCTCTATGCGAAGGCGGCGCGGCTCATCCCCCGCCTGCCCGCGCTCGACCGCGTAGTCACGAATCGCTACACGCTGGCGAATGCGGCCGAGGCGTACACGGCGCGCCTCGGCAAGGAAGGGCTGAAGTCGGCGGTGCTGATGGGCTAGACCGGCAGCCAGTGCTGGTGGCTGCCGCGCATGACCTTCGCCAGGCGGCCCTGTTCGTACAGGTATTCGAGGTGGGCGATGGTTTCGCCGACGGCGGCGCGCTGCATGTGCGGTTCGAAGTCCGCGAGCATGCCCGTCGCCCACTTCACGCGGCCCGCGACATCCCAGGCCGTGGACCCGCCGCGATCGACGCAGTTCCACATCTCGTCCAGGCGCACGGTGTGGTGCTCGTGGATTTCGATGATGCGCTTCTTCAGGTCCTTCGTATCGAACTCGTGCGCGGGGAGCACGTACTTCACATCAAGGTCCACGAGCAGGTCGAGCGATCGCATGTAGTCGCCGAGGGGGCTGCCGTGCGTCTGCGAATTGATGGACACATTCGGCGTGATCGTGGGGAGGATGTGGTCTCCGGTGAGGAGGACCTTGTGGTTCGGGTCGTAGAGGCAGATGTGGCCCGGGGAGTGGCCCGGAGTCCAGAGGATCTCGAATTCGAACGGCCCGGCCTTGATCACCTCGCCGCCCTTGACCTGGGTATCCGGGGGCACGGGCGAAACGCGGTCGAGCATGTTCATCGATCCGCGCGCGATGGTGGGTGATTCGAGCGGGGGCACGCCGTTCGCTTCCATGAATTTGCCCATGGTGTCGGCCAGGCTCTTGGGGGCGAAGTAGCGGTCGGTGATGACCTCGGCGTCCTTCTCGTGAAGGATGACCTCGCAGCTGGAGAGCTGCTTGAGGCGGCCGGCCATGCCGTAGTGGTCGGGGTGGATATGGGTGACGACGAGCTTGGAGATGTCGTTGGGGTGCGACCCGTGCTCGGCCATGCCGGTTTCGAGGGCGCCGTAGGCATCGTCGGTGTTCCAGCCGCAGTCGACGAGGATGGTTTCGCCGCCGCCCTTGATGAGGTAGGGGAGGACGTAGGGCAGCCCTTTGGTGACGCGCGGCTTCTTTTCGAGCTCGACGCGCAGCTCTTTGGCCTGGGCGAAGGTGAACTGGGGGAAGGGGGTGAGGAGCTGGTAGATGCCGGGGAGGATCTCCACGTGGGCCTGCCGGGGTGCGAAGGCTCGCCGCCCGCGAAGGGTCGGCGGCGGGTGTGCGGGCCATCCTACCCGCGCGGCGATGGGGGCGCGAGCGAGGC
>JAYRRO010000165.1:0-5020 GCA_041910095.1 Dehalococcoidia bacterium
ATCGCGCGGATGTTGGTGGGGAAGAGGCCGGCGTACACCTGCCCGATCTCGGTGCCATAGCTGTAGCCAAGGTAGGTGAGCTTTTCGTCGCCGATGGCCTCGCGGATACGGTCCAGGTCCCGTGCGACGTTACGGGTGCCCAGGTGGGGGAGGATGTCGCCATAGGTGGCGGCGCACTCCTCCGCGAAGCGCCTGGAAAGGGTGGCCAGGTTCTCGAACTCTGCGGGCGTATCGGGGGAGGGGTCGGCGGCGGTGAGGGGCACGAGGCTGCCATGACAGGAGATCGGACTGCTGTGTCCGACGCCCCGCGGGTCGAAGCCGACGATGTCGAAGCGGTCGAGGATGCGATCCGGGAGCAGCGCCGTCCATTCGCGAACGAAGTCGACGCCGCTGCTGCCCGGGCCGCCGGGATTCACCACAAGCGAGCCGATGCGCTTCGCCCGGTCCCCGGCGGGGTGGCGGATAAGGGCGATGGTGAGGGCGCCGGGGTCCTTGCCGGAGTAGTCGAGGGGGACGACGAGGGTGGCGCAATCGAAGCCGTCGCCGCAGTCCTCCCATTCCAGGCCGCTCGCGCGGGAGGAGGCGTGAGGAGCCGCGGCGAGGCCGCCAAGGAGTGCGACGAAGGCGAGGACGAGGCCGCGATGCACGGCCTATCGATACCACATTGGGAGGCAACGCGGCGGATGCAGCCGGGGAGCCGGGCGGGCCGTGAAGGAACGTGCCAACCCTGATGACACGCTCCCGGGGGTTTTGCTACCGTGTCGATGGCTCTCTCGTTATCGGCCTCACGGAGAGGCTTCTGTTGTCACCGGTGCTCGATGACCGAAGGGATCCAGGAAATTATAGGGAGGTCGTCGGGTGCCTTTCACCGACAGAACGCTCACGTGCTCGGATTGTGGACAGCCCTTCACGTTCACGGCGGGTGAGCAGGAGTTCCATCAGTCGAAGGGGTTTACGAACGAGCCGCGGCGGTGTCCCAACTGCCGGCGGGCGCGCCGCGGGGATAGCGGAGCGCCGGCGCGGCCGGAACGAGAGATGTTCACGGTGAACTGCGCGAGCTGCGGCAAGGAGGCGAAAGTGCCCTTCCAGCCGCGTGGTGACCGGCCGGTGTACTGCAGCGATTGCGTCCAGCCGCAGCCCCGAGGCACGAGCAGCTACGGCGGCCGCAGCAGCAGCGGTGGTGGCGGCTATGGTGGCGGCGGATATGGCGGCGGCAGCGGTGGCTACGGCGGTGGTGGCGGCGGCTACGGTGGCGGCGGCGGCGGCTATGGCGGCGGTGGGTACGGTGGTGGTGGCTTCGGCGGCGGCGACTTCGGCGGTGGCGGCGGCCGTGGCGATCGCGATCGCGACCGCGGCGGCCGCAGGGGCGGCGGCGGCGGTGGCCGCGACCGGCGCTGGTAAGGTAGCGAAAGCCGGGCCCGTAGCTCAGCGGTGAGAGCGGCCGGCTCATAACCGGTTGGTCCTGGGTTCGAATCCCGGCGGGCCCACCATTCCCGGCAACACTCGACGAGCGCGAGGGAGGATCCCTCGCGCTCGTCTTGTTTTCCCGGGCATGCCGCCCGCCCTTCTTCCCCGGTGCGGTCCCAGCGGCGAGACTCCGGCGATGATTACCGTGTTTGCCGGCGGCGTCGGCGCTTCCCGCTTCCTCCAGGGCCTCGTGCACGCGGTCGAGCCCGCGGACGTGACGGTCATTTCGAACACCGGCGACGATGTCGAGATGTTCGGGCTGCATGTCTCGCCCGATACCGACATCGTCATTTATGCGCTGGCGGGCGCGGTGAACCCGGAGACAGGGTGGGGCCTCGCGGGCGATACGTTCGCGGTCGTGGACCAGTTGCAGCGCTTTGGATACCCCCGCTGGTTCAACCTGGGCGACCGCGACCTCGCGATGGCGATGCACCGCACGAGGCTCCTGCGCGAGGGCGTGCCGATGCACGAGGTGGTCGCGGGGCTGGCACGGGACTGGGGCCTCGCCTGCCGCATCCTGCCGATGGCCAACGAACCCGTCCGCACGAAGGTCTTCGGCCCGGACGGCGAGATCGACTTCCAGGAGTACATGGTGCGGCTGCGAACGGAGGTCGAGGTGCGATCGATCGCGTTCGAAGGTGCGCATGCGGCCCGGCCCGCGCCGGGCGTCATCGAGGCCATTCGCGACTCGGAGTGCGTGATTCTCGCGCCCAGCAACCCGTTCGTGAGCATCGGACCGGCGCTGGCGGTGCCCGGCGTGCGGGCGGCGCTGGAGGGCACGAAGGCCGTGCGCGCCGCGATCAGCCCGATCATCGCCGGGCAGGTGGTGAAGGGCCCCGCCGCGAAGATGCTCCAATCGCTGGGGCACGAGGTTTCGGCGGTGGGGGTCGCGCGGGTTTACCGCGGGCTCATCGATCTCATGGTGATCGACGAACAGGACAGTGCGCTGGCGCCCGCCGTGGAGGCGCTGGGCATGCGCTGCTACGTGACGGACACGATGATGACGAGCCTTGAGCGGAAGACCGATCTCGCGGCGGAAGTGGTCCGGGAAGCGCGACGGGGCCGGTAAACGCGGACGATTGGCCCCATCGCAAACGGCCGTATGGACGGAATTTCCCTCAGAAAGAACAGAAAGGGCTGTTCATGAGGGTTATCCCTCATATGCGAGCGAAGGTCTTTTTCGAATGTCGCCATGACTGTTACGGGCGGAGGGGAGAGACGTCATGGCGTTCGTGTGGGACCGGTCGTTGCGGACGAAATTGTTCGCGGGCTTCGGGGCGGTGCTGGGATTCCTGTTGATCATCGCGGGGATCGGCATCAACAACCAGCAGGCGGCGACAAAGCGGACCGAGCGAATGTACGAAGAGGACGTCCGCGGGACGCGCAACCTGCTGACGGCCAACCTGAATATGGTGATGAGCGCGCGCGAGGAGCTGCGCGCCGTCACGGCGACCGACCCCCAGGTGCGCACGGACTTCGTGAAGCGCTCGCGCGAGGAGATGGCGGCGGCGAAGGCTTCGCTCGATGAGTACCGGGCCGCGGCCGTGATGCAGGGCGCGCTGGCCCGCTGGCAGGCACTCGATGATGCCGTGAAGGGCGTCCGCGAAGGCCGCGAGGAGAGCCTGCGACTGCTCGAACAGGGCGACACGCAGGGCGCGAGCGCGAAGCGCCAGCAGATGGTCCCGGCGATCGACACGATGAACACGGCGATCTCCACCGAGGCCTCGCGGCTGGAGGGGCTGGCGGACAACTCCAACGCCGAGGCGCACCGCGCGGCGGCGTTCGCGGAGAAGGTGCAGCTTGCCGCCGTCGCGGCCGCGCTTCTCACGGGGATCGCGATCGCCTACGGCACGGGAACGGCGGTCGCGCGCGGCGTGAAGCGCGTGGTCGGGCGGCTGGAGAGCATGGAGACGCACTGTGTCGCCGGGCTGAGGGCGGGCATCCTCGCCGTCGAGCAGGGCGACCTCACGGTCGCGGCGCGGGCGGGCACGGAGCCGATCCCCAATCCCCACAAGGACGAGGTCGGGCAGGCGGCGGCGGCGATCAACCGGACGCTCGTGCAGCTCGGGGAGACGATCAGCGGCTATAACGCCATGCGGCGGGGGCTCGCCGACATGGTCGGGACGATTCGCGCCGAAGCAGACCAGGTGTTTTCGAGCGCGAGCCAGCTGCAGGACTCAAGCGGGCAGATGGCCGGTGCGACGGGTCAGATCGCGGCCGCTATTACGGACGTGACGCATGCCTCGGTATCGTTGTCGGAGCTGTCGCGGGAGTCGGTGGAGCAGGTCGAGCTGGTGGCGGCGGGTTCGGCGCAGCTGGCCGCGAACGCGGAGGAGACGGCCGCCGCGGCGGAGGCGAGCGCGAAGGAAGCCCGGGCCATCGGCGAGCGGATCGCGGCGGCGGTGCGCGCCTCGGAGCTGGTCGCGAAGGATGCGGAGGCCTCGCGTAATTCGGCGCTGGAGGGCCAGCGAGCCGTGGGCCAGGCCGTGGCCTCGATGGATGCCATCGCGCGGGCGGTCGAAAACGCCTCCGTGACGGTGAACCGGCTGGGTGACTACGGCCAGCAAATCGGCGCCATCGTGCAGGTGATCGACGACATCGCGAGCCAGACGAATCTGCTGGCGTTGAACGCGGCCATCGAGGCCGCGCGCGCAGGGGAGCAGGGCCGGGGCTTCGCGGTCGTGGCCGAAAACGTTCGCAGCCTGGCAGAACGCTCATCGGGTGCGACGAAGGAGATCGCGGCACTCATCGCGAAGGTGCAGGACGGCACGAAGGCCGCCGTGCGCGCGATGGAAGCCGGCGTCGAGGATGTCGCGACCGGGCGGGACACGACGGAGATGGCGGGCGAAGCGCTGAACGCGATCATCGAGAACGTGCAGGCGGCGGCCGGCGAGATGGGCCGGATCGCGGTCGATGTGCAGGGGCTCGCGGAGGGCGCCTCGCGCATCATCGAGGCGGCGACGATGATCGCGGAGAGCGCCAACGAATCCGCGAACGGGGCTTCGCGGATCGCAGACGGCACGACCACCGTCCGGGGCGCGATCGAGAAGGTCTCGCTGACGAGCGAGGAGACCTCGGCTTCGGCCGAGGAGGTCTCGGCTTCGACGCAGGAGCTCTCGGCGCAGTCGCAGGAGCTGGCGGCGACGGCGAACCAGATGCGGGGCCTTGCGGAGGCGCTGGAACGGCAGGCAGCGCGCTTCGTGCTTGAGTAGGCCGCACGTCCGCGGACAGTGACCGGAGAGGGGTGGCGGGTCCACCCCTCTTTCGCACGCTCAGGGGCTGCGGCGGCCGAACCGGAGGGAGGCGATCTGCCAGGGTCGCAGGGGAACGGTCCAGGCGCCCGCTGAGCGGCTCGCCTCGCCGATGTGACGCTCCATGAGGTCGGCGAGCACGGCCTGTTCGCCGGCAGCGGGGACCGCGAGCGTGCCCTCAAATGGTTCCGCGGCGGCAGAGTACACGCGCGCGATGGCGGCGCCGTCTTCGTGGCTGCGATGGAGCGCCGATGGCACGACCAGCGGCGAGCCGAAGGTGGCAAGTGGCGCCGAGCGGCCGA
>JAYRRO010000166.1:0-6369 GCA_041910095.1 Dehalococcoidia bacterium
CACAAGCACGTCACCAACCGCTGGTTCGAAATTTCGGGGCTGAAGACGGCGGCGGCCGAAGGCGCCGAGTTCGACGCCATCTATCACGAGACGGCGGCCTTCCGTGAGTTCGCGCGCATTGCTGCCGAGACCGGCCTCAAGAACGCGCTCGCCTGGCGGGACGAGCCCTTCCGCCAGTAGCGCGCGGTCAGCCCGCGGCAGCCGGTCCGGGGGGCGCCTCGGCCAGGACGCCACGCGCGTGAAGGGCATCGATGCGGGCATCGTCCAGGCCGAGCACCCGGCGCAGGGTCTCGCGGTTCTGCCCCCCGAGGCAGGGCGCCGCGAACCAGTTCGAATGTCCGCGGTCGCCATCGAAGCGAACCGGGTTGCCGTCCCACGGCGTGGTCCCGGCCTCGGGGTGTTCGAGCGCGACGAAGTAGCCTCGCGCGGCCAGGTGCGTGTCCGCCAGGTACTCGCCCGGCCGCTGGACGGCCCCTGCGGGTACGCCCGCGGTCGCGAGTGCGGTCGTGAGTTCGTCCTTCGCCCGTCCGGCCGTAGCGCGCTCGATGGTGGCCTCGATCGCTTCGCGCGCGGCCCGGCGGCCGGCGGCGGTCGCCCATCCCGGGGAGCCTTCGATCCCGAGCACCTCGCACAGCGCCTGCCATTCCGCGTCGTGGCGACAGGCGATGGCGATCCATTCGTCGTCACCCGCGCAGCGATAGACGCCCTGGGGCGCGTACTCCCGGTGTGCGTTCCCGTGGCGCCCGGGTTCCTGGCCGCTGAGCTGGCGTTCGATGAACGCCTCTGCCAGGAACCCGACCCCGCACTCGTGCTGGGAGAGGTCGACGAGGCAGCCCTCGCCAGTGCGCTCGCGGCGCCACAACGCCGTGATCACGGCCGACGCCGCGGTCGTCCCTGCCATCGCGTCGGTCAGCGCCTTCGAGGTGACCCGAGGCTCGCTGTCGCTATACCCCATCAGCGCGGTGAGGCCCGTGATGGGCTCGATGCTCGGCCCGAGTCCGACGTAATCGCGGTATCGCCCCCGCATCCCGAACGCCGGCATGGCGAGGTAGACGATGCGTTCGTTCGCCGCCTTCAGCGCATCGTACCCGAGCCCGAGACCGGGCATGGCGCGGGCGCTGAAGTTCTCGATCACCACGTCGGCCTCGCGCACGAGGTCCAGGAAGATCCCCTTCCCTTCGCCGGACTTGAGGTCCAGGCAGACACTCGTCTTGTTCCGGTTGAGCTTGTTGAACAGCCCCTGCGTGTTCCAGGGATGCGGGCTCGGGTCGGCCGGGAACACGGCGCCCCTGCCGGTGCTCGCCTCGACCTTGATCACCTCCGCGCCCAGGTCGCCCAGGATCCGCGTCGCCAGGGGCCCCGACCAGATCCGCGTGAGGTCGATGACGCGCACGCCGGCGAGCGGCCGGGACGCGGCCGCATCGCCCGCGCCCGCGGGGTGGGTGGCGGAGGATTCGCGCCAGCCGGCGCCCGCGGGCTCGAACGGCTCCACGGGCGGCTCGTCCGGCGCCTCTTCGCCCACGAAGCGGTAGGGCGAGCCGGGTACGCGGAGTGTGCCCCCAGCGCTCGATGTTTCGCGCCAGTATTCGCGCTCACCCAGGTGCGGATCCGCCAGCACCTCCTGGAGGGAGGCGGCGAACCCCACGGGGACGCGCCAGATCTCCTGCCCTGCCTGGAAGATCTCCCTCCGGGGCACCTCCCAGAGGGCCTTCACGGTCGCGGCCTCCACCGCGTCCTGGTCGGCCATGCGGCCCGCGTTCGTCGCCCAGTGGCCCTCTGCCGCGGCTTCGGGGTGGCCGATCCAGTGCGCGAAGGGGAACCAGAAATTCTGGAGGATGTTGACGCCGTACCAGCCGTCCGCGCAGGGGAGGAGTGTTGTCGGGCAGAGGTTCTCCCAGCGATTCCCGTGGCGGCTGCGGGTGATGCCCTCGAACCGCCACATGGTGTCGGTGAACTGGTGCAGGCTCGCCAGGCACTCCAGCATCGAGACCTCTACCGTTCGCGCGGGGCTCCCGCCAAGCAGCACCGCCAGCGCGGCGAGGTAGGCGTACGTGCCCGCCTGGTAGGCCACGTAGTTCCCGGGCATCGTGAGCGGCGCCCGTCCGGGGTCTCCCATGAGCCACGTGTACCCGCCCAGCGCGAGCAGCGTGGAGGGCGTGGCTGGCCAATCGCGGTAGGGGCCGTCGAGCCCGAATGGCGTGATGCTCACACGGATAGCGTTCGAGCCCGCGCCGTAGCCGAGCACACCGTGCGCATCGAGCACAGCCACCGGATGGTCCGTGAGCACGATGTCGGCCGCCGCGGCGAGGCCTTCGATCGCGGCCCGGTCGCCGGCCGATGCGAGGTCGAGCCGCACCCGTCGCTTGCCGCCGTTCACCGCGACATCGGCCGCCGGCGATGGTGGTGCCCGCAGCGGGCTCTCGACCTTGATGACCTCGGCCCCCCAGCGGCGAAAGAGCTTCGCGGCGAACGCGGCCGCCTCCTCGCGGTCCGAAAGTTCGAGTACGCGCACCTGCCCACCCCCGGAGCGTCACCCACGGGCGATTCCCCGCCGGGTGTTGGGGGCACGTTTTACGCGACTTTGGCCCGCCTCGCATGTCGATGCCGGTTCCCGGCGCCTCGCAGGCTGCCTATACTGCCGCGCACATCCGGGCCGGGCAGCGCGCCGCCGCCCGGGCCCCGGAGGCTGCCGTGCCCATGCCGCTCACGGGCGTCGTCGTTCTCGACCTGGCCGATGAGCCTCTCGCGCTTGCCGGCCGGCTGCTGGCGGACCTTGGGGCCGATGTCGTCCGCGCCGAGCACGCCGTCGGGGACGCCCTCCGCCTTCGCGGACCCTGGGCCGGCGGAGCGCTCGATCTTGAGCGCGGCCTGGCGCACCTCCAGTACAACGCCGGCAAACGCAGCATCGCTGTCGACTTCGACCACCCCGGCGTGTCCGAAGTCCTCGGTCCCCTGGCCGCGCATGCCGCGGTCATCATCGCGCCCATGGAGCCGGTTCCGGCGGTGGCGGCACTGCTAGAAGAGGCGCACCTGCGGGGCGTCGCGCCTGGCACGAACGTGGTCGACGCGGTCCTCCGGCGCGACGGCAGCGCGCCCGCCGTTTCCGACATCGCCGGCATGGCCGCCGGTGGCCACCTCGTGCTCGACGGCTTCACCGAGGACGCGCCCAACCACCCTGCCGGGAACCTCGCCTACAAGCAGACTTCGCTCGCGGCGGCGCTGGCCGCCCTCTCCCTCGTACTCGAATCCGAGACGTCCGGCCACGGCGGCGCCCGCGTCACCGTCTGCATGCAAGAAGCGGTGATGTGGACCACCATCCAGTCCGCGAACGAGAACTACTGGCCGTGGCTCGGGCAGCGGCCTTCGCGGCGTGGGCTCGCGAACCTTGGTGGGCAGACGGTGTTCCCCACCGGCGACGGCAAATGGGTCAGCTTCTACCAGCATCCGCCGTCATGGCCGGCCTTCGTGGACTGGGTCGAGGTGGCCCTGGGCGATACGCGCTTCCGCGCGCCGGAATGGGACGACCTCCTCTTTCGCACGCGAAACCACCACGCGGTCGTGGAAGCGACGCTCGCCCTCTGCGCGACCATGAGCCGCGACGCGGTCGTGGCCGAGGCGCAGCGCCGCCAGGTTCTCGCGGTGCCGGTCCAAACAGTCGATGACATCGCCGCAGACCCACATCTTCGCGCCCGGGGATTCTTCCAGCGGGTGGAACACCCGCACATCGGCGAGACGTTCGAGGTCATGCGGCACCCGTTCATTTCCACCGCCTTCGAGGCGACCGCTGCTCCCGCACCGGCGCTCGGTCAGCACACTCGGGCGGTGCTGGCAGCGGCCGGGTTTGGTCAGGAGCGGACCGATGCCCTCCTCGCCGCCGGCGTCATCGCCGAGGCGCGCGACGGGGTGCCGGTATGACCCCCCAGCCGCTGGCCGGGCTGCGCGTCATCGACTTCTGCTGGATGATCGCTGGCCCCCTCACCACACGGCTTCTCGCCGACCTCGGTGCGGAGGTGATCAAGGTCGAGTCGCTCGCCCGGGTGGATCGCATCCGCGAAGTTGGAGTGCAGCCGCCGGTGCCGAACGCCGAAACGAACGGCGTCTTCAACGACTGCAACATCAACAAGAAGAGCCTGACGCTCAACCTCGGCACCGCGAAGGGCATCGAACTCGCCCGCGCGCTCATCGCCCGCGCCGACATCGTGACCTCGAACTTCACGCCCGACCGCATGGACCGCTGGGGCCTCGGGTACGAAGACCTGCGTGCAGTGAACCCGGGCATCATCGTCGCGAGCCTGCCGGTCATGGGCTCCGAGGGGCCGCACGCTGGTTGGCGCGCCGTCGGGAACGGCGTCATCGCGCTCGCGGGCCTGAACGGGCTCACCGGCTTCCCGCAGCGCGAGCCGGTGGGCCTGGGCACTCTGCACTCGGACTTCACGACGCCCTACATCGGTGCGCTTGCCATCCTCGCCGCGATACGGCATCGGCGCCGCACGGGCGAAGGCCAGTTCATCGAGATCGCCCAGTACGAAGCCTCAGTCCACCTGCTCGATACCGAGGTGCTCGACTACACGGTGAACGGCGTGGTCACGGCCCGGCGGGGAAACCGTTCGCCCCATGCTGTGCCGCACGGGGTCTTTCCCTGCGCCGGTGAAGACGAATGGGTCTCCATCGCCGCCCGTTCCGATGACGAATGGTTGGCACTCTGCCAGGTGCTCGGACTGGGGTCACTCGCCGCGCGCGAGGACCTCGCCACCCTGCCGGGCCGCCTGGATGCCGTCGACGAAGTCGAATCCGCCGTGACGGCCGCGACGGCGACTCGCGACCGGTGGGAGGTCGCCGCCGCGCTGGAGGCGGCGGGCGTGCCGGCTTCTCCGGTCGAGGACGTAGGCGACCTGGTGGGCCGGGACCCGATGGCGAACGGCTTCCTTGAGGAGATCCAGCACCCCGCCGGCGTTTCGATGCTCCTCCAACATGAGCCCATCACCTGGAACGGCGAACGGCTCCCCATCCAGCGCGCGCCGTTCATGGGCGAACACACCGTGGAAATCCTCGGCTCGCTGCTGGGTATGAGCGTTGAGGACGTCGCAACCCTCGTCGCCGAGGGCGTGCTGCAGTAGCCCTAGCTGAAGACGTCCAGCATCGCCAGCCCGGCCATTTCGTCCTCGCTCAGTCCGAGGATTTCCGTCAACACCTCGACCGTGTGCTCGCCCAGCAGCGGTGCGCGCGTGTGCAGCGAAACCGCCTTCGCCGAAAAGCGCGTGGCCAAACCGTCGTAGGGCACGCGGCCGATTTCGGGGTGGTCGAAGGGAACGAAGAAGCCGCGGTGCGCCAGCTGTGGGTCGCGATGGAGGTCCGTGGCGCGCTGAACGGCAGCGGCCGGGACGCCCGCCGCCGCGAGCGCACGCTCGGCATCGAAGGCCGTGCGTCCCGCCGCCCATGCCGCGATGCGCGCGTCGATCTCCTCGGCGATGGCGCGGCGTGCGCTGGCGTGGTCGAGGCTGCCATCAGCCCACCCGGGGGCGTCGATCACCGCGCACAGCGCCCGCCACTGTCCGGCGTCTTCGACCTCGAGGGCGACGAACCGCTCGGTCCCCTGCGTCTGATAGACGCCGTGCGGGAAACTCCGAGCTGATTCGATGCCGCCCGGCCCGGCGATGTGGCCGTTTGCCGCCGCGTCGAGGAGCACGGGTTCGATGAAGCGCACGCCGCACTCCACCTGCGAAAGGTCGATCGCCACGCCCATCCCCGTTCGCCGCCGGTCGAGGACGGCCGCCGCCACGGTCGCGACGCCGAACCGAGGCGTGATGACGTCCGAATAGGGCCCGTAGGGGCCCGCCGGTGGCCTGCCGGGCCAGCCCGTCAGGTGCGTGATCCCTGCGATCGCGGCGCCGTGATTCCCGAACCCGCCGTAGGTGGCGTAAGGCCCCGTCTGGCCCATGAGGCAGGTCGAGAAGGTGATGAGATCCGGCCGCTCCGCGCGCAGCGTTTCGCTGTCGAGGCCAAGGCGCGCCATGGTGCCCGGCGTAAAGCTGTCCATGACGACGTCGGCCCATTCGAGCGCAAGCCGCCTCGCGAGCGCGCGGCCCTGCTCGGTCGCGAGATTCAGCGTCAGGCTGCGCTTCGACGAGTTGGTGTTCCCCTGCCACTGGCTGCGGTTCGGCCCCGGGATGTTGTCCTTGAACGGAGGCAACGCGCGCACAAGGTCCATTCGCGTCCCCGATTCCACCTTGACGACCGTCGCACCGTGGTCCGCCAGAGCTTTGGCGGTGATGACACGGCTACGGGACACGGGCAACACCAGCGAAAACTCCACCGTCTTGTCCCGCTCTTCTTTGGAAATGATGTCACTGCCCCACATCGCGGCCGCGA
>JAYRRO010000167.1:0-1619 GCA_041910095.1 Dehalococcoidia bacterium
CGCGGCGTCGCCGTGGCCGATGGCGGCGGAGGCGTGGGCGTCGCCGTCGGCAGGGGGAGCGGCGTGCCCGACCCCGCGTTCAGGTTCAGCTCCTGCACACCCGTCTTCCAGACCGCCGCCTGGCCCGTCTCCCGCCCGCCGACCGTGAACGTCACGGTCTTGCCCTCGCGGCCGCAGCCCGGGGCCTGCGTTTCGTGCATGACGTGGATGACGTACTGCGCCACGCCGTTCTCGATGTATACGGGCGTGGTCCCGCGTTCACCCTGCGTGCAGTCCCGGCCGTCGATGTAGCCGCGCACCTCGGCGGTGACCGGCGGGAGCTTCCCGTCGATGCTCGCCGTGCCATAGAAGGTGGATGGCAGCGCCGGCTGCGCCGATGCCGTGCCGCCCATCGCCGCCACCGCGCCGAGCGCGAACAGGCCCGCCAGCAAGAGCCGCATGCACCCACTTTCGCGCACCCCCACCCGATGCGCGAACCCCGCGGGCGGCGCCAATCCCCTGTTGGGCATCTCCCCGATAGCGCATTTGACGCAGTGGGGTTAGTTTATGTCCCATTCTTCCCGGGGAGGCGTTCCCTGGCCCTCATCGGCAAGAGTCTCCGCGACGCGCGCGTCCATCGCGGCATCTCCATTGAGCAGGTCGCCCAGGAGACCCGCATCTCGCCGCGCTTCCTCCAGGCGCTCGAAGAAGAACGCTTCGACGAACTGCCCGCGCCCGTCTATGTCCGCGGCTTCCTCCGCTCCTACGCCAACTTCCTCCAGCTCGACCCCGAGCCACTCGTCGCCGAACTGACCGGCGGCGCCCCGCGCACGCCCGCGCCCGACGCCTTCGTCCCGGGCCCGGCCGTGCCCGCCGGCCAGCGCGTCCGCCGCCCCAACGGCCGCTCCTCGCGTGACCCGTTCGCCCGGCAGGCGCCCGCCCGTTCCGGCCAGGGTGACCCGGTCGCGCCCGTGCCCGAGCCGCCCATCGTCCTCCCCCGCCCGTCGACCATCGAAGCCGAGGCATGGGCTCCCGAATCCGAGGACGATGCCGCCGAGCCCGCACCCTTCCGGCCGCGCGGCGTTGCCATCGCGCCACCCCCCGAGATCGCGGACGATGACTTCGACGACGACGCGGCGTTCGCCCCCGAGGAGGAGACCTACCGCTCACGCCGTGTCTCCGGGATGCTCGTCGAACGGCCCGAAGCGGCCGACGGCTCCGGCCGCATCGCCCGCATCGTCGCGCTCGTGGGCATCGGCGTGCTCGTGCTGATCGCTGGGCTCGCCGCCGCGGTCTTCCTCACCCGTGGCGGCGACGACGGCGATAAGGCGGCCTCGACCGCCAGCACGGCGACCCCGAAGCCAACGAACATCATCGCCATCACGGGATCGCCCACGGCCTCGCCGTCGCCCGCGGCCTCGCCCTCCGCTTCGCCCACGGCGAGCGTCTCGCCCACGGCCTCGGTCTCGCCGTCGCCCACGGGCACCGAGACCGCGACGGCGACGCCCGGCACCCCGGCCCCGACGGCGACGCGCTCGGCGAACACCCCGGCGCCCACTCAGGCCCCCGCCACCAACGTCCCCGCGCCGACGAACACCCCCATCCCGCCCACCTCCACCCCAACCCGCATCCCCACGCCC
>JAYRRO010000168.1:0-4526 GCA_041910095.1 Dehalococcoidia bacterium
CCGAGCGCCGCGCTCCCGCGTCTCTACTCGATGATGATGGCGCCGCCGCTGCCCGCGAGGAACCAGTAGGCGCGCCCCTGCTCCAGCGTTGCCAGAGAGTTCACGAACGCCGGCAGCCCGGGGAAGTAGTGCGTCCAGCTCTGCGTCGCCGGATCCCATGCGTACACCGCCGCAATCGCGTTCCCCTGCGCGGCCAGCGCGCTGGCCGCCGGCTGGCTCGCGTTTGGCCACGTCAGCAGGTTCACCCCCGGACGCAGCGGCAGGCTCGGGCGCGGAGTCGCCGTCGGCACTGGCGTCGGCGTGCTCGTGGGCGGCTGGGTCGTCGCCGTCGGCGTGCTTGTCGCCGTGCTGGCCGGCGTGGCCGTCTTGGCCGGCGTTGTCGTTGCCGTCGAAGTCGGGGTCGCGCTCGGCACGCCGGTCGCGGTCCGCGTGGGTGTGGGTGTGTTCGTCGCTGGCGGCGGAGGCGGCGTGTTGGTCGGAGGTGGGCCGCCCGCCCCGTACAGGGAGGTCAGCCCCGCGATGTCGTCCGCCGTCAGCGTTCGCTTGTCGCAGCCCTGGCAGTACGAGGCGTACATCACCGCGCTCTGCGCCTGGCTATGCGCGAGCCCCAGCGCATGCCCGAACTCGTGCAGCACCACGCTCTCCAGGTCGACGTTGATCGATCCGCCCGTCGTCCACGGCCAGTCCGGGTCGATCTCCATGTCGAACTCGATCGCCGTCGCGGGGTTCGATGTCTGCGTGTACCACGTGCACGTCACCGCCAGCACCGACCCCGATTGCGGCGCCCAGCCGACCACGTTCTTCGTATCCAGCCCCGAACCGCTGCACGCGCCCGTGTTCCCCGACGATGCGCCGCCGCCGCTGAAGCTCCAGTTCGCGCCCGCGAGACCCCAGCTCTGCGCCGCCGCCGCGATCGCGGCCGCATCATCCGAGAGCCCGCCGGGCTTGCCCGCGCCGTTATACGCCCACGATGTCGTCCGCGCCGGCCACCAGTACCCGTTCGAGACGTACTGCGCCGCAACCTCCGGCCCCGTGACCTCGACCGCTCCCGGGAAGCGCGCGAGGAACGCCGCCCTCGCCGCCGCCGCCTCGGCCTCGAACCGCGAGGGGTCCGTCGCGTCGAGGAAGAACTGCACCTCGACGTAGTACTCCACCCCATCGACCTGGACCGCGAGCGTTGTGTGGACATCGTGGAACCGGCCGTCCTCCGATGCCTCCGCTCCCCGCGACACCGAAAGATACCCCCACGTCGTCACGCCCCAGGCGCACAGCGCCAGCGCGAACAGCGCCGCCGCCGCCCGCCAGCGCCGCTCCCGGAACCGGACCGATGCCCGAAGTTCGCGAATCTCGTCCACGTCCTTCCCCCTCGCTCCCGCGCCCCCGGGCCTTCGGCCGCGAGTCCGCTGTCATGAAGGTCGGCGCGTGAGGGCAAGTGCCGGGGGCCGCGAAGGGGCCGCGCGGTGACGATGCGGTAGATGCCCTACCATCCCCGGAAAGAAACCGGGTGACAGCCCGGTGCCACGGAGGCTGGCCATGCGGATCGGCACGGTGCGGGAACGAAAGGACGGCGAGGCGCGCGTCGGCCTCACCCCCGAGGGCGCCTACGCGCTCACCCTTCGCGGCCACGAGGTGCTCATCGAAACCGGCGCCGGGCTCGCCTCGGGCTTCCCCGATGCCGCCTACACCGCCTCCGGCGCCGCCATCGCGCCCTCCGCCACCCAGGTCTGGTCGACCGCGAACCTCGTCGTGAAGGTGAAGGAGCCCATCGAGAGCGAGTACCCGCTGCTCACCGCCGGGACCGCGCTCTTCACCTACCTCCATCTCGCCGCCGACCGCGACCTCACCGAGCGGCTGCTCGCCGCCGGCACGACGTCCCTCGCTTACGAGCTCGTGCGCAAGGCCGATGGATCCATGCCCCTGCTCGCGCCGATGTCCCAGGTCGCCGGGCGCATGGCCGCCGAGATCGGCGCCGCCCTCCTCCGCCACCCCGGGCCCGGACGAGGCAAGCTCCTGGGCGGCGTCGCCGGCGTGCCGCCCGGCCGCGCCGTCATCATCGGCTCGGGCACCGTCGCCACCGCCGCCGCGCGCGTGCTCATGGGCCTGGATGCGAGAGTCACCGTCATGTCTCGCGACCTCGCCCGGCTGGCCTACCTCCAGGAGCACTTCGGCGGGCGCATCGCCACCCGCGTCTCGAACCCCCAGGCCGTCGCCGAGGAGGTCGCCGGCGCTGACCTCGCCATCCTCTCGGTGCTCGTTCCCGGGGCCGCCGCGCCGCACGTCCTCACGCGCGAAATGGTCCGCTCCATGGGCCCCGGCGCCGTCATCGTTGATGTCTCCATCGACCAGGGTGGCGCGGCCGAGACTTCGCGCGTCACCAGCCACAGCGACCCCATCTACGTCGAGGAAGGCGTCGTCCATTACTGCGTAAGCAACATGCCCGGCGCCGTCCCGCAGACGAGCACCCAGGCCCTCACCAGCGCCACCCTCCCCTACATCGAGGCCCTCGCGGACTTCGGCGTCGAGGAGGCGATGCGCCGCGATCGCGCCCTCGCCGATTCGCTCAGCACCCATCGCGGGCTGCTCATTCGCGGCCCCGTCGCCGAGGCGTTCGGGCTCCAGGCAGCGCCGAACCCCTTCCTCACGTAACGAAACGAAGGGCGGGCTCGCGAACGAGCCCGCCCTCCAACCGGTCGACCCGGGAGTGCCCCCGGGGTAGCCCCTGGTTACCGGTCACTGGGAACCGCGAACTGAATGCGGCTACCGCCGCCGCAGCGCCCGCGCGAAGGCGCCCACCCCGCCCGTTACAGCCACCAGCGCGACCAGCGAGAGAAGCCCGTAAACCGCCCAATCGCCGCGCTGCATCGCGAGGCCGCTCCCCGTGGAGGGCGGCCTCGGCGCGGGCGCAGGCGGGATCTGTGCGCGGACCTCCCCGCCCGCGTTCGCGACCGTGTGCACGTTCACGTACAGGTTCCCGGCCGCCAGCGCCGCCTGGAAGCCGCGCATATCGCCCCGCAGCGGGCCAACGAGGTCGGCCTCGCGGATCGTCCCCGAGACATCCACCGAGTTCTGGCCCGCCGGGTTCGGCCCGAAGAGGAACGCCACCACGGGCCCGTTCGCGCCCTTCGCCCCCTGGTGGATGTGCGCCATCGTCATGCCCACGCCCACAGCCTGGATCTGGAACCGCACCGAGCTCGCGTCGGCCGTCGCCGCGAACGCGCCGTTCGCGGGTGTGTTCACGGCCGGCACCTCCTCGGCGCCCGTGAGCCGCAGGTTGATCGCCTGTTGGGCCACCGCCGCGGGCCGCGTCCCGGGTGTCCCCGTCGCGCCGCCCACGAGCACCACGCCGCGCATCCCCGGGTGGATCAGGCAGAAGTACGGGTACGCCCCGGCCTTGTCGAACACCACCGAGGCCGTCTCCCCGGCGGTGATGACGGGCGTCGCGAAGCCCGGGTAGGCCTCCGAGGTCGCCGTATGCGGGATGCTGTCCTCGATGTTCAGCCAGCGCACGGTGTCGCCCACGTCGATGCTCACCGTCGCCGGCGAGAACTGGAAACTCTTCATGTTCACGGTCGTCGTCGGGGGGGCGTTCGCCGCGCCGGGGGCGCTCCCGGCGCCGGCGAACGCCGCCACCACCACCATAAGCGCTGCCAGGCCGGCGCCCGCCAGCCGCATCATTCGTCGCATTGCCTCTTCCCTCGTTAGTTGTTCGGTCAACGGCCTGCAGGGCGCTGGTGACGATACGCATGCCACCCGGGCCGGGATTCCCTCCCGTTGCCCCGCCGGCGCCCGTCTCGGCCTCCGCTTAACCAATCCTGTCCTTTCTCGGCCGCCCGCCCAAAGCTGGCCCGAGCGCCCCCGGCGCGGCACCATCGAACCGGTGCCACCATTGCCCACGGCCGCCACCCACTCCCGCCGCGTCCCCGAGCTGGACGTCCTGCGCGGCCTTGCCATCGTCCTCGTCGTCTACCTCCACGCCTACTTCCGCCCCTGGGAGGTGACCCCGAACCGGCACAAGGTGGCGCTGCACGTCATCCATCTCTTCGCTCATGCCGCCGTCCCCGCCTTCCTCTTCATGAGCGGCTTCCTCCTCGCCCGCGAACGGAATCGCGGCCTCGCCGCCTTCGCCTACCGGAAGTTGCTCCGCATCGGCCTCCCCGTCGCCATCTGGATGACGGCCGCGCTTGCCTACCGGCTCTGGCGCGAAGACACCCCCGCGCGCGAACTCTTCGCGGACTTCTTCCAGTTCGATATCTCCGGCCAGTACTACTACGTGCTCGTGCTCATCGTGTTCTACGCGGCGCTCTACCCAGTTCGCGCGCTTCCGGCCCGGACCGCCGGCATCGTCGCGATCGCCGCCTTCGCGGTGAACCTCGGCACCATAGCCTGGTACCAGTGGGACATTGCCCGCCACGGTCTCGACGGCGAATTCGCCACCTGGGCCTATCGCAACCCGCTCGCCTGGGCCGCGTTCCCCGTCGCCGGGCTCTGGGCCGGGCGCCTCGCGGACCCCATCGCGCTCGCGCGCC
>JAYRRO010000169.1:0-3192 GCA_041910095.1 Dehalococcoidia bacterium
ATCGCGAGGCCCATGCCCAGGACACCGCCGATGCTCAGCAGCAGCCCCGTTTCGTGCTCGAACCAGAACTCCACGGGGATCCCGGAACGGTCGCCCGAGAGCGTCGAGACGTACCGGAAGATGGTCAGGAGCCCCAGCGCCCATGTCCCCGCGATCGCCACGGCGGCCACTTCCCGCTGCGAAGGCTGCAGCCGCCACGTCACCACGAACGCCATCGCGCCGAAGATGAGGCCCCGCGTCTCGTGATACACCAGGTTCCCGGGACCGCCCCGCCCGAGGCCGTAAAGCATCCCCGCCAGCATCACCACGGGCACCAGCCGAACGAGCCCCGGCAGCCCACCGGACGGCCGCGCCGCCGGGCGCGCCACCACAGAGGCAGTGACGAGCGTCAGCAGCACCTCGAACGGGTTCACGGTCAGCGGCAGCGCATCCTGGATGCCACGCGGAAACGCCCACAGCCCCAGCGCCAGCGGTTTGGTGATGTCCGTCGCGCGCGAATCCAGCGCCATCCCGGCCGCGAACAGGACGCATGCGCTCATCCGCGGCCGCGTCGCGATGAAGAACAACGCCGCCGCCACGAACGGCGCAATCGCCGCCGCGGGGCCCAGCACGATGACGCCGGCCGCACCGGCGAGCGCCACGAGCGCGCAACCGGCTGCGGCCAGCAGCGTCCACGGGACGCCGATCGCGCGCCATCGGCTTGTGGCCATCGCGGTCATTCGCCTACCCCGCGCGGCCCGCGGCCAGCAGCCCGAGCATCGCCACGCCGGTGATCACGAACGCCGCCAGCGACTCCGAAGGGAACATCCCCCGCACGGGCCGCATTGCGAGCGCCGTCCCGGCGGCGGCGAAGATGGCGATGGCGATCATGGCGCCTCCTTCAGCTCGCGAGTTCGAAGAGCCGCTCGGCCCAACCCGGGATGCGGGAGGTCCGGCGGTTTAACACCACCCCGAGCACATTCGCGTCCTTGTAGAGATCGAGCGTGCGTTCCAGCTCCCGGCGCGTCGTCTTGCCGTCTCGAACGACGATCAGTACCCCGTCGCAGCGCTGCGCCAGCACCGGCGCCGTCATCGACTTCAGCGTTGCCGGCAGGTCCATGACCACGAACCCGCTCGTCGCCTTCATCGCCTCGATGAGTTCGACGAGGCGCTCGCTCCGCGCGATGCGCGCCGGGCTCGAAGCCGCCGTCCCCGCCGTGACCACGCTCAATGGCGCGCGCAGGAAGCGGTGCGTCACCGCCGGCAGCGAAACCTCCCCATCAAGCACGTCCGCGAGCCCCTTGCGCCCCTCAAGGCCGTACTCGCGGCTCACCGAGGCCGTGTGGAAATCCGCATCGACCAGCGTTACCTGGGCCGCGAAGTCCTGGGCGAGGCAGCTTGCGAGCGCGATCGCCACCGTCGTCTTCCCGTCGCCGAATCCCGGGCTCGTCACCCCGATCGCCACCGACCGCGGCGTCGAAGGGTCGCGCGGGGGCGCGGTCCGCGGCTGGCCCGAACCGCGCATCGCCTTGAATCCCCGGAATCCCGGCGCATTCGCCGCCAGCGCGAGTGGTTCGCGGCTCACGTTCGGCTCGCTCCACCGGAGCTCTGTGAGCCCGGAGAGTAGCTGGATCTCGCGAATCGCCTCGAGCAGGTCCTCGCGTTCGCGCCGGAAGTTGTCGCGAATCATGCCGCTTCCCCCTCGGCCGAACCGGGGGCCGGCGGGATCGAGACGGCGACCCTCCGCGCGAAGTTGCGCCCGCCCCGCCGCCCGATGATGAGCAGCCGCCGCCGCGGTTTAAGCTCCGGCACCGCCCCGAGGAACGTCACCGGGAGCCCCGCCACGTCCTCGCGCGAACG
The DNA here is from genome assembly GCA_041910095.1 of Dehalococcoidia bacterium. Classification (GTDB taxonomy): domain Bacteria; phylum Chloroflexota; class Dehalococcoidia; order Tepidiformales; family Tepidiformaceae; genus Amarobacillus. Next base: position 1,840 of record JAYRRO010000169.1, read on the forward strand.
GATCGTGTGGTCGAGCCGGTAGGCCGCGTACAGGTACGTCGCGGCGATGCTGAAGCCCATCACCAGCCCCGCCAAAGGGTAGCCGTACTTCTCCGTCCGCGACGCCGCGATCGGCAGGAGCGGCAACGATGGCTGGTCCTGCACGTTGAAGGTCGCCGAGGCCGTGTTCGAAGCCGAGGCCGCGTTCAGCCGCGCGTCCTGCAGATTCTCGAGGAGCCGGTCGACCACCTTCGTCTGCGAGTCCACCTTCCCCTGGAGTGACTGGTAGTCCACATCGACTTTCGTCTTGTCCGCCGCCGTCGGGTGCGCCTTGATGTAGGCCGCGGCCTCCGCCTGCGCCTTCGCCAGGTCGTCCTGCCCCAGCGCGAGCTGCTTCTCGAAGTAGCTCACGACCGTCTGCGCCTCACGCGCGCCTTCAGCCAGCGCCCGTGCCTGGAATCGCGTGATGACGGCCGCCCCGAGTGCCTGCGCGCCCTCCGCCGTTGGCGCTACCACGCGCACGCCCATCAGGTTCGGCCCGACTTCGAACACCTGCACGCGTTCCACGATCAGTTCGCCCGCCTGCTCGCGCGCGCGCTGGTCGGCGCCTTCGATGACGAGCCCCGCGCTCAGCGCCACCTCGTCCCGGAAGGCCGCCGTCTGGAGAAGGTCCCCCAGCACCTGGACCTGCGCGCTCGCGGGCGTGGTCTGGTTATCGGTGGGCTGCCCGAAGGTGCCCGCGGGCTCGACGCCCTCGATGCGCGAGACCCACGCCGTCGCCACCGACGCGTACTCCACCTTGCGCGGCTGGAACATCAGAATCGCCGCGGGCGCCAGCACCGTCGGGATGAGCAGCACCCACCAGCGGCGGAACGCGATCTCTGCGAACTTCCGTGGAATCACGTTGCCTCCGTGCCTGCCACGCCCGGGGAGTCGCACGGCGACGGGGACGCACTTCGCGTCCCCGGTCCGGGCCTACCCTGATTTACGGTTGGTAACGGCGCGGGCCGCAGCCCTCAGCAGGAGCCGCTGCCGGTGAGCACCGTCGTCACCGTGCGCACCAGGATCTTCATATCGAGGGCGAAGCTGAGGTTCTCCGCGTACTGCGTGTCGAGCATCACCATGTCGGCGAAGTCGTGGTGGCCGCGCAGCGTCACCTGCCACAGCCCCGTAATCCCCGGGACCACCGTCAGGCGGCGGAGGTGCGCCGGCGTGTACATCGCAACCTCGCTTGGCACCGGCGGGCGAGGCCCAACCAGGCTCATGTCGCCCTTCAGCACGTTCCACAGCTGCGGCAGTTCGTCCAGGCTCGTTTTGCGAAGGAACACGCCCAGCCGCGTCCGGCGCGGGTCGTTCTTCATCTTGAAGATGTGC
>JAYRRO010000170.1:0-13016 GCA_041910095.1 Dehalococcoidia bacterium
AGATGATGTTGGTCGCGGGGCCGGTCTTGGACGCTTCCGCGATCTCCTTCACGGGACGCCAGGCGCCGGCGGTGTAGTACTGCGTGATGTAGACGAACGCGATGCTCGTCGCGAGGCCGACGATGCCGGCCGCGACGGCGATGCCGTAGGCCGCGACGCCCAGGATCATGGCGCCGATGTTCTCGGCGGCGGTGGACTCGAACAGGTCCGCGCCGCGGCCAGCGCAGTCGCCGACGTTGTCGCCGACGAGGTCCGCGACGACGGCCGCGTTCCGCGGGTCGTCTTCGGGGATGCCCGCCTCGACCTTGCCAACGAGGTCCGCGCCGACGTCGGCGGCCTTGGTGTAGATGCCGCCGCCGAGCTGCGCGAAGAGCGCCACGAAGCTCGCGCCGAAACCGAAGCCCACGATCAGGAAGGGGGTTTCCTGGATGGTGTGGCCCAGCAGGTTCGAGTAGATGGCGAAGATCGACGACACCCCGATGAGGCTTAGCGCCACCACCAGGAAGCCCGATACCGCGCCGCCGCGAAGCGACGCGTTAATCGCGTCCGCGAGGCTGTTCTGCGCCGCCGCCGCCGTGCGCCCGTTCGCGCGCACCGCAATCGACATGCCGATGTACCCCGAAACACCCGACGCCAGGGCGCCGACGATGAACGCGATACCGGTGAGCACGCCGACTTCCGTCGACTCCTTGAAAATGCCGACAATGACCGCGACCACCACCGAAGTGACCACCGCGAGCATGCCGATCGTGCGGTACTGCCGATTCAGGAACGCATTGGCGCCTTCCAGAATCGACCCCGCGACCTCCTGCATCGAAGCCGTCCCCTTGTCACGCCTGAGGACGTCGAGTGCCAGCCAGATCGCGAACAGGACCGCGGCCGCCGATGCAGCCGGGATCATGATCTGGGCCAGGAGCATGGGTCCCTCCCCCGATAGGTTTTTCTGCCCTTGCAGCGGGCACACTGAACCGGCGGCCGCCCCCCGCGACGCGCCGAAGCGTGGCGGATACTAGCAGCCCCACTCGTTAGGGAAAAACACCCTTACCCCCGTGCTGATGCGCTCCAATAAGCCCGAGCCGCGGCGGGGTTCGCCTTTCCCGGCGACCGCCTTGCAACTCCCTATCACTATTCAGGGCGACCCTTTCAGCCCTATCCTGCATGTGGGCCGGCGCCGGCCGAACCCAGCCATGGGGTCCCCTGTCCCGTGAAATATGGTCTGCTCAAAGTCGCGGCTTCGGGCGAGGTCCTCGAGTTTCCTCTCGACCTCCCCTCCCTTGTCGTGGGCCGCGCCCAGAGCAGCGATCTCCGCATCGACGACCCGAGCATCGCCCGTCGTCACGCCCGCCTCTCCTTCGATTCCGGCCGCTTCTTCATCGAGGACCTCGGCTCCGCTTCGGGCACGTTCATCGATGGCTACCGCATCGAGCCCGGCATCCCCGCCCTCGCCGGGCCCGGCCAGGAGCTTCGCTTCGGCGATGCCGCGGCCTGGTACGAAGCGCCCGAGTCCGAGGACGTCGCCCACGCCGCCAGCGCCCCGGCCGCCGCCCCCCCACCCGATAGCTTCGATACCGCCATCCGCGCGTCGCTCGTCTCACCCGTCGAGCCGCTCGACCCCGGCGGCGTCGCGCGCGTGGCGGTCCTTTCGCTCACGAACCGCGGCCGCATCGTCGATGACTTCGCGGTCACCGTGGACGGCCTGCCGCCTGAATGGCTGAGGCTCAGCCGGCCCGCCGTTTCGCTGCTGCCCGGGGACTCCGCGGAAGTCGAGATCGCCATTAGCCCGCCCCGGCACGAGTTCTCCGAGGCCGGCGTCTACGACTTCACCGTCACCGTCGCTTCCGGGCAGGGCGGGCGCGAGGTCGTCGTGCCCGGCAAGGTCGAGGTCACACCCTTCCGGGATGTGGCCTGGAGCATGGCGCCGGTGCGCGCCAAACGTGACTTCCGCGTCATCGCCACGAACCGCGGTAACAGCCGCGAGGTGTTCCGCCTGGAAGGCCAGGACGACGAGGAGGCGCTCCGCTACGAGTTCCAGCAGCCCGCGATGGACCTCCCGCCGGGTGGCGAAGGCGCCGTCGCGTTCCGCGTCGCGCCCCGCAAGAAGCCGTACTTCGGCGCCGAGAACGTCCGGCCTTTTCGCATCACGGCCACCTCGGTCGCGGATGGCACCGTGCACGGCGGGGCGATGGGCCAGCTCGTCATCCATCCGCCGCTGCAGCCGGCGAAGCGCGGCGCCATGTTCGCGCTTATGTTTTGCATCGCCATCGCCATCGTGACGCTCGTCGTCGTCATCCCCGATGCTCTCTTCGGTGGCGGTGGTGGCGCAAAGACGGCCTCGGCGGAAGAGGCGTTCAAGGGCGTCCACCTTTGCGACGATGAAGGCAAGGCCGAGCAGCAGCAGAAAGCCGCCGAGGAGCTCGCCCTTTCGGGCCCACCGGCCGCGCAGGGTGCGACGGCCGCCAGCCTCGGGGCCCCTTTTTACGCCCAGAATGACCCGCGCTGGGGCGATGTCGAGTACGCCAAAGCGAAGGACCCGGAATTCGGCCCCGACTGGTGCGGTTCCACCATCTCCCAGTGCGGCTGCGCGATGACCTCGGTCGCCACCATGCTCGCCATCTATGGCGTTGTCGAGACCCCGGATGGCGACCCGCTCAGCCCTCAGAGTCTCAACGCCTGGTTCAACAAGAACGCTCGCCGAACGAACCGCGGCTGGGTAAGCCAGGGCTACATCTATGGGGACGTGATCTGGACCGCGGCGAACCAGCTCTCCGGCGAACTCGCGGCGAAGAAGCCCGGTACCCGCACCGTCCGCTTCCTGCGCACCGGCACCGGCTCCGAGGAGGAGGTCCGCGAGCAGCTCCAACTCGGCCGGCCCGTCGTCCTCGAAGTCCCCGGCCACTGGATCGCCGCCACGGGTCTCGCCGGCGACAAGATCCAGATCAACGATCCCTTCTACCGCGACCGCACGACGCTCGATGCCTACAAGGGGAAGGTCCGCAGCTCGGTCCTCTTCGAACCGAGCGAGGATCTCAGCGCCGTCGTCATCACCGTGCCCGCCGATGTCCGCGTCCGGGTCACCGACAAGGACGGCCATGAAGTTGGCACGCTCAACACGGGCACACGCGAGGATGCGGCGAAGGCGGCCAAGAACGAAATCCCCGGAGCGAGCTATGCGACCCGCAAGGCCTGGCGGGACCCCACCTGCATCCAGAAGGCTCCCACCTCCGAGGAGGGCACGAACCAGATCGTGCTTCCTGGCCGTCGCGAGGACTACAAGATCGAGGTGCTCGATACGGCCGGCGGCGCCACCAACGTCGCCATCCACACCTACGACAAGAACGGGCAGCCCACCGTCCAGGTGCTCGAAAACGCCGGCGCCGTTGTCGCGAACCTGAACTTCGACCCGGAAAAGCCGGCGGAGGTCAAGGTCGTCGAGGGCCAGAAGCCCACCGCCGCCGGGAGCGCCCAAGCATCGGCCACGGCCGCCGCCGCATCCGCAAGCCCGAGCGCAACCGCCACACCCGCCCCCGGCGCGCTCAAGCCGGGCGAGACGAACATGACCGTCTCCGCCCCCGCCGGCGCCACCCGCATCGAGATCGCGAACAACTTCGGCTTCGCCCTGGGCGATACGATCCGGCTCAGTCCCGGCGCCGCCAACGAAGAGGACAATGTCATCAGCGGGTTCGGGTCGTTCCTCCTGGCGACGCCCCTGAAGTTCCCGCACGGCGCCGGCGAGCCGATCATCCGCCTCTCGGGTGCGGGCGGGGGCACCGCCACGCCCTCCGCGACTCCGCCCCCGGCGCCGCCGCCGGCGGAACCGGTCGAACCGCAATCCCTCGACCTCGCCTGTACGACAACGCTCACGGACGCCCCCAAGCTTGCGACCCTCATCTGTTCGGTGCGCATCGAGGGCGACTACACCACCACCCGCTGGACCGTGAACGGCAACGTCCAGAACCCGTTCACCGGGCAGACGGCGCTCTTCGCCACCTACACCCAGGACACGAGTGCGGCCATCGCCGTGAGCGCCTGCAACCGCACCGCCTGCAAGTCCGTGGCCACCAGCCAGGCCATCCGCTTCACACCGCAGGCCGCGGCAACCACCATCGCGGCGGCGGCGACGCCCACCCCGACCGTCCCCCCGCCGCCCGCGACGGGCGTGACCGTGGTGTGCTCCCGCAAGTTCGACCAGGAGTCGCACGCGATCATCGATTGCGACGCCCTCACCCGCATGAACTACACCACCGTGACGTGGAACATCTCCAGCAAGTACACGGCGTTCACGCCCGTCACCGAGACCGACAACCACCTCACCTTCAAGCTCACCGACGCCACCCCCGACGACGCCAAGGGCTTCGCGAACATCGACTTCCAGGCGACGGCGTGCACGACCTCCACCTGCGAGGTCTCGCCCCCCTTCCGCATGCCCGTCCCGGTCGCAAGCGTGACCGTCACGGTTCTGCCCAACTCCGTGTCGATGAACCGGAGCATCACCCTGTTCGCCGTCATCAGTGGGGGGGAAGCGCCCGCCGGCGGCTACGTCCGCTTCTTCGATACCGTCCAGCGGCCCGACGGCAGCATCAAGACCGACCAGATCGCGCTCGACGTGCCCATCACCGAGTTCGCGACCTTCGCCATCGGCAGCATCACCGTGGCCACCGGCAACTTCCCGCTCGACGTTCCCCGCCCGCCGGATACGCGGGCATCCGTCACCCACCAGATCAGGGCCCGGTTCGAAGGCGGCAAGAACATCCTTCGCAGCCCGCTCAGCAAGTCCGTCCCCCTCGAGATGCTGCCGCCCGCCGACGACGTCTGCGACTCGCTCGACAACGACGGCGACGGCGTCATCGACGCCAACTGCGAGTTCGCGATTCGCATCGGCGCGGGCACCCAGCTTTCGAATATCACGCTCACGAAGTCGTCCGCGCCCACGACACCGCAGGCCGGCAGCATCACCGTCGCGCCCGGCGAAGCCGTCACCGTCACCGGCTCGGTCTCCGTCGCGGCCGCGACCGGGGGTATCGATTTCTGCCCGAACTGCACGCGGCAGATCTACCTCGGCATCGGCGCAAACATCGCCGCGGTGCCGAACCGGCCGGCCTCGGCCGCGAAGTGCGTCGCCGTCGCCGTGCCCACGGGCGCAACGGAGGTCGCGCTCCCGGCGACCACGTTCACGGCCGACAACACACCCGGGCTCTACTACATCCGCGCCACCAGCTCGCTCCAGACGGCCTGTGGCAACCCGCCCACGGGTGGCCCGGAAGCAAGCGTTGCCCGCGTCATCGTGCGGGGCGAAGTCAACCTCGCCTTCTGCACCGGCGCCGCGACCTGCACCGCCTCGGTCACAAACGGCAAGGGCTTCCAGCTCGCCAGCGGCGTCACCGCGCGCCCGCCCGCGAGCGGCCAGGTCAACGTCGGCCGCATCGACTTCTGGGAGTCGGTCCCCGGCTCCGCGACGGAGCATCACGTCGGCTTTGCGCTCGTCCACGGCGACGCGGCCTCGACGCAGCTCAACACGAACACGCTCGGCATCCTCGCGAACGGCTCGCGCGTGGGGACGCACCGCCTCCGCGCGGTCTATACCGACCCGGGCTCGGGCGGCGTGTCCTACTTCAACCCCACTACCACGCGCGGTACCTATGCACCGCCGGCCGGCCCGGGAGTGGCTGCCCAGTGCGGCGCCGCGCCCGATCCCCTGCCCGCCGGCTGCTTCTCGGTCGTCGTCGTGCCCGCCGATGTCACCGTGGGCCTCCTGTCATCGACGCCGTCGCTCGCGCTGAGCCCGGTAACGAGCGGCGCCTGCCTCCCGACCGAGTGCGTGCGGCTCTCCGCGCAGGTCTCCCCGGCCGATGTGAGCGGCCTCGCCCTTGGCGTCGCCACGGGCTACATCCAGTTCCTCGACGGCACCGACCTGGTCGGCACCGTTCCCCTGGGCGCCCAGGGCAGCGCGAACCTCGATGTCTATCCGGCGCACTTCGGCTTTTACACCGCCGGAGCGACCATCACCGGCGCACGCAGCCTGACGGCGAAATACTGTCCCGCCGTGGCCGGGAACACCTGCATCGAACAGGGCGACTACCAGTCCGGCATCAGCACATCCACGCCGGTGGCGTTCACGGGCCAGCCCACGACCGCTTCGGTCGCGGTCTCGCCGGGCACGCGCCAACTCGGCATTGCAGCGCCCGTCACGGTCGCGGTCACACTCGCGCCGGGTGGTTACGGCGAGTATCCCGGCACGATCGAGCTGTACGATGGCGTGACCCCGCTCTACTGCGCGCAGCGCTCGGCCACCGTTCCCTGCGACGCCGGGAAGCCGTGGCTTCGCGTCGATACCTGGACGGGCGCCAGCTCCCACACCTTCACGCTGAGCTTCGCGCAGGGCCAGGCACCCTTTGGCGCGGGGGCGCACGCGCTCGCCGCGGTGTACGTTCCCGCGGCGGCTTCGAACTACCTGGGCACCCGTTCCGCCGACCAGGTGCTGACCATCACCGCCGCCCAGAGCGCGACCACGCTGCAGATCACCGCGCCGCTGCTGCAGGCAGACCCCTGTGACACGGCCCCTTCGCCCTTCGTCGTCGGCTGCGCCATCAACCTCATTGCGACGGTCGACGCCGCCGGTTTCGGGGACCAGGCGGGGGTGGTCGAATTCCGCCGGAATGGCGTGGCCATCGGCCAGGCGAACGTCGCCCTGACCGGCGCGAACCCGGTCACCGGCACCGCGACCCTCGCCCTCGACGACACGAGCACGCCGTTCTCGGCGGCGGCGCTGCCCGGCGCTGGCACCGCCCACACGCTGACCGCGCACTTCCTCGGCGCCGGCAACTACGCCGCGAGCAGTTCCATCGCCAGCAGCCTCAAGGTCGATTCGCGGATCACGAGTACCATCGTCACGGTCTCGCGGGCCAACAACAGCTGTGCGGGGATTTCCGGGAACCCCGCGCTCGGCGAGAAAGTGCTCCTGACGGGCACGGTGAGCGGATTCACGCCGCCGGGGGCGGGCGCCATCGCTGGCACGGTCGAGTTCTTCGACACCTCCAATGGCAGCCTCTCGCTCGGGTCGGCCAACCCGGGGCCCACCTGGCTTGGCGGCGCCGTGAACCTCTGCGTCACAGCCACGACGGCGAATCTCGCCACCGGGCCGCACACCATCAGCGCCGCGTTCACCTCGACCAGCGGTGACCATGCCAGCAGCGCTTCTTCGGGCATCGGTAACGCCGCTCTCACCATCGACCCGGCCGGGACGGAGTTCACCATCACCAGCTCCAGTTCCGCCGTGCGCCTCTCCCCGGCGGCGGCCGGGGCGTGCCTCGCGCCCGACTGCGTCTCCATCACCGCGTTTATCACGCCCGGCGCGTTCGGCGCGCACGGCGGATCCGTGCAGTTCTTCGACCAGACGCGGCCCGGCGCGCCGCGCATCGCCACCGTGGCGGTTTCGAACCAGCAGGCCACGCTCGACCTCCGCACGGGCGCGTATCCCGCGATCTACCCCACCGATGGCACACCTCTCACCGGGAACCACACCATCTCCGCGCGCTACTGCCCCGCGACGGATGTGGGCGGCGCAGCCTGCACCGAAACCGGGAACTACCTTTCGACGCCCGCCACGCCCGGGCCCTCGCACCAGAAGGTGATCGACTTCCAGCCCCAGACGACGACCGTGGACCTCTCGCTCACTCCCGCGACCGTGAGCCTGGGGGCGGCGACGCCCGTGGCCGCCGCCGTGACGCTCGCGCCCGGTGGCTTCGGCGCCTACGACGGCACCCTGCAGCTCCTCGAGGGCACGACGGTCGTGGCCTGCGTCGCCCGCGTGGTGGGCCCCGGCTGCGCGACCGTGTGGCCTTCCGGCGAAACCAGCGCGCACACCTTCAACCTCGACTTCTCCACCGCCGGAAGCGTGGCCCTGCCCGGCGGCGCGCACGCCCTCACCGCTCGTTACACCCCGGGCGCGGGCAACTACGCCGGCGGCGTGTCCCCGGCGCGCACGCTCACGGTCAACCAGGTGGCATCGACCACGACCGTCGCCGTCTGCGCGCCCGGCGGCCCCACCTGCACGGCTCCCACCCTGCCGTACGTCGTCGGCAGCGCCATCGACATCCTCGCGACGGTGTCCGCGACCGGCTTCGGCGCCGGCAGCGGCACGGTCGAATTCCGGCGCGGCTATGTGAGCGCCGTTAGCCCCGGCACGCTCCTGGGGACGGCGGCCGTGAACCTCGCGGGCACGACGACGGTCACGGGGAGCGCGCGCCTCAGCCTCACGGGGACGAGCACGCCGAAGGTGGCCGAGGGCCTCCCCGCGGACCCGGCGGCGCACGCCATTACCGCCCACTTCCTCGGCGGCGGCAGCTACGCCGCCAGCGCTTCCGCCGCCACGAATCTCACCGTCACCCCGATGGCACCCACCTCCGTCACGGTGGCCGCCACGAAGGCGACTAATGCGTGTGTGGGCTCGACGGGGACGATTGTCCTGGGGGACGCCGTCCTGCTTACCGGCACCGTGAACGTCATCACCATCGCGGGGGCTCGGCCGCTACAGGGCACCATCGAATTCCGGGACACGGCGAATGCCAACGCGCTTATCGGCACCGCGGCAGTGGCACCATGGTTCATGGGCGCCGAGGCACGGTACTGCGTCTATACCTCGCCCTCCGGCGTCGGCGCGGGCAACCACACCGTGAGCGCCACCTTCGTCTCAACCAGCGGCGACTATGCGGACGCGACGTCGGCGACCGACGCCGTGCTCACCGTCGATACCATCACCACCGCCACCACGGTCTCCATGACATCCACATCCATCCCCGAAGGCGGCTCTCTGACGCTTTCGGCCACCGTCGCGCCGGGTTCGGGCATGCCCTATATCGGGCCCATCACCGGCAACGTCCAGTTCCGCGCGGGCTACGTCTCCGAAGCGAGCCAGGGCACCCTGCTCGCGACGGCGGCGCTCGCCGGGAACGCCGCCAGCACGACCATCGCGAGCGTTTCCCTCGCCGCCGGCGCGCACACCATCACCGCCCGCTACGTTGGGGATAGCAGCTACAAGCTCAGCGCCTCCGCGGCCGCGAACCTCACGGTGCTGAAGACGACGACGGTCACGGTCACGGCCACCCCGAACCCGATTGGCTACGGTGCGAACCTCAGCCTCCAGGCCGATGTCTCGGGCTACTCGGCGGGCCTCGGGGCTATCGACGCCACCAGCGGCAAGGTGGACTTCTACAAGGGCAGCACGCTGCTCGGCACCGACACCACCGGCACGACCACGGGCGGGGCGCGCTTCACCCTCACGGTCGATACGGATGGCACCGCCGCCATGACGCCCGGCACCTACGGCATCACCGCCGTCTACTCCGGCAACGCCGCCTATGCCACATCCACGTCATCGCCGATCGGGGTGCAGGTCAACGCCGCGGCGACCACCCTCGCCATCAATACCGGCACGAATTGCACCGGCGGCAACGCCACCATCGCCCTCGCCGGTACCGTCGATCTCTGCGCGACGCTCACCCCCGCCAGCTTCGGCGACCCGACGGCGAACGGCGGCGCCGTGACCTTCTACGTCGATGGGGCCGCCGCCACGGGCACAATCGCGTACGCCTGCGGCGCGTCCCCGCTCACGAGCTGCGGCGCGAACCCGCTCACCGCGAAGATCACGCTCACCAGCTCGCTCACGCTCCTCGATGGCGGGTCGCACTTCGTCACCGCCGCCTACTCCGGCAACACGTCCTACCTGCCGTCCTCCACCGCGAGCGGCCTGACCATCTCCGTCACGCCCGCGCCGACGACGGCCACGGTCGCGTTCCAGACCGGCTTCTCGTCACCGTTCGTGGTGAACACCAGCGGGACGGCGCTCATCAAGGTCACGGTCGCGACATCGCCGGTAATCGCCTACACCCCGAACTCGGGCACGGTCGTGCTGTATTCCTCGCCCAGCGGGACCGGCGGCTGGACCCCGGTCGCGGTGAGCAACACCTACGACTCGGGCACGAGCAGCTGGCTCTTCAGCGTGAGCGCGGGCGTGGGCCAGACCCTGCTCCCGGGCAGCCACTACCTGGCCGCCCAATACCTCGGCACGACCAACTTCGCCACCAGCGCCGCCGTCTCCGGCCCGGGCACGCTGCTCCAGGTGCAACTCCAGACGACGGTCACGGTCACCTTCTCGCTCGCGACGCCCATCCCGAACAGCACGCCGTTCACGCTCACGGCGACGCTTTCGCCCGGCGGCTTCGGCAGCTACTGCGGTACGGTCACCTTCAGCGAGGTACTGGTGAATGGCAGCACGGTCGCCATTGGCACCGCGACGCAGGCCGGGCCGAACCTCTTCACCTTCGCCGTGCCGGGGACGCGGTTCACCACCGCGGGCAACCGCAACATCCGGGCCGCCACGACTGCCTGCGGGCCGTACTCGGCGGGCACCGTCGACCAGGCAGTGACGTTCAGTTGATCCCGGCTTTCGAGCGGATCCCGCCTTTCCAAATGGTGGAACCCGCCGCCGCGCGCCGATATCCTTCGGCTTCGCCCGCCATTGCGGCAGGTAACACGGGGTTTTCGGCGTGAAGTACGGCACTCTCGAGCTCGCGGTGGCGGATGGCCCACCCGGTCAGTACCCCATCGACCTGCCCCAGCTCACCATCGGCCGCGCCCCCGGCTGCGCCATCGTCCTCGATGATCACTCCATCTCCCGCCAGCACGCGCGCGTCTTCGTCGAATCCGGCCGTCTGCTGATCGACGACCTCGGCTCCGAGACGGGCACCTACGTCGATGGCGAACGGGTCGTGCCCGGTAGCCCGGCGCTCGTGCACGACGGCGCCGAACTACAGGTTGGGAGTGCGCGATTCCGCTACGTCGCGCCCGCGGTCGCGGCGGCGGAAGCCACGCCCGCCGCGCTCCCGGTCCCGGGCACGCCGGATCTCCCCGCGGAGGAAGCCGCCCCGGAGGAAGACCTCAGCCCGGATATCCACTGCACGCTCGCGCTGCCGCCTACCCCGATCGATCCGGGCACCTCGCCTGGCCTCGCCTACCTGACGATCCGCAATCGCGGCCGCGTCGTCGATGGCCTGGACCTCGCGATCGATGGCCTGCCCCCCGAGTGGATCCGCATGAGCAGCGTCCGCGTGCTCCTGCCGCCGGGCGAGCAGGCCGAGGTCACCATCGTCATCCAGCCCCTCCGCCGTTCCGAATCGCGCGCGGGCGACTACCCGTTTTCGGTTGTGGTCACCTCGTCCGAGACGGGCCGCGAGGTCGTCACCTCCGGGCAGGTCACGGTGCTGCCGTTCGAGGGCACCGAGATTGCCCTCAAGCCGGTGCGTTCGCGGCGGGACTTCCAGCTCATTGCGGCGAACCATGGCAATGCCATCGCGACATACGCCCTCGCGGGCAAGGACGACGAAGAGACCTTCCTCTACGAATTCGAAGCGCCCGCGATCAACCTCGAACCCGGCGCGGAGGGCATCGTGCGGCTGCGCGTGCGGCCCCAGAAGCGCAAGCTCTTCGGCCCGCCGCTCATCCAGCCGTTTCGCATCACAGGCGTCGCCACCAACGACCCGGCCGCGCGCATCAGCGCTGATGGCCAGCTCCACATCGTGCGGCCGCTGCAGGCCTGGAAGATGCCCGCCATCCTCACGATGCTGCTCTTCATGACCTTCGGCAGCCTGCTGTTTTACTGGCGGTGGCCCCACACGCCCACGAGCGCCTACTACTACGTCCGCCACATCGTGCTCGATGTGCGCGAGTTGGTCGGTGGCGGCGAAAAGAAGGCCAGCGCCGCCAACCCGGAGGCCCGCTACGCCGGCGTCCACATGTGCGACAAGAAGGACGCCACGAAGCAAGCGGCCTTCTCGGGCCCCGCCGCCGCACCCTACTTCTCCCAGCGCGACCCCACGTGGGCCGACACCATCTACGCCCGTTCCGACGACAAGCAGTACCCCTCCGCATACTGCGGCACGGACTTCGACCAGTGCGGGTGCGGCGTCACCTCCGTCGCATCGGTCATGGCGCTCTTCCAGGTCCTGACCATGCCCGACGGTCAGCCGCTCAACCCCAAGACCGTGAATGATTGGTTCAATAGCCAGGCGCGCGAAACCTCCCGCGGCTGGGTCAGCACCGGCTACGTCTACGGCGACGTGGTTTGGACCGCAGTCAACCAGCTCTCGGCTGAAATCGCTCGCGCACACCCCGGGTCGCGCACGATCCGCTTCGCCGGCGTCGGCACCGGCAAGGAAGACGAGGTCCGCAGCGAACTCAAGGCCGGGCGATTCGTCATCCTCGAGCTCCCCGGGCATTACGTCGCGGCCACCGGCGTCGATGGCGACACGATCCTCATCAACGACCCCTACTACCCCGACCGCAAGCGTTACATCGACTACAAGGACAAAGTCCTCTCGTCCGTCCTCTTCGAACCCTCGACCGACCTCTCCGGGGTGACCATCACGGTTCCCTCGGACGTGCGCGTGCGTGTGAGCGATGCCCAGGGGAAGGTGGTCGGCACCCTCAAGACGGTCGCGCCGCCCGAAGCTGCGGCCGATGCCCAGGTCGGCATCAAGGGCGCGACCTACCGCTTCAAGCACGCCTGGCGCGACCCTACCTGCGTTGAGAGTCCGCCGCCCGCCGACGCGGGCACGAACCAGATCACGCTGCCGGGTGCGCTCGCGCAGTACAAGATCGAAGTGACCGACCCGCGCGGTGAGAAGACCTCCGTCGCCATCCACAGCTACGATCGCCTCGGGCAGGTCGCCCTTCGCAGCGAAGACGGGCAGGGCCAGCTCGTCATCCAGATGAGCTACGACCCCACGAAGCAGGCGCCCGAGTTCGCGGTGACCGGTGCGATCTCCCCCGGCGGCGGCGCCACAGGCTCGGCGACGCCGTCCGGGGCCACGCCTTCGGGCAGCGCTCCGGCCGTCAACAACGGCGGGGCCGGCGCGGGCGGAACCGGCGGTACCCCTGCCGGTGCGACACCGGGCACCCCCGCCAACGGCACCCCGGTCCCAGGCGGGAGCCCCACGGGAACGGCCACCGGAGGCACGCCCACG
>JAYRRO010000171.1:0-9864 GCA_041910095.1 Dehalococcoidia bacterium
CGTCGTCCCATACCGCGCCTTGAATTCATGGAAGCGCGAGCCGTCCACCAGCCGCGCGATCACCTCGCGCACGTCGTACGAATGGCGCCCGTCGCCGGGAAGGATGCCGTACAGCTCTTCGGGGTCGTGCGCGGGCTCCTCGGGTTCGGTCAGCTCCCAGGGCGGCCGCCCTCGCCGGGGGACGTTCGCCATGATGCTCCGCACGATCCGCAAAGCCTCGCCGTCATCCTCCGCGAGGTGGTCCGCGACGCCGCTCACGCGCGTGTGGATATCGGCCCCGCCGAGCTCCTCCGCCGTCGTCGTCTCGCCCGTCGCCGCCTTCACCAGCGGAGGGCCGCCGAGGAAGATCGTCCCCGTGCCGCGCACGATCACGGTTTCGTCGCTCATCGCGGGGACGTATGCGCCGCCGGCCGTGCACGAACCCATCACCGCCGCCACCTGGTAGATGCCCTTCGCGCTCATTCGCGCCTGGTTGTAGAAGATCCGCCCGAAGTGGTCGCGATCCGGGAAGACGTCGTGCTGCAATGGCAGGAACGCGCCCCCCGAGTCCACCAGGTAGATGCACGCCAGCCCGTTTTGCTCCGCGATCTCCTGCGCCCGGAGGTGCTTCTTCACCGTCAGCGGGTAATACGTCCCGCCCTTCACCGTCGCATCGTTGGCGATGACCACGCATTCGTGCCCCGCCACCCGCCCGATACCCGTGACGATGCCTGCGCCCGGCACGTCCTCACCATAGACGCCGTCCGCCGCCAGCGCGCTGAACTCGAGGAAGGGCGTGCCGGGGTCCACGAGGCGGTCGATACGCTCCCGGGCGAGCAGCTTGCCGCGCTCGTGATGCCGCCGCACGTACTCGTCGCCGCCCGCGAGCCGCGCGCGCGCCGTCCGTTCGCGCAGGTCGGCCACCAGCGCCTGGTTCGCCTCCCGGTTGCGCACGAACTCCGCGTCCCCCGGGTTCACCCGCGAATCCAGGACCGGCGTATCGAACCACTCCATGGCCCGGAGCTTACAACCCGCGCCGCCCATTCGCGCGCCCTACAATGCGCTGCGATAGCCCCGCGATTCGCCCACCGTGTGCAGCTTGAGGAAGTTCGTCTGGCCGTGTGTCTGCACCGGGAGGCTCGCGACCACCACCACCTCCTCGCCCTCGGCCACGTGCCGCCCGTCCTGGAGCAGCTGGTCCACCAGCCGCAGCATCTTCTCCGATGAGTCCGTCAACGGCGCTTGCAGCGGCACCACGCCACGCGCCAGCGACAGCCGCCGGCACACCGCCTCGTTCGGCGTGATCGCGAAAATCGGCGCGTTCGGGTGCACCTTGCTCATCAGGAACGCCGAGTAGCCGCTGCGCGTGAAGCACGCAACCCCGCGCATGTTCGCGTCCGACTCGACGATCCGCCGCGCCGCCACCGCGACGACATAACTGTGGTCGTCCGCGTCCGGCCGCGCCGGCGAAGGGTCCGTGCTCGCCGCCTCCTCCGCTCGCCGGATGATGCGGTCCATCATCGCCACCGCCTCCACCGGGTAGCGGCCCGCGGCCGTTTCCCCGCTCAGCATCAGCGCGTCCGAGAGGTCCCACACGGCGTTCGCCACGTCCGAGCTTTCGGCCCGTGTCGGCCGCGGCGAATCGACCATCGACTCCAGCATCTGCGTCGCCGTGATCACCGGGATCATCGTGCGCGCCGCCGAGGCGATGATGCGCCGCTGCTGAACGGGGACATCCTCCGGCGGCAGCTCCACGCCAAGGTCCCCGCGCGCCACCATCGCCCCGTCCGCCTCCGCGAGGATCTCGTCGAGGTTCGCCACCGCCTGCCGCCGCTCAATCTTCGCCACAATCGGGATGTCCCCGCCGTGCCCCTGGATGATCTCCCGGCAAAGCAGCACGTCGCGCGCGTCCCTCACGAAGCTGAGCGCGAAGAAATCGACCCCCGCGCCGACGCCAGCGGCGATGGCCTCGCGGTCCCGGCCCGTGATCGCCGGCATGGTCAGGTTCGAATGCGGGAAGCTCACCCCCTTGCGCGATGCGAGCAACCCCCCGTGGATCACGCCGCAGTCCAGCCCGTCGCCCGTGACCTGCATCACTTCCAGCTCGAGGTTGCCATCATCGAGCAGCACCCGTTCGCCCGCGCGCACGTCCTCGGTGAGCCGCGCGTACTCGATGGTCACCCGCTGCGCCGTCGTCAGCCCCTCCTCGGCGGTCAGCAGCACGCGGTCGCCCGTGGTCAGCAGGACGGGCTCGCCCGTCGCGGTCACGCCGGTGCGCAGCTTCGGCCCGCCGAGGTCCATCAGGACCGCCACCGGCTTCCCTTCCACCGCCGCCACCTCCCGCACGAGCGCCAGCACGGCCAGGTGCTCCGCGATCGTGCCGTGGCTCGTGTTCAGCCGCGCGACATCCATCCCCGCCCGCAGCATCGCCGCGATCGTCTCCCGGGTGTTCGAGGCCGGCCCCAGCGTGCAGACGATCTTCGTGCACCGCATCGTCATCGCACCCAGTGTAGTGCAGGCCGTCCGCACGGGGGCTCACGCCGCCTCCTCGCCGGTGCTATCGTTCGAACGGAGGGAGTCCGTTGCGTATCGAACCATCGGACCTTGCCTGGCTTCAGGCCTCGGGCCTCGTCGACCCCGAGGTCCAACTCGCAGCCGTGCGCCTGCACACCGGCGGCCCGCTCGCCTGGTACCTCCGCTCACGGCGCCGCAGTGGCATGACCATCGGCAATCACATCTGGTTTGCGGCGCCGGAACGCGTTCGCAGCCGCGCCCTGCTCGTGCACGAACTGGTCCACGTCGCCCAGTACCGCCGCATGACGACGCCGGTGTTCTTCGCGCGCTACTTCGCGCACATCGCCCGCCGCGGCTTCCGCTACGGCCGCGAACTCCCCTTCGAGGCGCCCGCGTACGCTCGCCAGGCCAGCGCGCGCGCCCTCATCGAACTCCAGCGAGCGCGCGAATCCGGCGCCGCCGGCCCGACCTATTCCATCTAGCCGCGCGGCTCCACGCCCTCCGTCGCCTCCGGAGGGATGGCGTCCTCGCCGGGCGGCGTCGCGAGCGTGGCCCGTGGCAGGTCCTCCCCGCCGTCGCCGGCCTCGCCCTCACCCTGGTCCGTGGCGTCCTCCAGGATCTCCACGTCGAGCCGGTACCCCAGCAGCAGTGCGACCACGACACCGATTCCGAGCAGCCAGGGCGCCAACAGCCCGCCCGCCAGCACCAGCAGAAGCGGCAAATCGATCGGCGTATGCCCTTCCTTGCGAACGTAGACGTGCCGCACCATGCCCGCCCGCCACAGCGATTTCAGCTGCTCCTGCAGCCCGCTGCGTTCCTTCGCCATCGGAGCACCTCCAGTCCGTCCATGGTGCCCCGCGGGCCGCGGCCTGTCATTGTGCGAACGTCGCTCCCCGATGGCCCGCCTGGCCCAGCTTGCCCTACTTCTCGCCCTTGCCCTGCCAACGGAAGAATAGGAGTGACAGCACGAACCCGGCGATCGTCCAGCCGATGAGCATCCCCGCCACCTGTTCGAGGTGCCATTCGCCGCCATAGTCGTTCACCGCCACCCAGTCCGGCAGGAAGACGTGCCGCATGCCCTGCACCATCCACTTCAGCGGGAAGATGGAAGCCACGAACTTCAGCCAGGGCGGGATCTGGTCGTACGGGAAGAACACGCCCGAAATGAACTGCAGCGTCAGGTACGGCGGCTGCACGATTGCGTTCGCCATCGAACCTTCGGGAATGAGCCGCGTGTAGGCGATGCCCAGCAGCGAACACGAGGCCACGCCCAGCACGAACACCCACGCGAACACCGCCCACAGCCCCGGATCGCTCGGCAGGCTCACGCCGTACAGCGTCGCGCCAATCGCCATGATGATCGCCGCCTGGATCGCCGAGGTGACCGCCGCCAGCACGATTTTGCCCATGAAGTACGACGCCTTCGGCAGCGGGGTTCCCGCCACCCGCTTCAGCAGCCCGTCACTCCGTTCGATCGAAATCGTCGTCGCCAGGCTCGTGAACGTCGTCGACATCACGCCCGCTGCGATCATCCCCGCAAGGAAGTACTGCGGAAACGGCACGCGCGCGCCCGCGGGCCCCTCGATCTCGTCCGAAAACACCGTCGAGAAGATGACCACGAAGAGCACCGGCAGCAGGAACGTGAAGAACACCAGCTCCGGGCTGCGGTAGAACTGGCGCAGCTCGAGGTTCGCCCGCCCCATGCCCAGCCGGAGCGTCAGCCCCAACCCGTCGTGCGGGCGCCGCCGCGACGAAGCCGCCGATTGCGCGCTCATGCCGCACCCCCGGTGGCCATCGGCTCGCCGTGTTCCTCGATCAGCCGCAGGTAGATGTCTTCCAGCGATGGCCGCGTCACCGCGAGCTCGGGCAGCTCATCGGCACCTCCTTCGCGTGCCCACGCCGCCAGCGTCTCCACCACGGCCGTGGGCTCACCCGTCGCGATTCGCACCAGCGGTGGTCCCGCTTCCACCGTCCCCGCCAGCGGCGGCAACGCCCGCCCCGCCAGCGCGCCCTCGGCGCGGAAAGTGACGTGCGCCATCGCTCGCGCGCGGCCGCCCAGCTCCCGCGGCGGCCCCACTTCCACCATTCGCCCCGCCACGATGATGCCCACGCGGTCGGCCAGGTGCTCCGCTTCGTCCATATAGTGCGTCGTCAGCAGCACCGTCTTGCCGAGCCGCGTGAACTCGCGCACCACCTCCCAGGATTGCCGCCGCGCGGCGGGGTCGAATCCCGTCGTGGGCTCGTCGAGGAAAATCAGCTCCGGGTCGCCGATGAGCCCGAGCGCGAGATCCACCCGCCGCTTCTGGCCCCCGGAGAGGCTCTTGCACCGCGCCTTCCGCTTCTCCTCCAGCCCCGTCATCTGGATGACGTGGTCCACCGGCAGCGGCTTCGGGTAGAACGTCGCGAAGTGCCGCACGACCTCCTCCACCGTTAACGCGTCGAACACGCCCGTCGATTGCAGGACGATGCCGATGCGCGACCGCCAGCTCCCGCCGCCCGTCGCCGGGTCCGTCCCAAGGACCGCCGCCCGGCCATCGCTGCGACGGCGATACCCTTCGAGGATTTCCACCGTGGTCGTCTTGCCCGCCCCGTTCGGGCCGAGTAGCGCGAACACTTCGCCCTGCGGGATCGCGAGGTCGACGCCTCGCACCGCCTCGAACGCGCCGTACCGCTTCCGCAGCTGCTCCGTCTCGATTGCCAGTTCGACCACAGCGGCCCCCTTCGCCTGCGGATCGTGACAGTATCAGGCAGGGACGCCGTCCGGAATGTTCGCCGGGTGCGTCCGTGTCATCCAACCCCTCGCGCAGGCGGAGGACCGGCCACTTCGCTCGCTTGCCCGGGCTCGGCCGCTGAGTCCGAGTCCTCGGGCTCCTTCCGCTTTTCCCGGCGCCCGTGCAAACTCCGCGCGTGACGCTCTCCCACGGTTCACTCGAACGCGGCCCGCTCGCCGGTTTGCGCGTGCTGGAAATGCCCGGTCCCGAGACCTGGATGCTGGGCAAGATGCTCGCCGACCTCGGCGCCGAGGTGGTGCTTGTCGAACCCCGCGGCGGCGACCCCGGCCGCGCGCACCCCCCACTCGCCCCCGGTGGCGCCAGCCTCACCTGGACCGCCTTCAACCTCGGCAAGCAGAGCGTCGTCATCGACCTGGCCGAAGCCCCCGATCGCGCCCGGCTCTACGGTCTCCTCCAGGGCGCGGACGTCCTGCTCGAAGGCGTCGAGTCGCTCGCCGTCGCCGGGCTCGATACGGCCGCGGTCCGCACCGCCAACGCCGGCCTTCTCCACGTCTCCATCACGCCCTTCGGCCCCGATGGCCCGCGTGCCCACTGGCAGGGTGCCGACATCGTGCACATCGCCGCCGGGGGCTACCTGAACATGACGGGCGCCCCCGATGGCCCGCCGCTCAAGCCCACCGCCCCGCTCCAGTCCTATCTCCTCGCCGCCGGGCACGCGCTCGTCGCGACCCTGCTCGCGCTCCGCCAGCGCCGCCTCTCCGGCCGCGGGCAGCACGTCGGCCAGGCAATCCGCGATTGCGTGCCCTGGATGCTCACCCACACCTACCAGCACTGGGACATGCTCGGGATCGACCTCACGCGCCAGGGCGCGCGCCGCGACGTCGGCTCCGCCGTCCGCCTCCGCAACGTATACCGCACCGCCGATGGCTACGCCGTCTGGATGTTCCAGACCGGCCACCTGGGCGCGCGGGGTCTCGTCCAGCTCCTCGACTGGATGCACGAGCACGCCATGGCACCGGGCTGGCTGCGCGAACTCGACTGGGAGCACCTCGACCTCCTGCGCGCCGCCCCGGACATGCCCGCCCGCCTGGAGGAGGTGTTTGGCGCCTTCTTCGCGACCCGCACGAAGCACGAGATCCTCGAATTCGCCCTCCGTTCCGGGGTCATGATTGCCCCTATGGCCTCTGTCGCCGACCTCGCCGAGGACCGCCAGCTCGCCCATCGCGACGCCTGGCGCACCATCGACCAGCCCGGCGTGGGCATGCTGCGCGTGCCCGGGCCGCCTTTGCACGCGACCGCGCTCCGCTGGGAGCCGCGCGGCCCGGCCCCCGCGCCGGGCGAGAGTGATCCCCGGTGGGACCCTCGCCCGGCGCCGTCGCCCATCGCCAGCTCGCCGGCGCTGCCGCTCGAAGGGCTCCGCGTGCTCGATTTCGGCTCCACGCTCGCCGCGCCCACGGCGGGCCGCCACTTCGCCGATTTCGGCGCCGACGTCATCAAGATCGAATCCGCCGCCCACCCGGACACGCTCCGCGTCGGCACGCCCTATGCCAACCGCGAGCCCGGGCTCGATCGCTCGGGGTACTTCGCCGCGTACAACGCCGGCAAGCGCTCACTCGCCATCGATATGAACCAGCCCGGCGCGACCGCCATCATCCGCGGGCTCGTCGAACGCGCCGATGTCGTCCTCGAGAACTTTGTCCCCGGCGTCATGCAGCGCTGGGGCCTCACGTGGGACATCCTGCGCGAGTGGAACCCGCGGCTCGTCTTTGCCAGCCACGCCCTCCAGGGCCAGGACGGCCCCTATACGCGCCATCGCGGCTACGGCCAGATCGCCAGCGCCATGACGGGCTGGTACGACCTTACCGGCGAGGCCGGCGGCGAACCGCTTGGCCCCTATTCCGCCTACACCGACTTCCTCACCTGGCCCATCCTCGCCGCCGCCATCCTCGCCGCCATGGAGGAGCGCGACCGCACGGGCGCAGGCCAGCGCATCGACCACGCCCAGGTCGAGTCGTCCATCCACTTCCTCGCGCCGCTCCTGCTCGACCTCCAGCTCAACGGCCGCCTCGCCACGCGCGCCGCCAACCGCGAACCGTCCATCGCCCCCAGCAACGTCTACCGTGCCGCCGGCGACGACCGCTGGGTCGCCATCGCCACGCCCGAGGACTGGCACTGGGAGTGTCTCTGCGCCGCGATCGGCCGGCCCGCGCTCGCCACCGATGAGCGCTTCGCCACGCTCGCGGCGCGCAAGGCGAACGAGGCCGAGATCGATGCCCTGCTCGCGCAATACTGCGCCACCCGCGACGCCGATGCCCTCGCGGACGAGCTCCAGGCCGCGGGCGTGCCCGCCGCGAAGGTCGCCCGCGCGAGCGATCTCTTCGCCGACCCCCAGCTCGCGCACCGCGGCTTCTTTGTGCGGCTGCCCCACCCCGTGCTTGGTGAGCACGCGGTCATCACACCCTCGTTCCGGATCGAGGGAGTCGATGCCACACCACGGCGGGCCGCCCCCCTCCTTGGCGAACATACCTACGAAATCCTCATCGGCCTTCTTGGCATCGATGACGCGGAAGTCGCGGCGATGGTCGAATCCGGGCTCCTGCGCTGACGCTACACCGGCTGCCGCCCCGCGTACCCCGTCTCCAGCGGGTGCCACCACGCGATATCTGGCTCCCCGAGCATGTAGCAGAGGTACACCACCTCGCCCTCGCGCTCGTGATGGAAATCGATGAGCCCGCGGTCCGGGTCCTTCAGCTCGACGCCCCACTGCTCCAGCCGCGCCACTGCCTCTTGCAGCAGCCGCGTGAGCTCATCGCCGCGGTCCTTGCTGTGTTCGGCCCAGGGGTTGGCCGTGAGCGAGCCGTCGCCGCTGGCGCCGCGCCTATCCACCGACATCGCCGCCTGCATCGCCCGCAGTTCGCGCACGAGGCTGGCAATCCCCGCGAGCACCGGTTGCACCGCAGGCAGCAGCGCGCGCGCCTCTGCAAGCGTATAGACCCTCACGCCGCCCCTCGCCGCCGGCCCATCAGACGAAGAGGTGCAACGGCATCGTCGTCGGGTGAATGGACGCGCCGCTCTCCAGGTGCCCTACTTCCATCAGCTCTTCCGCGACGCCGGGCCCGATGACCACGTTCCGCCCCACGTGCAGGCCCGCCGGCACGCTCACGCGCTTGCCCACGATCGTGATGCCCGCGTTCACGATGTCCGGCCGTTCGCGGTTCGGGATGTTCTCGTTCCCTTCGCCCACCACCGCCCCGTTCCCAACCGTCACCTCCTTGTCCAGGATGCAGCGGTCCACGACGGCGCCCGAGCGGATGATGCAGCGGTGCTGGATCACCGAGTCGCGAACGATGGCCCCCTCCTCGATGATCACGCCCGGCGAAATCACCGACCGCGTCACCTCGCCGTACACGCGCGCCTCCGGCGACACCATCGAGCTGCAGATCACCGCGTTCGGCCCGAAGCGCGCCGGCGCCTGGATGCTCCCCGCCGTGCGCAGCCGCAGGTCCGGGTCCTCCAGGTGCAGCGATGGGTTCGGGCTCAGAAGGTCCATGTTCGCCTGCCAGTACGATTCCACCGTCCCCACGTCGCGCCAGTAGTCCTGGTACTGGTACCCGAATACCCGGTGCGTCTGGTACATGCGGGGGATGATGTTCCGCCCGAAGTCGTGCTTGCTGCCGTCGCCCTCATCGGCATCCGCCTGCAACTGCTCCACCAGCACGTCCTTGTTGAAGACGTACACACCCATCGAGACCCACGGCGCGCGCGGATTTGGCGGCTTCTCCTGGAAGTCGATCACCCGTCCCGTCTGGTCCAGGTCCAGCACGCCGAAGCGGTGCGCCTCCTCCCGCGGGACCGAGTACACCGCCACCGTCGCGTCCGCCCCCTGCGAGCGGTGATACGCGATCATGTTCCGGTACGACGTCAGGTAGATGTGGTCGCCCGCGAGGATGAGTACCTCGCGGGCGCGCGATTCCTCGATCACGTAGAGGTTCTGGTAGACCGCGTCGGCCGTCCCCGAATACCAGTCCATATCCGCCCGGCCGAGATACGGCTGCAGGATCTGGACGAAGTTGTCCAGGTTGTCGAAGCCCCAGCTCCGGCCCGAACCGATGTGGTTCACCAGCGACCGCGGACGGTACTGCGTGAGCACCGCCACCTTGTCGATGCCGCTGTTCGCCACGTTGCTCAACGCGAAGTCGATGATCCGGTAATGCCCGCCGAAGACCACCGCGGGCTTCGCCCGCTGCTCCGAGAGGATGGACAGCCGGTCGCCCTGGCCGCCCGCCAGGATCATCGCCAACACGTTCTGCATGACGCGGCCCCCGAAGTAGCGTGGCGCGATTGTACGCCTCCGGGATTGACGCATGAAACGGCACTCGGGGGGCGTTTCTCGCAGCCCTGTCGCACTTCGGGGAAAGAACGCCGCTAACTCGCCGAGAGCATCGCCTGCGATCGCACGACCATCGCGAAGGCACAGTCCCGGCATATGACTGTCGCGAAGGCGCTCGGCCGCGATACGCCGGGACACTCGATATCCCGCACGACCAGCCGCGAATGCGCCCGGGTGACTCGCCCGCAGAGCGGACACGGTGGATGAACCTTTGAGCTTCGAGACATCTCCCTACCTCGAAACCCCGCC
>JAYRRO010000172.1:0-17387 GCA_041910095.1 Dehalococcoidia bacterium
CCCGACGCCGACGCCGGTTCCCCCCGCGCCGACGGAGACGCCGGTGAAGCCGGCTCCGACGACCGCCGTGCCCGTGCCATCGGTGAATGTGCCGGCGCCCCCGGTTCCGCCCGTATCCTCGGGCATCGCCGCCAGGCGAGACGTGGCCCCGGACGGTTGGCGCACCGTGACCTGGGGGGTGGAAGAAGCTGACCCGGCCGCCTGTGGCTGCGCCGCCGTGTACCGGGACGATGGTCAGGGCGGCTGGATGCGATGGGTGAGCGGCGCCGGCTTCCTGACGACGCTGGTGCGCCTCGAGCCGGGCGTGACCTACTGGATGCGCGACCAGTAGCCGCGGGGACCCCGCTGAACGAACGCCCGGGCGGCCTCCCCGGGCTTCGTCGCGTTCACGGCTTGACGGGCGCCCCGCTCGCGGGCACGCTCCCGCGCATGGAACCACCAGCCATCATCCAGCCGGTGCGCACCGCCGACTACCTCGAAGTGCTAAGCAAGGCCGTGTTCGAAAGCGGCATGAGCTGGGCCATCGTGGAAGCGAAGTGGCCGGGCTTCCGCGAGGCATTCTCCGGGTTCGAACCGGCGACGATCGCCAGCTACTCCCCCGATGACCTGGACCGGCTGATGGCGGACACGCGCATCATCCGCAACCGCCGCAAGGTCGAAGCGACGGTGCACAATGCCCGGGCGATGGTGGAAATCGAGCAGAAGTACGGCGGCATGAAGCCGTATCTCGCGAGCCTCGGGGAGTTCGGCGACACCGTGATGGCGCTGAAGAAGCGCTTCAAGCACGTGGGCGACTTCGGCGCCTACTACTTCCTCTACGTGGTGGGCGAGCCCGTGCCAGCGCACCATGAGTATCGCGCCAAGCTCCTGGAGAGCGGCAAGAAGGCCTGAGCGCGCATTCCGACGAACGTGCGAAAGCCCCGGAGTCCCCGGGGCCTTCGCCTCTGTTACCGACAGTGCGCTAACGCGGTCGGCGCATCTGCTTCGGCATCTCGATGGGCGTCATCGCCGTTCCGGGTCATCCGCGGGGGTTGCATACGCGGCCCTGCGGCGAGCGTGAAGGCGTGCGCCGGTCCCGACTGTCCCGAGGCCGGCAGCCACACCGACCAGCGCCGCGAGTAGCACGGTCAGGTTCATCCCGGACGGCGCCGGGGAGACCTGGCCGTCGCCGGCGAACGGCGCGACCGGGGTGGGGGGCACAACCGTGGGTTGCACCGCTGGCGGCGCCGGGGTCGTGGTCACGGCGGGGGTGCGCGTCGGAGTAGCGGTCTGGGTTGGGCTGCTCGTCACCGTCGGGGTTACCGGGCCGACGCGGAAGTGCGCGGCGGTGTGGCATTCGACGTAGACCCAGTACACGCCATCGGGCGCGGGCGGCACGGTGAAGGTGATCCTGCCTTCGCCATCGGCCTCTGCGACGCCGCTCGCCACCACGGGGTCGCCGGTGACGCGGAAGATGACCTTGATGGGGTCACCCGCCCGGAAGTTCCGGTAGCGCAGGGTCACCTGCGTGCCGGCAGGGCCGCTGATGGGGTTCAGCGAGATCGTCGGCGGTGCGTCCGCGCATACCGGGCTCTGGGCTTTCGCGGGTGCGGCGGCAATTGCCGCGGGGAAAGACCCGAGGACGACCATCAGGATGAGCATGAGGCGAGTTCGCATGAGCAACCTCCGAGTAACCCCGACTCTAGTTGTTTAACGCGCTTCTGTTAAGAAGGGTTAACCCCACCGCAACGCCACTGCAAGTGTACGGGCCCATAAACGGGCCTGCTTTCGACACAAACCAGAACGCTTGTTCTATACTTGGTCGATGTCCGCGTACGTGGAGTTGCACGCGCACTCGTGCTGGTCGCTGCGCGAGGGCGCCAGCACAAACGACGAACTCGTGGATCGCGCCGTAGCCCTTGGCTACACCGCGCTCGCGGTGACCGACCACGACAACCTGTACGGCGCGATGGAGTTTGCAAAGGCGGCGCATGAACGGGGGCTGAAGCCCATCACCGGGTGCGAACTCACGGTCCGCGAAGAGGACGAGACGACGAGCCACCTGACGGCGCTCTGCGCGAGCGTCGAAGGCTACCGCAACCTCTGCCGGCTGTTGAGCCGCGCCTATCGCACGTTCGGCAAGGACACGCCGATGGTCGAACGCGGGTGGCTGTTCGAATGGCGCGAGGGGCTCATCGTGCTCTCCGGCTGCCACGGTGGGCAAATCGGCACGCTGCTTGAGCGGGGCGACCGCCAGGCAGCCGAGGCGCTCGCCGCGGAGTGCCGCGACGCGTTCGGCGTGGCCAATTTCTACATCGAGATCCAGGACCACGATGTCTTCGGCGACCACGAACGGATGGGGCGGCTGGCCGCGCTGGCGGAGCGGCTGGGCATCGAGGTGGTGGCGACGAACAACGCGCATTACCACGTGCGCGAACGGCACCGGCTGAACGACGCGCTGGTGGCCATCCGGCATCGTCTCACGCTCGATAGTTCGCACCATGTGCGGCGCCCGAACTCCGAGTTCTTCCTGAAGCGCGGGGAGGAGATGGAGCGCCGGTTCGCCCGCTACCCGGGCGCCGTCGCGAACACGGCCGCTATCGCCGCTCGGTGCACGTTCGACCTCACGACCGACCTGCCCTACCGCCTGCCTGATTACCCCGTGCCCGAGGGCGCGACGCTCGATAGCTTCCTGCGGGGTATCTGCGAGCGCGCCTTCAAACGGAAGTACGGGCCGCGCGAACGGGAGGCGGTTCGCACGGAAGCGCGCGAGCGGCTTGAGCGCGAACTTGGGCTCATCGCGAAGCACGGGCTCGCCGGCTTCTTCCTCGTCTACTGGGACATCCTGCAGCTGGTCAACGAAATCGCGCACGAGTTGCATGGCCGCGCAAAGGATCTGCCCTCGGATGAACGCCCCGTCGGGCGTGGCCGGGGGTCGTCGGTCAGCTCGATCGTCTGTTACCTGATCGGGCTTTCGCACATCGACCCGGTGAAGAACCAGCTCTACCTGGAGCGGTTCCTGAACGACGAGCTGCATTCGCTGCCCGATATCGACCTGGATTTCCCCCGGGACATCCGCGATGTGCTGCTGCAGCGCATCTACGACCGTTACGGCCCGGAGCACGCCGCAATCGTCGCCGCCTTCCCGACCTACCGGTTCAAGAACGCGGTGCTCGATTTCGGGAAGGTTCTGGGGCTGCCGGAGCCGGTGCTCGCGAAGCTCAACAAGCTCGGTGGGATGTACTCCAGCGCCCGCGAGATCGCGACGGAGATGGAGCACGTACCGGAGCTGCGCGAACTGGTCGATGCGCCGATCTGGCGGGACCTGATCGCGCTGGCTGATGCGGCGGCGGGCTTCCCGCGGCACATTGGCCAGCACGTCGGCGGCGTGGTCATCTCCGCCGAGCCGCTCTCCTCGGTCGTGCCGGTGGAACCTGCGCGCATGGACGGCCGCTGGGTGTGCCAGTGGGACAAGGACTCGGTGGATGACGCGCGCTTCGTGAAGATCGACTTCCTGGCGCTGGGCATGCTCTCGGCGGTGGGCGACTGCCTGGACATCATCGAGGAGGTGAACGGCGTCCGCGTGGACCTCGGGCGGGTGCCGCATGATAGCCCGGAGATTTTCGCCTCGATCCAGGAAGGGGACACGATGGGCGTGTTCCAGATCGAGAGCCGGGCGCAGATCCAGACGCTGCCGCGCACGCGGCCGGCGAACATCGACGACCTGGCGGTGCAGGTCGCGATCATCCGGCCGGGGCCGATCGTGGCGGGTGCGTTCCACCCGTACATGGAGTACCGCGAGCGGCGCGCGCGGGGGGAGCACGTCGATATCGACTACGGGCACCCGGAACTCGGGCCCGTGCTGGAACACTGCATGGCGGAGACGCTCGGGCATGTGCTCTACCAGGACCAGGTGTTGCAGATCGCGTGCGCGGTGGCAGGCTTCACGCCGGGGCAGGCGGACCGGCTGCGGCGGGCAATGAGCCGCAAGCGCTCGGCGGAGGCGATGCAGGCGCTCGCGGAGGAGTTCTTCGCGGGCGCGAAGCGGCAGAGCATCAGCCGTGCCGCCGCCGAGGTGGCTTTCGAGCGGATGTCCGCCTTTGCCGCCTTCGGCTTCCCGAAGAGCCATGCCGTGGCCTTCGCGCTCCTCGCGTACGAATCGTGCTGGCTGCGCTATCACTACCCGGCGGCGTACTACTGCGCGCTCTTCAACGCCCAACCGATGGGGTTCTATTCAGTGGAGGTGCTCACGGGGGATGCGCTCCGGCACGGGATCCGCGTGCTCGCGCCCGATATCAACCGCAGCCACCCCGGGGCCTGGCCCGAAGAGGAGAACATCCGCCTCGGCATCGACCATGTCCGCGGGCTGGGCGGCGGCTGGATGGCACGGCGGGCACGCGGCACGAATGGCGTGCACAGCCTCCCCGAGCGCATCATCGCCGAGCGGGAGGCGCGGGGGCCGTACCGGTCGCTGCACGACCTCATGACGCGAGCCCGGCTCGACCAGCGCGAAGGTGAGGCGCTTATCCGGGCGGGGGCGCTGGACGATTTCGGGCTGGAGCGGCGCGAGCTGTTATGGCAACTCGGGCTCCTCGCGCTGCCGCGCCGCGAAGGGGTGCCGCTGAAGGGGCGAGGCCGCAAAACCACCGCCAGCCTGCAGGCCGCGCTGCCGCTCCCAACCGGGCAGGACATGGCGGAGCTGCCCGCACTGGGAGCATGGCAGGAACTCGCGTGGGACTACGAACTGCTCGGCATGACGGACGCCAGCCACCCGATGGCGCTCGTGCGGCCGCTGCTGCACGAAGGCATCCTCACGACGCGGCACCTTGGGGGGCCGCACAACCCCAACCGGCTGCCCGAGGGCATGCGCATCGAAATGGCGGGCATGGTGGTCACGCGGCAGCGCCCGCAAACCGCGAGCGGCGTGATGTTCATGCTGCTGGAGGACGAGTTTGGGCTCGCGAACGTCGTCGTCTACACGCCGCTGCAGGAACGGCAGCGGGAACTCGTGCGCGCGACGCCGTTCGTCATCATCCGCGGGCGCGTGGACAACAAGCAGAGCGGCTTCCCGAACCTGATCGCGGAAAGCTTCCGCCGCTGCCCGCTCCCCGGGCGGATTGAGGCGCCGGGAGGACACAACTGGGGTTAGGCGCGCTGGTTCGCCAGGACCGCCTGCGCCACGAGCCCGACGCTGCCCTCGGGGTCGTACACCGTGGTCTGCATCAGTCCCACTCCGTGCGGTTGAGCCGCGCCCACGGTGTCAAGGCAGATCCATTCGCCCACGGGAAGGCGGTGGACGTAGAGCGTGATGTCGGCGTTGATGAAGCCCGTCTGCGCCGAGGCGCGGATGCTGCCAAGCGCGTTACCGAAGTCCGAGGTGGCCGCGAGCCGCACGAGCGGGCTTGTCTCCTCGCCTTCGACCAGCGGCACCGGGATGCGGATCCAAGCCGTCGCGCGCCCGCTGCCGGGACGCCCGCCGACGCGCCGTACCTCGATGAGCGTGTGAAAGCCAGGGAGCGGCGACATCCGCTGCACGGGGGCGCCGTCCGCGCCCATGACCGTCGCGAGGCCGGTGGTCTGGAAGCCTTCCGGGCCGGGGTGCGCGACGCCAGGCGGGAGGTGGTGGTCGGGAAGTTCCACTTCGGTGTGGCGCAGCAGCAGGCCCGTCGCGCGCGTAACTTCCACGCCCTCCGCAAAGAGCGACGCCTGTACGGCGAGGATGCGCCGCCCTTCGCGCACCAACTCGGTCCGCACGGTGAGCGGTTCCCTGGGCACGGCGCGGAAGAGGTCGATGGTCAGCCGGGAGACCTGCATTTCGGCGTCGGGAGCCAGGGCCTCGATGGCGCGGGCGAGCAGGCCGGCCGGCGGCCCGCCATGGAGGGCGCGGGCGCCCCACGGGCTGCTCGCGCCATCCGTGGGGACGAAGTACTCGCCGTCGCGGCGGAAAACGCAGTCGATCATGCGCGAAGCCTACCGCCCCGGCCCCTTACCGCCGACGCCCTCAGTTGCCCGCGGCGAGCCCCGGCACGAACGAGCGGTACTTCGTCGTGGCCGCGGTGTTGGTCCCGGTGACGGCGACCTCGTAGACGGCGCCGCCCCCGAGGAGCGGCTCAATCCAGACCTTCCCGGAGGACTGCCCGGGCGGCATCAACTCGGGTGCGAGCGCGATGACGAGCGTGCTCACATACCCCTTCTGCGCGACACGCGGTTTCGTGGCCGATGGCGCCTGTGTCACGACTTCCGTGTCCACGCCGACCACGACGCCGCCATCGAGCGAGCGTTCCAGCGCGTCGTTTGGGTGTCGCACACGAATCCAGGGCACGGAGGTGCGAATCCGGTACGGCCCGATGCCAGCGCCGCCGTTGGTGACGGTGACGGTGCTCGTGGTCGAGGTGCCATCTCCGTAGCCCGTGAGGCTCACCACCGTGGGCCCGAGGTACGTCAGCCGCGGATCGCCCAAGAAGGCCGCCGCCGTGGCGGAGGGGTCGGGCGGCGTCGTGTCCTTATGGGTGACGACCTTGAGCTCGGGGATCGTCGTCGGGTAATCCATCAGCGGGCAGCCCTGCGCGAAGCCAGCGTCGGCGCACTCGAGGTAGTTCTTCGGGTCGAAGGCTTTCGCCACGCGCTCGTCGGCGAGCTTCGGCATCTCGAAGAGCTGGGGCTGCCAGAGCTTCGCGTTGTTGCGCACGGGCGGGTTCTTCATGCAGCCGTACACCTTCTCCGGGTAGGTGAAGGAGCCGCGGGTGTAGTCGGCGTTGGGTGCGGCGGCGTTGCCGCAGCTCCACAGTTCGCCGCGCAGAGGGTCGAAAACCGGGTTCAGGGGGTGGTTGATGAAGGCGAAGCCGTTGTAGCTCCAGATGGCGTAGTACCAGTCCTCGAGGGCGGAGGGGTCACCCTCCCCGGCGATCGGCCGGAACTTCGGCGCCGCGTTCCACTTCTCCGCGAGGATGCGGACGCCCTCGGCGATGTTGTAGAGGAAGTGCGTGCCAATGAGCGCCTGCCGGGCGGTCGCGTTCCCGTTCGCGTTCCCCATCGTCGAGGTGATCTGGCCGATGCCGTACCCGCAATCGAATGAGCGGAAGCTCTTGCCGACGCCGCCGTAGGGGACGGAGGCCGACGCGCTCTGCCAGTCGGATTCGATCCAGGCGATGGACTTGTAGATGGTGGGCGGGATCGCCAGCTTCGTGTCGAGCGCCGTGGTGCGCGTCGCGCGCGGGCCCTTGAGCAGACCCTGGAAGCGGAGGTCAACCGTCTCGCCGGTGGAGGCGACGGTGTAGACGCCGTTGATCGCACGTCCCGCGGTCGCGAGCTCGATCGAGCGGCTGTAAACCTGGTCGTACTTTTCGGGCTCGTAGGTATCGAAGTCGTAGGGGCCGGCGGCGCCACATGCATTCGCGCGAGGCGCATGCTGCTGCGCAAGGTTGAGGGCCACGCCCACGGCGAGGATGGCGCCGATCGCGCCTGCCCGAGCTAGCGCGCCGACCATCCCAGGAACCTCATCCCCGCGCCGAGGGCGACGCGCTGGCCGTCGCGCACCAGCGTGAGCTGCATCGGACCCGGGTCCGTGAACGAGGACCCGCTCCAGGCCTGCACGACCCCGGTACCGGCGGCGGAATAGGCCAACGGCACCTCGAACCCGGGAGCCGACGACGCCTGCGCCTGGACCGGATCCGCGTTCCGAGATGGCTCCTGTCCGAAGACGGCCTCCCCGGTGCCCGGCCGCCAGGCCACGCCGAGTTGCTGCCCCGGCGCGCTCAGGGCCTGCGCGGTCGCCGTGCCCGCACCATCGATGGAGAACACCCGCGCATGGTACGAGACGCCGTTTGCGAGGTCGGTCTCGATGTACGCCACGCGTGAGCCATCCGGGCTGAGTTTCCAGTCGCGTGTGATCTGCGCACTCAGCAGCGCCAGCTCGCGGCCACCGGCCACGAGCGTCGAACCGCGCGCATCGATGACGACGGATGCGAGCGCGCCCGCCGGGGTCACGCCGAAGGGGTAGACGCCGAGGGCGGTCGCCGCGAACTCCTCGTGCTCATCGCCGCCACGCGCGGGGATGGAGAGAACGGAGACCCGGCTGAGAGAGCCCGCGGGGACCGAGCGCGTGAACACCACTCGCCCACCGTCACGCGTCCACACCGGCGCCAGCGCGTCATCGACGGCGTTCGCGAGTCGCACGGAGGCGCCGGTCTCCAGGTCGATGACCGCCAGCGAGGTGACGGGGTTCGCGGCCGAGCCGGTGTCCGGCACCAGCACCGCCAGCAGGCGGCCGTCGGGAGAGGTCTGTCCCTTGATTCCATAGCCGGGAAGGTGGGTCACGCGGGTCACTTCGACCAGGTCGCCGCCGGCGGCAGGCGCCGCGAGGACGATGTCGAAGGATTCCTCGGAGCGCACGACGACGGCGTACTCCCCGGCGGGCGCGGATGCGAAGGCCGTGCGCGTTCCCGCGCTCGTTCCCGTGAGGACAGCCGCGACGATCGGCATGACGGCGATGAACGCGGCCGCCAGCGTCGCGGCAATCAGCCAGTACGGGACGTGAGCCCGTCGCGGGGCATAGCCCGGCAATGCAGTCATCCGCAGCATCCTCCCAACGCCGTCATTCCAGGTCCCTCACCCAGCCGATGAAGGTGGCTTCGTTCGAACCGAGCGGCATCCGCCACTCGCTGCCTTTGATAACTTCCGTGCGCGCCTCCGCGGAGCGCTCGCCGCCTTCGAAAACCGACGCGACGAGCGTGGTCCCGTCGGGGGACCACGCTCGAGGCACCAGGTAGGCCTCACCGCCGGCTGCCAGCTTGAGCGAGCCGCCCGGTCCGCCAAACTCGGCCGCCGATGTCCCGGGCTGCCAGACGGCGCCGAACTGGTCGCCATCGCCCGGCGCGCGCTGAACGGTGCCGGTGGCGAGCGCGAGCACGCGACCGGCGTAGCGCCGCCCGCCCACGCCGGAGCGCTCTACAAAGGCCAGCCGCGAGGCATCGCTGCTGAGGGTCCAATCGCGGGTGATGCCCGGGCTCAAGGAGGCGAGGCGCACGGCCTCGCCATCGGCGACGGACCAGAGGCTTGAGCCACCGCCATCGAGCACCACGACGAGCATCCGCCGGCCGTCGAGGGTGAACCCGACGGGTGCGACTTCGAGCGCCGTGTCGAAGCGGTGGACGGCAATGACGGTGCCGCTGGCCGTATCGACCTCGACCGCCGCCGGCGGCTCATTCGCCGCGGAAAACGCGAGTGCGCCGAGGCGGTGGCCATCGGCAGACCATGCAAGCGGAGAGAGGTACTGGAATCCGCCGGGGACCACACGCGTGGGGCCCGAGGCGGGATCGACGAGCGTGAGCACCGCGGCGGCCGCCGGACGGTCGCCGACGGAGAGCACCGCGACCGTATCGCCGCGCGGAGAGGCCGAGCCCCTGGCGCTGAAATCGAGGTATCGGGGGAAGGTCGCCACGGAACGGGCGGCGGCGCCACCAGCCGCGCGACGGACCATCAGGAGGTCCGCGCCGGGGGCCCGTTCGAAGTAGGCCACGCTGTGAACATCGCTGACGATGGGCTGGGGCGGGGGCGCATCGTGGCCGGTGGGGCGCACGGAGAACGCCGCCCACGCGACAACGACCGCACCCACGACCGCGAGCGGAACAAAGGGGAACCTGAGCCGCGGAATGTGGAAACCCTGGGAAGCCCGGGGCACGTACACTCGGCTACCTCGCGCTAGCACCACCGGAAAGGGTGGCTTCGCCGGCCAGGCATCTCGACAGCGCCCGGCCGCATGCTCGGAAGTCCGGTACCCCCGCAGTACCGACGCACGGGCAGCGCCCGCACGCGGCGAACGTAACAACCACTCCACGTCTCGTCAATCAGTGGTGACAATTCAATTGGGCGGCGCCGGCGAGCGCACGGAGATTCCACGGATGCGAACCTTCGCTGTGCTACGATCCGGGGCGCATGCTCATTTTCGGGTTCGACGCCCTTCGCCAGAATCCGGAAGGCTTTGCCGCGATCCTGGGGGCCTATGCGGTCGCCGTGATCACGGGCATCGCCTTCC
Organism: Dehalococcoidia bacterium; assembly: GCA_041910095.1. Classification (GTDB taxonomy): domain Bacteria; phylum Chloroflexota; class Dehalococcoidia; order Tepidiformales; family Tepidiformaceae; genus Amarobacillus. The sequence goes on from JAYRRO010000172.1 coordinate 10,013, forward strand.
ACGAATTCAGCCACGCACTCACCGCGCTTGAGCTTGGCGATGGCACCGCCGCCCGGCAGGGCCGCGTGAACCTGAATCCGCTGCGCCACCTCGACCCGTTGGGCACGGCGCTCCTCTTCCTGGTGGGCTTCGGCTGGGGCAAACCCACCCCGGTGAGTCCCCGCCAGCTGCGGTACGGACCTCGGGTGGGATACGCGATCGTGTCGGGCGCCGGGCCGCTTTCGAACCTGGTGTTCGCGCTGATCGCGGCCTTTGTCATCCGGCTCGGGATCGTGGATTACGTCAACCCCTATTCGCTCAACGTGCTGCGCTATGCCGCCCCCGGTGACCTGTTCATATCGGCGATCCTCAGTCTCAATATCGTCCTGGGTGTCTTCAACCTTATCCCGATCCCGCCCTTGGATGGCTTCACCGTGGTGCAGGGTATCGTTCCGGGGCCGGTGGCCCGCGGGCTCGACGCACTGGCGCCTTGGGGCCCGGGCCTGCTGATGCTGTTCTTCGCGCTGTCGTTCCTCACCGGCGGGGCGATAAACCCGATCGGCGACATCATGGGCCCGTTCGTGGACCACGTCGCCGAAGCGTTGTTGTGATCCGCCACCGCGCCCGCCAGTTCCTCGCGGCCGGTCGAAGTCCCACCGCGGGGGACTTCGCCCTTGCGCGCGAACATCTCCAACCGGACCTCTTCGTGCTGTTCGCCAGGCAGCACCCGCGGGACATCGTGCATGCGGCGGCGACGGCACGGTGGCTGCTGACGCGAGGGTATTCGCATCCGGAACTCCTCGCGGCGGCGCTGCTGCACGATATCGGCAAAGGCGAACAGCGCCGGATCGACCGCGCGGCGTATGTCGTGGCCGAAGCGGCGGGCCTGGCCAACCGCGCCGCGCAGCCCCGGTCCCGGTTCGCGCTCCGGCGCGCGCTGGCGCGAACACGCGACCATTCGACGGCGGGAGCGACGGAACTGAAGGCGCGCGGTGCGCCGGAACGCGTCGTCGAACTGACCCTGAACCATCACGGCCCCCCGGGAAACGACACTATGCTAGCCTTGCTCCAACAGGCGGACGCGGAGAGCTGAACGCCAACCGGGGGAATCGCGGCATGGCGCGTGCGCGCATCGCCATCATCGGGACAGGTCTCATCGGGACATCCATCGGCCTCGGGCTCGCCGCCCGTAAGGACCGTGAGTACGAAATCGTCGGCATCGACAAGAACCGCGGCCACGCGCGCGAAGCGAAGAAGCTCGGCGCGATCGACCGGGAGGCCGGGTCCCTCGAAGAGGCTCTGAAGGACACCGGCCTGGTCATCGTGGCCGTGCCCACGATGGCCGCTCGCCAGATCCTGCAGGATTCGGTGCCGTACCTCGCCGAGGGCGCGATCATCACCGACACGTGCTCGACGAAGGCGGACATCATGCGCTGGGCTGCCGAGTTCCTGCCCGAGAACGTGAACTTCGTCGGCGGCCACCCGATGGCCGGGCGCGAAATCAGCGGGCCGGGCGCCGGCAAGCTCGACCTCTTCCACGGGGCCACCTGGGCGATCACACCCTCGCCGCGCGCCGACGAGCAGGCCGTGAACATCGTGCTCGGGCTCATCGAGTCCCTGGGGGCCATTCCTCTCTATATCGATGCCGCTGAGCACGACACCTACGCGGCCGCGGTCAGCCACGTGCCGATCCTGATGTCGGTCGCGCTCTTCCGGATGGTCCGGGACAGCCAGGGGTGGGAAGACGCGTCGTTCCTCGCCGGGACCGGGTTCCGCGACCTCACGCGGCTGGCGAGCGGCGACCCGACGATGTCGCGGGACATCATGTCGAGCAACCGTGATGCCGTCCTGCACTGGCTTGGCCGCCTCGAAGAGGAGTTCGGGAACATCCGGCGCGCGCTAGAGCTGGGCGACCCCGTGCTCACGGACCTGTTCGCCAGCACGCAGCTCGACCGGGACACGTTCCTCACGAATCCGCCCCAACGCCGCGTGCCCGAGGGCCCCGAGACCCCGAACGCCTCGGACACGATGCGGCGGATGTTCTTCGGCGGGTTCTATGACCGGCTGAAGGACGTGACCAACAAGCCCGGGGTCGATCGCAACAGCGAGGAACTGCGCCGGCGGCTTGGCGTCGACGAGAACGGGAACGCGCGCAACTAGCGAGGGCGCATGAACAAGGCGAAGCCCATCGTGCTCGTGCTCCACGGCCCCTCCGGCGTGGGGAAGGACAGCGTCATCGACCGACTTCGCGAGCGCACGGGCATCCACCGGGCGACGAGCACCACCAGCCGCGCGCCTCGCGAGGGCGAAATCGATGGAGTGCACTATCACTTCGTGAGCGAAAAAGCGTTCGAGCGGCTGATCGCGGGCGGGCACTTCGCGGAATACGCCCGGGTCTACGGCCAATGGAAGGGCGTCGGGCGGGATGAAATCGAGGGGCCCCTTTCAGGCGGACAAGACGTGATCATCCGCACGGACGTGCAGGGGGCGCGGACCTGGCGCGGGCTCCTGGAGCACGCCGTGTTCATCTTCCTGATGGCGGAGGACCGCGAGGCGCTCCGAGCGCGCCTCATCGGCCGGGGCACGGAAGACGAAGGCGACCTGCAAGCCCGTCTCGACGAACTGGAAGAGGAGCTCGCGGACATCCCGAACAACGATCACACGGTGATCAACCGGCACGGCGGCATCGAAGAGGCGGTTTCGGAGATCGAGGCGATCATCGAGCGCGAGCGCGCGAACGGTTCCCGCCCGGCGCCGCGGCTACGGCGCTAACGCACACCCCACTCCCACATCCCGCAGCTGGTCTCCTGGTCGAACGGGCGGCACCGGCGACGCTCGCGGCCACGCCTGATCCTCCTAGGGCTCCGGGGTGCCCCGCTCGCGGCGTTCGCGGAGCGCGCGTTCGCTGGCGGTCTCCTTGCGCGGGCTGGCGGCCTGGCGAGCCCGCTTCGCAGCGGCCTTCGTCTCGGGCCGGGGCTGCGGCGGCGCTGATTCGCGCTCGATACGGGCGACCACGGCGGCGGCGGCCTCCTCGACCGAGCGCGTGGCACGCACGGAGCCCACGGTGACGGCCGCCACGGGTTCCACTTCAGGCGATCGCGGCGCCAGGGCGACGGCCGCCGTGTCCGGGGCGCTCTTGCGCGGCCGGCCCCTGGAGGGCTTCGGCGCGGTGGCGTGCACCCCGTTCGAGACCGGCGCGGCGGCGAGTGTTCCGGCGGCTTCGAGGATGGGCAGGAGGTATTGACCGGTGAAGCTGCCCGGGACCCGAGCGACTTCCTCGGGGGTACCCTGGGCAATGATCATCCCGCCGCGCGTCCCGCCGAGCGGACCCAGGTCGATGATGTGGTCGGCGGTCTTGATGACGTCCAGATGGTGTTCGATGACGAGCACGGTGTTCCCGGCATCCGCGAGGCGATGGAGGACGTGGAGGAGATGCGCCACGTCCTGGAAGCTGAGCCCGGTCGTCGGTTCGTCGAGGATGTAGAGGGTGCGCCCCGTGGACCGCCGGGAGAGCTCCGAGGCCAGCTTGATGCGCTGCGCTTCGCCGCCGGACAGTGTGGTGGCGGGCTGCCCGAGGTGGATGTAGCCGAGGCCCGTAGCTTCGAGCGTATCCAGGATGCGTTTGACGCGTGGGAAGCGCTCGAAGAACGCCGCCGCCTCGGAGACGGTCATGTCGAGCACGTCGGCGATGCTCTTTCCGCGGAAGAGGATCTCGAGCGCTTCCCGGTTGTACCGCTTGCCGTGGCAGACCTCGCAGGGGACGGTGACGTCGGGGAGGAACTGCATCGCCACGACTTTGTAGCCGTCGCCGGAGCACTCCTCACACCGCCCGCCTTTCACATTGAAGCTGAACCGGCCGGACTTGTACCCGCGCGCCTTCGCCTCGGGGATCGACGCGAACATGTCGCGAATGATCGTGAAGGCGCCGGTGTAGGTCGCCGGGTTCGAACGCGGCGTGCGGCCGATGGGCGACTGGTCGATATCGACGATCTTGTCGATGTGTTCGAACCCGTCGACGCCGTCGTGCGCGCCCGGACGCTCGCGCGCACCGTGGAGGACCTGTGCCGCGCGCTTCACGAGCGTGTCGGTGATGAGTGAGGACTTGCCCGAGCCCGAGACGCCGGTGACCGCGATGAACTTCCCCAGCGGCACCTCGACCGTGAGATTGCGCAGGTTGTTCTCGCGCGCGTTGCGGACGACGAGCATCCTGCCGTTGCCGGGGCGGCGCGAAGGGGGGACGGCGATCTCGCGGCGGCCCGAGAGGTACGCGCCGGTGATGCTCCCCTCGGCGGCCTTGATCGCCTCGATGTCGCCCTCCGCCACGACATGCCCGCCTTGGATGCCGGCCCCCGGCCCCATGTCGATGATCCAGTCGGCGGCGCGCATCATCGCTTCGTCGTGCTCGACGATGAGAACGGTGTTGCCGAGATCGCGAAGGCGGACAAGGGTGGCGATGAGCCGGTCCCCGTCGATGGGATGGAGGCCGATGGACGGCTCGTCGCAGATGTAGAGCACGCCCATGAGCGCGGAGCCAATCTGCGTCGCGAGCCGGATTCGTTGTGACTCGCCCCCCGAGAGCGTCCCGGAAACGCGGTCGAGCGTCAGGTAGTCGAGACCGACATCGACGAGGAACTGCAGGCGCGCGCGAATCTCCTTCAGGATCTGGATGGCAATGGTCTGTTCGCGCCGGTTGAGGGGCGTGTCGCCACCCGCCAGGTGGTCCACCCACTGGAGCGCCTCGACGATGCCCAGGTTGGTCACGTCGGTGATGGCGTTGCCATCGATGAGCACCGCCCGCGCCTCGGGTCGCAGGCGCTTCCCCTTGCAGACGGCGCAGGGGATGGAGGCCATGTACTTCTCGATCTCGGCGCGGATGTAGTCCGAGTCGGTCTCCTTGTAGCGGCGCGCGAGGTTGTTGACGACGCCCTCGAACTTCGAGTCATAGACCTGCGTGCGGCCGTACTGGTTCGTGAATCGCAGCGGCAGCACCTCGGTCCCCGTGCCATAGAGCACGGCGTTGACCTGCTCCTCGGAGAGCGACGAGACCGGGACTTTGGGGTCAAAGCCCATGTACTCGGCGACCGCCTCAAGCTGGCGCAGGTACCACCCGGCGACGGCCGCCGTCTTCGCCCACGGTTCCACCGCTCCGCCAGAGAGCGACTTCGAGCGGTCGGGGATAACGAGCGTCTGGTCGATCTGCATCTCGACGCCGAGGCCGGTGCATTTCGGGCAGGCGCCGTGGGGGCTGTTGAAGCTGAAGGTGCGGGGCTCGATTTCGCCGATCGAGGTGCCGTCATAGGGGCACGAGAAGTGCTCGGAGAAGACGCGCTCCTCCAGGGCGTCGCCCGCGCGGGCCGGCGCGACGATCATGACACCCTGGCCGACCTTCAGCGCCGTCTCAACGGAATCGGCGATGCGGCTGGTGGCAGTGGGGTCGGCGCCGGGCTCGGGGACGATGAGGCGGTCGACGACGACATCGATGTCGTGGCGCTTCTTCTTGTCGAGGGCGATCTCCTCGTCGAGGTCACGCACCTCGCCGTTGATGCGGACGCGCACGAAGCCGGCGCGGCGGGCTTCCTCGAGGATCCCCTGGTGTTCGCCCTTCCGGGCGCGCGCGACCGGCGCCAGCAGCAGCAAGCGGGACCCCGGCTCGAGACCGAGCGTGGCATCGACAATCTGCTGGACCGTCTGCTTTTCGATGGGCCGTCCGCACTTCGGGCAGTGCGGGCGGCCGGCGCGCGCCCAGAGAAGGCGCATGTAGTCGTAGATCTCGGTGACCGTGCCGACGGTCGAGCGCGGATTGTTCGAAGTCGACTTCTGGTCGATGGAGATGGCCGGGGAAAGGCCATCGATGTGGTCGACGTCGGGCTTTTCCATGAGCCCGAGGAACTGGCGGGCATAGGCCGAGAGCGACTCCACGTACCGGCGCTGGCCTTCGGCGTAGATGGTGTCGAAGGCAAGCGAGGACTTCCCGGACCCGGAGAGACCGGTGATCACGACGAGCTGATCCCGCGGGATGCGGACGTCGACGTTTTTCAGGTTATGTTCGCGAGCGCCGCGAACGAGGATGTGGTCGAGGGGCATGGCGCATCCGTGCCCGCGGTGGCAATCCACCGTGCTGGGCGTGATGTTCGAGTGTACCGCCCGGGCACGGCGGCGCCAGCGATTGTACCAGAAACAGAACGACTGTTCTAGTGGACGGGCGTTCGCCGGGGTGACGGGGCGCGCCGCCCGGGGCATACTCCCGCGCGGAGGCGCGGCGTTTGAGCGAGACAGCACGAGCTGGCTGGTACCACGGCGAGGGCGACCCCGAGGGCACCGTGCGGTACTGGAACGGGGCGGCCTGGGAAAGCGGCGCCGTGCCGGCTGGGGCGCCACCACCGCCCCAGCCGGCGCCAGCGGCCGAGCCCGCCGCACCGGTGGAAGTGATGACGTACCCGGACCGGCCGGCGGAGTGGTGGGCGCGCGCCTTCATGACCACCGGTCGGATCAACCGTGTGACGGCGCTGCTGCTCCTCACGCTGCCGCAGATCCTGGCCTGGGGGTTGCTGCTGCTGGCGATTGGCCTCGCAACCGGCTCTTCTGAGGAGGGTTCGGATGAGTCGCTGTCCAACGGCGCCGCGTTCGTGATCCTCAGCGTGGCGCTGATCGCGCTCGGGGTGACGGTGTGGTTCAACGCCGCGACCGCAGGGCGGCGCCTCCATGACATCGGGATGAGCGCGTGGATGGTGCTCATGGTCCTCATCCCAATGGGTGGCGTGGCGATGGCGGTGCTGTGCTTCTTCGTGCCCGGGCAAAAAGGGGCCAACGCGTACGGCGAACAGCCTCCCCCCGGCTTTCGCCTCTAACACAGCGGCTTCGTGAACTCCCACATGTCGCGCAGCGGGAGACCATGCTCACCCTCAAGGGGGACGTCCGGCTTCAGGGCGCGCACGGCATCCATGCTGTCAAGGTGAAGGCGAACCAGGCGCCAGCCCGCCCGCAGATAGAGTGCGATGGCGCGGACGTTGTCGTTCGTGGTGAAGAGCCTCGCGTCCGTGGCGCCTTCGCGAGCGAGCTCGGATTCGGCAAAGGCGAGCGCCGCCCGGCCGTAGCCCCGGCCCGGTTCGAAGGAATCGAGCGTCACCACCTCGCCGGTGGCGCCTTCGCGAGCCCACGTGACCATGGCGACTTCGCGCTGGCGGGCATGGACGAGGGCGCCGCGCAGGCCGGTCGCGCGATAGGTGCGCTCGGGCGTCAGGACGATGCCGCCCCAGTGCTCGTCAAGCATCTCCGCGATGCGGGCGGGCGCGGCGGGTTCGATGCGGAGTTCTTCGCGCCCCAGGTCTGCCACGGCTGCCTCCCGGCGCACTATACGGCGCGAGCGGCGGCTCGCCGGTATGCTTACGGCCCGCGG
>JAYRRO010000173.1:0-3043 GCA_041910095.1 Dehalococcoidia bacterium
CCAGCTCCGTCGCCGCGAGGCAGTCGCCGCCGGCGAGCGAAACCGCGTCCCCGCCGATGCCGACGCCGTCGGAGGGTTCGATGCAGTCGTTGTTCTGGGCCCAGCGCTTGAAGGCCTCGTAGGCGCCGGCGTAGTGCCAGGCGCGAACGGTGCCACCGCTGATCGGCACCACCTCATCGGCGGTACCGTGGAAGGCAATGACAGGCACGGGAACCCCGCACCCTTTTTGCGGATAATCCAGCCCGCCCACGGCGGCGATCGCCGTGATCCGGTCGGGGAGTTCGCAGGCCGCGCGCGATGCCATGAAGGCACCGTTCGAGAAGCCGATCGCATACACGCGCGCGCCATCGATGCAGAGTTCCTTCTGGAGCGTGTCCAGGAGGTCGGAAACGAACTTGATGTCGTCGATGCTGTTCGCGGGGGTGGCCCCGGCCGACCAGCCGGTCGGGGTGCCGGTGCCTTCGGGCGAGACGAGCAGGAACGACTCACGGTCGGCGATGGGGAGGAGGCCCGAGTATGCCTCCTGGTCGGCGGCGGTGCCGGTGCGCCCATGAAAGTTGAGCACGATCGGCGCCGGTTTCGACATCGTGGCCGAAGGCGGGATGTGGAGCCGGTACGACCGCTTCAGCCCCCCGGAGGTGAGCTGGCGGACGGTGGTTCCGCCGGCCTTGAGCCCTTGCGGCATGGCCTTGTTGCAGCCCGTTGCTCCGGGATCGCGCTGGGTGCGCGCCGTGAGGGAGCGATGCGAACCGCCGCGCACGAAAATCTCGCCGACGGTTGCCGCGGGACGGGTCTCGCGGACGTCCGATGCTGTGTTGGGGACCTGGGCGGGCTCCGCTTTGCCGGCGGGTAGCGAGGAGGGCTCCCGTTCGGCCGCCATGGGCCCACATGCTGCGAGCAGGACCGCCGCGCCGCAAAGCAGCGCAAGCACAACACGCACGGCTCCTGAGTCACCTCTTGTATCCAGAATCGCTCACCCAAAAGGATACGTCCGATTGGGAAGAGTATGTTATGGGCAAGAGGATTTACAGCCTGAGCCCTCCGGACCTAATTTCCGCCCCCGGCGGGACCGCGCGCGAACGCGCGATCAGTGCGCTTCGACGGGCACGAGCTCGGGCGTTCCCTCGCCCTCCGGGCGCGCCGCCGGTGGCCCGAAATTCCTGCGCAGCGGGATTTCGGGGATGAAGATCGCGAGTAGCACCACGAACACGCCTGCGATGCTCGCGAACAGGTAGAGGCGCTGGATGGCGTCGGCGACGCCCTCTTTCTGGGCCTCGACCGTCTGGGCGAGCACGGCCTGGCCGCCCTCCTGCCCTTGCAGCTCCTTCGTCACGCGGGCGAATCGCAGGCGGTCGAGCGCGAGCGTCGGGTCGCGGAATTCTTCGTAGGCGTCCGTGGGGAGGGCGGTACGGGCCGCGGCCGGGAGTTCGGTGTCGAAGGCGCTCGCGTAGGTGGTCGTGAACACGACGCCGAAGAGGGCGACGCCGAGCACCTGGCCGATCTGCATGAAGAACTGGCGGCCGCTGGTGGCGACGCCCATCTGCTCGTGCGGCACGGCGCTCTGGATGACGACGGACATGGTCGGGCCGATGAGGCCGCCGCCGAGGCCGAAGACCACCATGAAGAGCGCGATGTGCCACTTCGGCACGCCGACATCGAGCGTCATCATCAGCGCGGCGGCGACGGCCGAGCAGAGCGCGCCCACGATCACGCCCGCCTTCCAGCGGCCGGTCCGGGCGACGAGCTGGCCGCCCACGATGCTCGTCGCGAGCAGGCCGAGGGACTGCGGCGTCGAGACGATGCCCGAGGCGGTGGCCGAGGCACCGAGCGACGTCTGGATGAACGTCGGCAGGTACTGGACGGCGCCCATCATGCCGCCGCCCTGGAGGACGGTGAACGCGTTCGCCTGCACGAAGACGCGGTTGCGAAAGAGGGTGAGCGGGAGGATGGCCTGCGGGTGCCGCGATTCCTGCTTCACGAAGGCCACGGTGAGGATCGCGGCGGCCGCGAAGAGGCCGAGGGTGGGCGCGCCGCCCCAGCCGTACTTTTCGTTCGCCCAGACAAGCGCGAGGAGCGCGCAGACGGTGGCGGTGCCGAGGAGTGCCGCGCCCGCGAAGTCGATATCGCGGAGGCGGCCGCCCTTGCGGGCCATCGGCAGGTTCACCCAGATGAGCGTCGAGGCGATGATGCCGACGGGCAGATTGATGTAGAAGCACCAGCGCCAGCCGGGGCCATCGGTGAGGAAGCCGCCGATCGTGGGGCCGCTCAGCGAGGCGAGGGTGAAGGCGCTGATGAAGTAGCCCATGTACCGGGCGCGCTGGATGGGCGTGAAGATATCGCCCAGGGTGGCGAAGACCGACCCGAAGAGCAGGCCGCCGCCCACGCCCTGCGCGGCGCGCGCGGCGATCAGCGCGGGCATCGTCGGGGCGAGGCCGCAGGCCATCGAGGCGCCCACGAAGATGGCGATGCCGCCGAGGATGAACGGCTTGCGCCCGAACATGTCGGAGAGCTTGCCCACGAGCGGCACGATCACCGTCGAGGCGAGCAGGTAGACCGTGAACACCCAGGAGAGCAGCGGGAAGCCGCCCAGGTCGGCGAGGATGCGCGGCGTCGCGGTCGCCACGATGGACTGGTCCAGGGCGCTGATGAACATCGTGATCATCAGCGAGACGTAGATGAGAACCTTCTGGCGGTTGGTGAGCAGCTCGCCCATGGCGGGCGCGGCGGGGTGAGGGGACACGCGCAACTCCGGGGCGCCGTCCAACGTTGACGTGAACGGCAGACTCCGAGCATACGCGTGGTCGATGCTTCGTGTGAAGCGAAGTATCGGCCGTGGGTAACGGGCGCTACTTTTAGGAGACGACGGCGTAGACGATGACGTCGGCGAGGTCGCCATGGTCTCCGGTATCGACAAGGACGGTTCGGCCGGCTGTGTACTCGGCGGCTGCGAGCCTCGAAAACTTGATGCCCGAAAGGGTGATGTTGGGGGAGCTGGCGAGCCTCACGTCTCCGGTGTAGGTGCCTGCGGCGAAGGTGACGATGG
>JAYRRO010000174.1:0-11376 GCA_041910095.1 Dehalococcoidia bacterium
GCCGAACGGCGTCGTCGATATCCTCGTGAAAGACGAGGCCGAGGCGGTGACGGTGGCGAAGCAGTACCTGGGGTACTTCCAGGGCCGCACGCGCACGTGGGAATCGGCCGACCAGCGGCGCATGCGCCAGATCGTCCCCGAGAACCGCCTGCGCGTGTACGACATCCGCCAGGTGATCGAGACGCTCGCGGACACGGGGTCGGTGCTGGAGCTGCGGCGGGGCTTCGGGCACGGCATGGTGACGAGCTTCATCCGCATCGAAGGGCGGCCCGTGGGCGTCATCGCGAACAACCCGATGCACCTCGGCGGCGCGATCGATTCGGATGCGGCGGACAAGGGTGCGCGCTTCATGCAGCTCTGCGACGCCTACGACATCCCCATCCTCTTCCTCTGCGACACCCCGGGGATCATGGTCGGCCCGGAAATCGAGAAGACGGCGCTCGTGCGCCATTCGAGCCGGATGTTCGTCATCGGCGCGAACCTTTCGACGCCCTTCTTCACCGTCGTCATCCGCAAGGCGTACGGCCTGGGGGCGATCGCGATGGCGGGCGGCTCGTACCGCACGCCGTACTTCTCGGTTTCGTGGCCCACGGGCGAATTCGGGGGCATGGGGCTCGAGGGCTCGGTGAAGCTCGGCTACCGCGACGAGCTCGCCGCCATCGAGGACCCGGTCGCCCGCCGCGCGAAGTACGAGGAGATGGTGGCGCGCGCGTATGAGCGCGGCAAGGCGCTCAACAACGCCGCCGTCTTCGGCATCGACGACACCATCGACCCCGCCGACACGCGGCACTGGATGGCGAACCTGCTCGCGAGCATCCGCCCGCCGGAGCCGCGCGCGGGCAAGAAGCGCGCCGCCATCGACGCGTGGTAGGACCGGGCGGCTCCGGTGCGGGGCGATGCTTCAGGTCGATGGCGACCGCCGCGGAGGACGGCCATGACCATGGGACGGCGAACGTTCACGGCGGTGGTCGAACGAGACCGGGAAAGCGGCGTCTACGTGGGCTGGGTCCCCGGCTTTCGCGGAGCGCACAGCCAGGGCGAGACAATGGACGAGCTGCGGGCGAACCTGAAGGAGGTCATCGAGATGCTCCTTGAGGACGGCCCGCCCGATCTTGAAACCGAGTTCGTGGGAACGCAGGTCGTCGAAGTCGCGTGAGGCGGGAACCGGGCCTCAGGCCCTGAGCATCGCCCGCGCGGTCTCGACGACGCCGTCGAGGTTCGCTTCGCCATCCCGCCAGGGGCCGATTTCGAGCGCCGTGAGCATCATCGTGCCCACGAGCACGCGCGCCGCCGTCTCCGGTGGCACCGGACGGATTTCGCCGAGGGCCATGCCTTCGCGGATGAAGTGGGTGATGCTCTTCTCCACCCAGCGGCCCGATTCGGGCTCGGTACCAGTCGCGACGCCGCGCAGGAAGCCGGAGGCGAGCACCGTGCGGTGCTCGGCGACGTATTCTCCCAGCGTCCGCAGCGCGATGCAGAGCCGTTCGAGCGGGCCCGTGTCGGCGGTGACGGCGGCTTCGTAGCGCGCCACCGCCTCGGCGGAGTGCTCCTCAAGGACGGCGCGCAGCACCTCTTCCTTCGAAGCGAAGTAGCCGTAGACGGTGCCGACGCCGGTGTCCGCGGCCTCCGCGATCTGCTGGATGGAGGTCTGTTCGAAACCCTGGTCGCGGAACAGTGCGCTGGCAGCGCCGAGGATGGCGGCCCGCGTCCGCGCCTTGCGCCGCGCCAGCCGTCCCTCGGGCTCCGTCTCGCCCGGCTCGATCACCCCGGCAACGCCTGTCATCCCGGCCACGGTACGCACCTCGCGCGGGAGAGGGAAGAGGGATCGGGCCGGTCGCACCATGAAGTTCGTGCGACAGCCCGTGGCGCGTCCTCTCAGCCGCGCCGCACGTACTCGCTCGCGAGGTCGCGCACCCCCTGGGCGCTCGAAAGCGCCGCGTGATTGAGGATGTTCCGCGCCATCGACGAGGGCTCAAGCTTCGCGCGGCGCCCGAACGCCTCGGCCCGCAGCTCGTGCGCCGCCTTCGAACCCGGCTCCGCCAGGATCGCGAACTCGGCGAGGTGGCAGGCGAGGCGCAGGTTCCCCTCCGCGAGGAGCGCGGCCGCGCGCGTCATCACCGCATCGAGCCCGCCCGCGAGCGCGACCCACTCGCGTGCCTGCTCGGCCCGCGGCGCCGGCAGGAGGTTGTCCGGCTCGCCATCCCACCAGCCGCCGTAGAGCCGCCAGACGTTCCGCACGAGGAACTGCGGGTCGTCGTACACGGGCTGGAGGTAGGGCCGTTCGAGCAGGTGCGCCGGGTACTCGACCGAATGGAGCACGACATCGAGCGTCGCGCCCTGGTTCATGAGCGCGAGCACCTGGCCTTCGATGCTTTCCAGCAGTTCGGCCGAGTCCGTCAGCGCCTGGCGAATGCGATCGGCGCCGAAGATGGGGAAGCCGTGGCCGGGGAGCATGGTCTCGGCGCCCAGTGCCGCCATCTTGCGCAGCCCGGCGGCCCATTCGCCCGCGTAGCGCTGGACCTTCTGCGGGTTGCCCGCGTTCGGCACGGCCCAGATGAAGAGGTCCCCGGGGTGCAGGATCTTGCGCTCGGGGACCCACGTCCAGGTGCCATCCTCGGTCTCGCCGCGCGTGTGGTAGAGCTCGAAAGTGCAGTCGCCGGTGCGAAACGTGAGGCGCCGGGCGTAGGTCACATCCGGGTAGCGGTACTGCTCCTGCCAGCGAAAACGCTCCATGGGGATGGCGAACTGGCGCGTGTTGATGGCCGTGTTCCAGCCGAGGGTCTTCTTGTAGCGGTCGAAGTGCCAGGGGATGGCCTCGTGACCGTACACCAGCGGTGCGCGCTGTCCCCGTGCCCGCGCCTCCTGTTCGAACGGCCCGACCCCGAAGATGTGGTCGACGTGGTGGTGCGAAAAGACTGCCGCCGCGAGCGGGGCATCGGCGCGCCAGGCCCGGACGACGCGGTGCAGCTGGTTGGTGTCGTTCACGGCGCCGGTATCGAGCATGACGAGCCCGTCGCCCGTGTCGATCGTGTTCGCGCTGGCGATCCCCTTGTAATAAAGGACGCCGTCCCCGATCTCCTGGCCGTCGCGGAAGTCGGCGGCAATGGGGTGCGCCTCGTGCGTCGTGATGGCGCCCGTCCAGAGCTGTTCGGCGATTTCGCGGATGTCGGCCATGGTTCCCTCCGGCGCGCAGTCTACGCGGCCGCGCCGCAGAGATACGAGAAAAGAGGAAGGAGGAAAGGAGGTTCGAGGCTCGAGCTTCGAGGCGGGGCAACCCGCCGCGACCAGCGTCCGGCGGGGTTGCCGGCTCAGGCGGCCTTCGCCTCCATCCGGTGCCAACCCGCGACCGGCCGACGGGAGTGTGAACCACACCACATTCGCCGCGCGCCTCCGCTGTCACACTCGGGCACGAACGGAGGTTCCGCGTGCCTGTCCTGGAAGTCGACCGGCTGGTCAAGCGCTACCGCGGAGGGACGCTCGCGAACGATGGCATCACGCTCGCGGTCGAGCCGGGCGAAGTGTATGGGCTGCTGGGGCCCAACGGCGCGGGCAAGACGACGCTCGTGCGGCAGGTCCTGGGCCTGCTGCGGCCCACCTCGGGCAGCATCCGCCTCAACGGCCGCGACATCGTCGCCAATCCCGGCTACGCGCGCCAGGCGATCGGCTTCCTCCCGCAGGGCCAGTTCCTCATGGACCAGGTCCACGTCGATGAGCTGATCCTCGGCATCGCGAAGCTGCGCGGCCTCCCCGGCGCCGAAGCCCGCCGCGCGACCGAACACTGGATCGAACGGCTCGACCTCGGCGCGTTCCGAACGACCCCGCTCGCGGCGGCCTCCGGCGGCGTGCGGCGGCTGGCGGGGTTCGCCTGCACCGTCGCCGGTGGTTCGCGCATGCTCGTGCTCGACGAGCCGACGAACGACGTCGACCCGGTGCGGCGCGCCCTCCTCTGGGGGTCCATCGCCGAGCTCGCGCGCGATGGCGCCAGCGTCCTCCTCGTCACCCACAACCTCGCCGAGGCGGAGCGCGTCATCGGCCGCTTCGCCATCATCGACCACGGCCGCATCGTCCGCGAAGGCACCCCGGCGGCGCTGCGCACCCTCGTTTCGGACCACCTGCGCGTGGAGATCACAGCCGCGGGCGCGATCACGCCGCATCCCGCGTTGCACGCCGATGCCGCGAACCCCGGCAGCTACCTCCTGGACCATCGCGACCTGGCCGCGGCGAGCGCATGGATCCAGGCGCTGCGCGAAGCGGGCACGATCCTCGACTTCCGCATCGGGCCACCGACGCTGGACGACATTTACGCCGCCTCGGTCCGTGGCGAAGCGGCGGGCAGCGCCGCATGACGACCTTCGCCCGCCAGTTCGCCGACATGTTCACGCTCACGGTGCGGATGTACCGCGAACAGACGTGGTTCCTGAGCATGGTGAACATCGCCTTCGCCTTCGGGCTGGTGCTCGGCTTCGGCTACCTGGTGCCCGACATCAGCCGCGAGACAGCCCTCTTCCTCACGACCGGGGCGGCGACGCAGATGATCGTGACCATCGGGCTGGTGGGGTTGCCCCAGGGGCTTTCGCAGGCGAAAGCCGAGGGCCGCCTCGACTACTTCTTCACGCTGCCCATCCACCGCGAGGCGTACCTCCTCGCGCAGGTGACGTTCGTGGCGTTGCTTTCGCTCCCGGCGGTGCTGTTCGCGCTCGTGCTGGGAGCGTGGAACTACGGCTTCGCGCTCGAAATGAGCCCGTGGCTGTTGGCGGCGGTGCCGCTGGCGGTGCTTTCGCTGGCCGGCCTGGGCGTGGCTATGGCGATTGTCTCGCCGCACCAGCAGCTGACGAACGCCCTCACGCAACTGATAATCTTCTACGTCCTGTTCTTCGCGCCCGTGCTGATGCCGCGGGAGCAGCTGCCGTGGCTGCTGAGGCAGGCCGCCCTCGCGCTCCCCCCCACCTACGCCGCCGACGCCATGCGCGCGACGGTGACGGACCTCCCCGGCACGCACCTCCTTCGCTCGCTCGCGTTCATGGCCGCCTTCTCCGCCGCCTCCCTCGCGCTCGCCAGCGCCGCCGCCCGCCGGCGGGGGTAGGGGAGGGTCGGGGAGGGGAAAAGATCACCGGGGTTAGCCGTTTAAAAGTTCCATGAAGCGATGGACAAGTTTTAAAGGAATAGGCTATTCTCTTTAACTCGATGACCCCAAGCGACTTTGGCGCATCGTTCCCGGGCTCACTGGTTCCGATCCCCGGCGGCCACGCGTTCGTGCCCACGGCACTTCCGCCCGAGTTTGCAGTGTCGCCCGAACTGGCCGGCCAGCTAGCGCGCGCCGAGCGCGCCGTGGGCGTGTTGCTGGGGTACGCTCGTGCATTCCCGAACGACTTTCTCATACAGCGACCATTGATGACCCGGGAGGCGGTCAAGAGCGCGCGCATTGAGGGTACGTACGTACTCATCGCCGACGTGATCCGCCACGAAGCTGGGGAGCGGCCCAGCGGGCGTGCTGCGCTGCTCGACAGCCTGGAGGTGCGGCGGTATCTCGATGCGCTGACGATGGGCGTCGATTGGTTGCAGGCTGGACGCCCGATCTCCCCTCACCTTCTCCGGAGTCTGCACCACCGGCTTCTGGAAGACACACGCGGGAGCGACAAGCACCCGGGAGAATTTCGAGCGCGTCAAGTGGCGATCGGTTCGGCGGGAGACAACCCATCTACTGCTCGCTTCGTGCCACCCCCGCCGGTCCTCCTCACCGAGGCGGTTGAGAGCCTCGTCGCGTTTATGGTCCAACCTCGCCCCTGGCCGCCTCTGGTCGCGGCCGCTCTTGCGCACTACCAGTTCGAAACCATCCACCCATTCGAGGACGGCAACGGTCGGCTGGGGCGGCTTCTGATACCGCTAATGCTCCTCGCGCACGGAGTCCTGGACCGCCCATTGTTGTATCTCAGTGACTTCCTCGAGACGCATCGAGACGAATACTTCCTTCGGCTCTACGAGGTAAGCTGCTTTGGCCACTGGGAAGCATGGGTGCGTTTTTTCTTACAGGCTGTGGCTGAGACTGCCGTCGCCGCGGTCGCCCGAATCGAACGGATTATCAACCTCCAGGAGCGGTATCGCGAACGCGTCCTGAAACAATCTCGCTCCCAGGCACCGCTTGCGGCCGTTGACCTGATCATGCAGAAGGTCATCGTGACCGCTTCAGACGTGGCTCACCACGCGCGATGCACCGACCCCACAGCGCGAGCGGCGCTCGCCACATTGGAGTCACTCGGTATCCTGGAGAACGCACGCATGGGCCATCCGGCCAGGTGGGCAGCCGTGGAGTTGATCAAGGAAGCGTACGAGTAGCGGCCTCCGGCTCCCTCTTGCCCCCCTACAGCCCCAGCGCGCGCTCCACGCCTTCGAGGGTGGCGGCGGCTTTGGTGACATCGGCGGTGTAGGTGCGGACCGCGGTGTCCGGGTCTTTCAGGCCGTTGCCCGTGAGGATGGCGACGGCGCGGCCGCCGGCGATGCGCCCGGCGCGTGCCAGCTTCAGCAGGCCAGCCACGCTCGCCGCGCTCGCGGGTTCGCAGAAGAGCCCTTCCCTGTTCGCGAGCAGCCGGTAGGCCTCGAGGATCTCCTCGTCGGTGACGGCTTCGATGAGCCCGCCGCTTTCGTCGCGGGCCGAGGTCGCGCCCGTCCAGCTGGCGGGGTTGCCGATGCGGATGGCGCTCGCCACCGTCTCCGGGTGCTGCACCGGCCGCCCGCTCACGAGCGGCGCAGCGCCGGCCGCCTGGAAGCCGTACATCTTCGGGTGGAGCGTCGCGCGGCCTGTCTCGGCGCATTCGCCGAAGCCCTTCCAGTAGGCCGTGATGTTGCCCGCGTTGCCGACGGGGATGGCGAGGACATCCGGCGCATCGCCGAGCGCTTCGCAGACTTCGTAGGCGGCCGTTTTCTGGCCCTGGATGCGGTGCGGGTTCACGGAGTTCACGAGCGCGATGGGATGGCGATCCGTGAGCGCGCGGGCGGCGGTGAGCGCTTCATCGAAGTTGCCATCGACCTCGATGATCTTCGTGCCGAAGGCGATGGCCTGCGCGAGCTTGCCCGCCGCGACTTTGCCGCCGGGCACGAGCACGAAGCTTTCGATGCCGCAGTGGGCGGCATAGGCGGCCGCGCTCGCGCTCGTGTTGCCGGTGCTCGCGCACATGATCGCCTTCGCCCCACCTTCGACTGCCTTCGCGACCGCGACGACCATGCCGCGATCTTTGAAGCTGCCCGTGGGGTTGCACATCTCGAGCTTGAACCAGAGCTCATCGAGGCCCGTGAGCCGTTCGAGGTGGGCCGAGCGCACGAGCGGCGTATCGCCTTCGCCGAGGCTGATGCGCGGCGTCTCGGGGCCGATCGGCAGGACGCTGCCCCAGTGGTGGAGCACGCCTCGCGGCGGCGGCGGGGTGGTCATGGTTCCTCCGGCGGGCGGAAGGCATGGAATTTCATTTCGCGCAGCTCCTGCTCCAGGACCTGGATCTGCTTCCGCCGCTGCTTTTCCATCATCGTGTTGTACTTGGCGAACTCCTCGCGGACGTGGTCCACGACTTCCGCGATATCGCCGCGAATGCCCGCCACGCGTTCGCCGAGGCCCGAATGGCGCCCTTCGAGGAGCGCGATCTCGCCGTGCATCTTGTCGAGCTGGCCGACGAGCTTGTCGGTGGCCTCTTCGAGCAGCGCGATGCGCCCGTCGATCCGCGCGTGCTCGTCGCGCCAGACGGCGATCTGTTCGAGCACTTCCTCGCGCAGCGTCTGTTCGCGCGTGGCCGCGCGGATCATCTCTTCGTTGCGCTTCACCATTTCGCCGACGACCTGGAGCCTTTCGAACACGACATCGAAACGCTCGTCCTGGTCCGCGAAGACGGAGTGCCGGACGCGCTCCTCCAGGTCTTTGTGGACTTCGATCGAACGGTCGAGGCGAAGACCGAACTGCTCGACGCGCGCCTCGACCTCGCGCTGGCGTTCGAGGATCGATTGCGCGACCTGCGACACCTGCGATGCCTGGGCCTGCAGCTGCGAAATGTCGGCGGTCAGCAGGCCGAGCTGGGACGTCGCCGCCTCGATGCGCTTGAACGCCTCGCCGCGCTCCATGCGGTCCGATTCCGCCTCGGCACGCAGGAGGCGGACGGCGTTGTCGATCTCCGCCTTGTTCGACGAGATCTGGTAGCGAAGGTGCTCGGTGGATTCATCGAGCGAGCGGATCTTCTCGGGGAGGCCCTTGAAGGGCAGCAGCTTGGGGTCGATTTCACGGACGGAGCGTTCGTTCTTTTCGACGGCGTCCGAGAGTTCGTAGACCTCGCGGCGGAGCTGTTCGAGGTAGGCGGCATCGCGGGCCTGGTCCTCGCGCGCCTCACGCAGCTGCTGTTCGAGCCAGGTGAGGATTTCGCCGATGGCCTGGACCTGCTGCTCGCCGGCCACCTCAGCCCTCCACGCGGAGGAAGCTGCTCACCGCCTGCACGACGGGCAGCGCCGCGATCTCGGCGCAGGCCGAGCGCATCGCCCCTTCGCGGGCGCGGTGCGTCATGATCACGAGCTCGGCCGTGCGGGCGCCGGCATCGGCCTCCTTCTGGTTCACCGCCGCGATGCTCACGCCGTGGTCGCCGAGCGCGCGCGCAATCTGCGCGAGCACGCCGGGGGAATCGCTGACGGTGACACGCAGGTAGTAGCGCGTCTCCAGCTGCTCGAGCTCGAGCACGGGCGTATCGCCCTCCGGGCCCCAGTACTTCCGTTCGCGGGCGCCCGCCACGAGCGAATGCGCGAGATCGAGCAGGTCCGCGACGACGGCGGAAGAGGTCGGTTCCGCTCCGGCGCCTCGCCCCATGAAGAGCACCGTGCCGGTGAGGTCGCCGTTGATCTGGACGCCGTTGTAGACGCCATCGACTTTCGCGAGCGGCTCGGACTGGGGCAGGAAGGCGGGCGCGACGCGCGCCAGGATGCCCCCGCCCCGCCGTTCGGCGATGGCGAGCAGCTTGATCACGTAGCCCAGCTCGGAGGCGTAGCGGAAGTCCTGCGGAGTGAGCTTCGTGATGCCCTCGATGGCGATGTCCGAGGGGCGCACGCGGGTGCGGAAGCCGAGGCTCGCCATGATCGCGAGCTTGTAGGCGGCATCGAACCCTTCGACGTCGTTCGTCGGGTCGGGTTCGGCGTAGCCCAGCTCCTGGGCGGCAGCGAGCGCCTCGCGGTAGCCGCCGCGGGCGGGCGGCTCGATGCCCTGGCTGCTGAGCGCCTCGGCGGCGGCGCCTTCGCGCGCCATGCTCGTGAGGATGTAGTTGGTGGTGCCGTTGATGATCGCGCGGATGGAGTCGATGCGGTTCGCGAGCAGGTCGCGGCGCAGCGGCGCGATCAGCGGGATGCCGCCGCCCACGCTCGCTTCGAAGAGGATATCGAGGCCGCGCGCGTGGGCATCGGCCAGCAGCTCCGGCCCCGCCTTGGCGATCAGCTCCTTGTTCGCGGTGACGACGTGCTTGCCCGCCGCCAGCGCCGCCCGGATGAAGCCGCCGGCGGGCTCTTCGCCGCCGATGACTTCGACCACGATGTCGATCGCCGGGTCTTCCAGCACCTGCCGGACATCGTTCGTGAGCACGCCCGCGGGCAGTTCGACGCTGCGCGGCTTGGAGAGGTCACGCACGGCGGCGCGGCGCACCACCAGCGGTGCGCCCACCTGCCGGGCGAAGTAGTCACGCCGTTCGAGGAGGGCGTTGGCGACTCCCCCGCCGACGACCCCGAGGCCGATGAGGCCGACGCCGATCTCTTCCTTCGCGCCCATCAGCTGACGTGCTTCTCGGCCCACTTGAGGTCGCCGGCATCGAGGCTGCGGTCGATGTGGACCTGGGCGCGCTTGGCCTTGATTGCCTCATCGAACCGGGCCTGCGAGAGCTGGTCCTTCTGGGCGACGCTGTAGTCGGCGGTCTCGCGCTTTTCGACGCGGATCACCCACCAGTTCGCCTCGACCTGCACGGGCCCGACGATGTCGCCGGGGTTCTTGCCGGCGATGGCGGCCTTCACGGACTCCGGGAGCAGCTCCGGGGATTCGCGCGGAAGGAGGCCGTCCTCCTGCCGCGTCGTGAGGTCGAGCGATTCAGTCTGCGCGAGGGTTCCGAAGTCCTCGCCGGCTTTGGCGCGGGCCAGGATTTTGTCGGCGTTCGCCTGCGAATCCTGGAGCACGACGCGCATGGTCACCTGCTCGCCACTGTTGCCGAGGTCGGTCTTGATCTTCTCGCGCAGCCGCTTGCTCACCTCGGAGGCCTCGGTCATGCGGCGGTAGTGCGAATCGGACATGCCGGTGGTCTTGAGCCGATCGCGATAGAGCGAATCGAACTGGCTGCCGCTGCCGCCCGGGGGCACGCCGAACTCGGCGGCGATCGCGGCGGTGATCTCCTCGTTCGTGACCTGGATGCCGCTATCGCGGCCCACGAGGATGGTCAGCCCTTCCTCCTCGAGCTTGGCGAGGAGCGCCTCCTCGAGCAGCGCCGTCGAGGTGTTCGACTGCTGGTTCTCCTGGATGAAGGGGAGGAGGCGGTCGGTGTAGTAGCTCAGGGAGAACTTCTGGTCGCCGACCTTGAGCACCGTGGTGCGGGGCTGAAGGACGGTGTTGTCGTAGAACTGGTAGAGCAGCAGGCCGCCGACGAGGAAAGCGAGGAAGAGGGCGGCGCCGAGGATGCCGAGGTCGCGGCGGCGGTCCGTCCAGGTGATGCCAGCGAAGGTGGGCGCGCTTCCGCGCCGCTCTTTCGGCCGCGGGCGGGGGAGCCCGGTCGTGCGTTCAATTCGGCGTGCCATGTCGTAACCGTCCCGGGGGGCGGAGCCGCCCCCCTTTGGTGCTCAGGAAGATATTAGCCGCGGGTCGGGAAAACGCCCGTGACGCGCACATGCTCCAGCGTGTAGGGCAGGAGCGCGAGGTGCCGCGCGCGCTTGACGGCCGTGGCGATCAGGCGCTGGTGCTTCAGGCAGGCGCCCGTCTTGCGGCGGGGTTCGATCTTGCCCCGCTCGCTGATGTACATGCGCAGGCGGCCGACTTCCTTGTAATCGACGCCGGGGATGTGGTCGGCGCAGAAGCGGCAGACCTTGCGGCGGCCGCCGAAGCGGCGCGGCGGGCGCGCGGGCCGGTCACCCGAGGGCGCGCCGCCTTCGGGGCGTTCCGGGCGCTCGGGCCGGTCTTCGCGAGGGGATCGTTCTTCGTTGGACATGGTTGAGTTCCTTCCCGATGGGTGTGCGCGCGATGCGCGCCGGGGTGTATGCCGCGTGCGCGGCGGGTGCGGCCTGCTATTCGAACGGCAGGTCGTCGGGGTCGCTGGGATATCCTCCGCCGGCGCCGCCGCCGCCGGGAGAACCGCCGCCGCGGGCGCCGCCGCCGTAGCTGCTGCGCGCGCC
>JAYRRO010000175.1:0-2414 GCA_041910095.1 Dehalococcoidia bacterium
CTCCTCGGGAGCATCGCCCAGGAGGCGGACATCGTGCGCGAGCTGATGTCCTCGCACGCCGCGGAGGCCGAGCGCCTGGCCGCCGCCGGGGGGGCCTCGTGAAGGCCGGGCACGTGCACTGCTTCCGCTTCGAAGAGCCGAACGGCCCCGTCGCGATCGGCCGTTGCCTCTGCGGCGAAACCCGCCGCGCCAGCAACGTCTTCACCCACGACCGCGCCGGTTTCAATCCGCTCCGGCCCCGGGGGGCCGGAGATGCGGGCGCGCGCGCGTGGCGGTCGATCGACGCGAACCTCGTTTCAATCCGCTCCGGCCCCGGGGGGCCGGAGATGCCACCGACGGCCTGCCCTACGGCGGCTGGACCGAATCGTTTCAATCCGCTCCGGCCCCGGGGGGCCGGAGATGCACCATGGGTCTGGCAATGGGCTCGCGGACGACGACGTTTCAATCCGCTCCGGCCCCGGGGGGCCGGAGATGCTGAAGTATGAGGGGGTTTGGCGCTCTTCGCCAGTCCCGATTGTGAACGTTCGCCGGCTGAACGGCCCTTGATCCGCTCTCCCGGCCCTTGTCCTGAATCTGAGTCACGGCCGGTGCGCCGCGCGAACCTCCATCGTGGCGCGCCGCCGATCAGCGTTCGCGCTACAGCACGAGCGGGCCCTCGAAGTCCCATATCCGGCCCTGCCCGTACTGCTCGGTCTTCTTGCGGTCCGCTTCGCACACGAAGTAGATCCGGAGGTTGTCGCGGCGGATGTCGATTTCGTCGAGCAGGTGGGACCGGAGCCGGACGACCTGCGTCTCGCCGATATTGCATTCGAATACGGACTTCTGGACGCGTTGGCCGTACCGTTCGCACACCTTCGCAACCCGCCGCAGGCGGCGTTTGCCGGCCTCCGTCTCGGTGTTCACGTCGTAGGCGACGATGACGAGCATCAGCGCAGCACCACGGGTGGATAGGCGGGCAGGTCTCCGCGAACGTGCCGCGCGAGCAGCCTGGCCTGGATGAACGGGAATTCGCCGAGCGGCGAACGTTCGCCGAGGAGCGGGTGGACGGCCTCTTCCGAGCGGCGTGCGTGGTACCCCTCGATCACGGCTTTGCGTCCGCTCGCGGAGAGGAGGACGCCGCCGCCTTCGGTGCGTTCGAAGTCGTCTTCGCTCACCTGGCGGCGGTTCACGAGGGCGAGCACGGCGCGGTCGGCTAGCAGCGGGCGGAACTCCTCCATGAGGTCGAGGGCGAGCCCGGGCCGCCCGGGACGGTCGCGATGCAGGAAGCCCACACTCGGGTCGAGCCCGGCGGCGGTGAGCGCGGCGACACAGTCGTTCGTGACAAGGGCGTAAGCGAAGGAGAGCATGGCGTTGAGCGGGTCGCGCGGGGGGCGCCGTGTCCGGGCGCGCATGCGAAACGCAGCGGCGCGGATGATATGGGTGAAGGCGCTGAAGTAGGCGCGGGTGCCGAGCCCTTCCTGCCCGCGAAGCTCATCGGCATTCTGCGCCGACCCGGCGCCGAGGATGCGCACCCGGACCATCTCGGCGGTTTCGCGCAGGTACGAACGGGCGAGGCTCCCCTCGGCGGCATCGCGCGCGGCATGCAGAAGCAGGTTGCGTTCGTTGTTCAGCTTGCCGGCGACGAAGGAACGAGCCACGGCCAGGCACCAGCGGTCGTTATCGGCGAGGCGGTACTGTTCACGGCGAAGGAGGACGTTGCCGCTGAGGGGCGCATCCACACGTGCCTGGAGCCGGCCATGGCCATTGAGAAAGGTGACGGAGATGCCCGCCTCGGCGCACCGGGCGAGCGCGGCCGAGGTCACAAGCGCGGTGCCGAAGAGGGCGACGCTATGGAGATGGTGCAGCGGCACCTGCACGGCGACGCGGCCTTCGACCACGACCTGGAGGGTGAGGTTGCGGGCGCGCAGGACCGCGCCATCGGCGGTAACGAAGAGGGTGTTCGCGCGCACACGCCCGCTCATGGTTCAGATTTCGGATGAAAGAGGCCGCGCAGGTAGTGGGTGAGGCGATCGGCTTGCCCGCTTTGCCGGGGGAGGCAGACCGGTTCCAGTGAGCAGCCGTGGCAGCGCGCGCGGTATACGGGTGGGGAGATCTCGGCCGACGCGAGGAGGTCGCGAACCCTGCCGACCGTCTCGAGTGTGGTCCGCCGGAGACCCGGGGTGATATCGATGCGGGTGCGCCGGCGGGTGAGTGCATGGTAGATGCTGCCCTGGTGAACGGTCGTGCCGAGCATCTCCTCGAGGCAGAGGGCCTGGACGCGGTCGTTCTCCCAGGCGGCCTTTCGTCCCCGCTTGTAATCGACGGGCCGTGGCTCTTCGCCGCCGCCGGGGAGCGGCCAGAACTCCACCAGGTCGGCCCGGCCGGTGAGGCCGAGCTGGTCGCTGAAGAGCGGGAGGGCGCGAACCGTGCGGCAG
>JAYRRO010000176.1:0-3108 GCA_041910095.1 Dehalococcoidia bacterium
GCAGCGCCGAAGCCAGCCGCGCGGCCGCCGTCCAGGGCCAGGCCGCCGTGCACCAGGCCGTCACCTCGATGGAATCCATCGCCACCGCCGTCAGCCGCGCCTCCGAGACCATCAACCAGCTCGGCGAGTACGGCAACCAGATCGGCGACATCGTCCGCACGATCGACGAGATCGCCAGCCAGACGAACCTCCTCGCCCTCAACGCCGCGATCGAGGCCGCCCGCGCCGGCGAGCAGGGCCGCGGCTTCGCCGTCGTCGCCGAAAACGTCCGCCACCTGGCCGAACGCTCCTCCGGCGCGACGAAGGAGATCGCGGACCTCATCGCCAAGGTGCAGCAGGGCACCCGCGAAGCCGTCACCGCCATGAAAGCCGGCGTCGAGGATGTCGCCGAGGGGCGCGAAATCACCGCGCGAGCCGGCGACGCGCTCGAAACCATCCTCGCCTCCGTTGCGCAATCAGCCGAACAGATGCAGTCGATCGCGACCGAGGTGCAGAGCCTCGGGGATGGCGCCGCCCGCATCGTCGAAGCTGGCGACGAGATGGCAAGCATCGCCCGCCAGTCCGCCTCCAGCGCCGGCGAAATGGCCGATGGCACCGGCAAGGTGACCGAGGCCATCCTCCAGGTCAGCGCCATGAGCGAGGAAACCTCCGCCTCCGCCGAGGAGGTCTCGGCCTCCAGCGACGGCCTCGCCAGCCAGTCCCGGGAGCTTTCGCACACCGCCCGGCAGATGCGCGAACTCTCCGATGCCCTCTCCCGCGCGGTCGGCCAGTTCCGGCTGAGCGCGAGCGACACCAGCGCCTCCCCGCCGGAGCTCACCCCCGAAACGGCGGCCGCGTGACCGCGGCCCCACCCCTCTTCCCGCATGGGCCCCGGCACGCCGCCGGGGCCTTTCGCATCCCCGTCCTCCGCCGCGATTTCGCAACGCCCCGGACGTGTAGAGTCAGGCGATGCCCGGCCGCATGGAAGCAACGTTCGGCGCGTTCCAGAGCCGCAATTTCACGGTGCTCTGGTTTGGCACGCTCTTCGCATTCATCGCATTCTTTATGTCGACCGTCGTACAGGGCATCGTCGCCTTCGACCTGAGCGGCAACAACCGCGCGGTGGGCTTCGTGGTGTTCGCCCAGGGCATCGCCCAGCTCATGCTCGGCCCCTTCGGCGGCGCCTTCGCGGACCGCCTCTCCAAGAAGCTCGTCATCCTCGTCTGCCAGTCCGTGATCATGACCTGCTTCTTCGTGCTCGCCTTCCTCGTCGCCACCGATGCCATCCGCGTGCCGCTGCTGGCGGCCGGGTCGTTCGTCATCGGGTCGTCGTTTTCGTTCCTGGGGCCGTCGCGCCAGTCGTTCATGGTCGAACTGGTGGATACGGCGAAGCGCGGGAACGCCGTGGCGCTGAGCCAGGTCGCGGGGAACGCCTCGCGCATCATCGGGCCGCTGCTCGCCGCCGCGCTCCTCGCCGTCGACCGCCTGGGCACGGCCGGGGCGTACATGGCCATGGGCGTGCTCTACGTCGGCACGGTGGCGGCGACGATTTCGCTGCCGCGCGGGGCGCCGCCGGCCGGGGCGCAGGGCCGCAGCGTCCTCGGCGATGTGCTCGTCGGCTTCGCCTACGTGCGCGACCACCCGCCCATTCGCACGCTCATCCTCTCCTACGTGCTCGTGATCATGGCCGGCTTTTCGTATGTGACGGTGCTGCCGGGGCTGCTCGAGAACGAACTCGGGCGGAGCGCGGGGAGCATGACGCTGCTGCTCGGCGTGAGCGCGCTCGGCGGCCTCGGCGCGAGCCTGTACGTCGCCTCGCTGGCCGATAGCCCCCGCGCACGCCGCGTCTATACCGTGATGACGCTGCTCTTTGGCATGTCGCTCGCGGGCAGCGGCTTCGCACCCGGCTTCGGCATCCTCCTCGTGGGCATGTTCGGCATCGGTATCGGCAGCGGCGGCTTCCAGACCCTGAACGGCGCGCTCGTTTCGCACATGACCGAACAGGCCTATTTCGGCCGCGTGATCTCGCTGACATTCCTCGCTTTCGCGGCCTCGAGCGTGCTCGCCTGGCCGATCGGCATCTTCGCCGATGCCGCGGGCGAACGTGCCACGCTCGTCATCATGGGCGCCTCCGTGATGGCGATCGTCGCCGCCTTCAGCCTCGCCGCAGTGAGAGAGAAGAGAAAAGAGGAAGGAGAAAAGGAGACCGGGGCCGGCCCGAGTGGCGAGCATGCGTAGCCCGGGGTTGCCCCCGGCTTGAGCCTCGAACCGCGAACCTCGCGCCCTTTCCTCTTTCCTCTTTTCTCCTTCCTCTCCCCCTCCCATACTCCCGCCATGAGCTGGCTGGTGTTCGCGCTCCTCTCGGCGGCGGCCGCCGCGGCGACGGCCATCCTCGCGAAGATCGGCGTCAAGGACGTGAACTCGAACCTGGCGACGGCGATCCGCACGGTCGTCATCCTCGCCTTCGCCTGGGGCATCGTCTTCGCCACCGGGAGCCAGAAGGAACTCGGGCGCATCAGCGGCCACACGCTCCTCTTTCTCGTCCTCAGCGGCATCGCCACGGGCGCGTCGTGGCTCTTCTACTTCCGCGCGCTGCAATTGGGCAGGGCCTCTCAGGTCGCGCCCGTGGACAAGCTCTCGGTCGTGCTCACGATCATCTTCGCCGCCGTCTTCCTGGGCGAAGGGCTCAGCTGGCAGGTTGCGGCCGGGGCCACGCTCCTGGCCTCGGGCATCCTCCTCATCACCCTCGCCTGACGTATGGAGTGCCGGGTGCCGGGTAGTTCCCAGTTCCCGGTTGTCAGTTCGCAGGGGCTGCGCCGGGTCAACCTGGTCCCCGGTGTAACGCCGGTCGTTCGATGCCGGCCGGTGCGCACGCTCACCCGGGCGGCGGGCATGTACCATGGACAATACTTCGACAACCAATGGACACCGCCCGGGTGCCGTCAAACTACTAAGGGGGAGGCGACGAATGCTACGCGTGGGAGACCCCGCACCCGAGATCGCCGGCGAACTGGACGATGGCTCGACATTCCGCCTCTCGGATGTTCGCGGCAAGCAGCCTGTCGTCCTTTATTTCTACCCCAAGGACTTCACCGGCGGCTGCACGCGCCAGGCCTGCAGCTTCCGCGA
>JAYRRO010000177.1:0-6619 GCA_041910095.1 Dehalococcoidia bacterium
CACGCGTGGGTGATGGCATGTGGACGACCCCTTCGACCAGCTCCGCCTTCTTGATCTCCGGGTGCTGCAGGTACCGTTCGTGAAACTCGCGCCGCGTCAGGCGGTCCCCGTTTTCCAACGGTGGGACCACCGGCCGCCCCGAAGGCGCCGCCGCGACCGTCTTCCGCATGCTCATGCCGCCCGCCTAGTTCCTCCCCAGGTCGCCGATATTGAAGGTGTCGTCGTCGTCGTCGTCCGTGTCGCTATCGCTGTAGACGCCCGCGGGGCTGCCCCGCCAGACGCTCACGATGAAGTCCTCGCGGTATGGGTCGGCTGTCATCACGAGGCGCTCATCGATGGCGTCGATCAGCTCCTGGATGCGCTCCTCGTTCGCGTCGGCGGTGGTGCAGAGGGTGGCATGGACATTCGCGCCCTGGTAGTGGATATCCACCCGGCCGATGATGCCCCCGTCCTCCAGCAGCATGTACGCTTCGGAGTGCGGCGTTCGGGATTCTCGTTCGAATTCAATCACAGCGGCCGGACCTGCCCCCTTCCCATGATGATCCACTTATAGCTGGTCAGTTCGCGCAGGCCCATGGGCCCCCGGGCGTGCATCTTCTGGGTCGAAATGCCCACTTCCGCGCCGAGCCCGAACTGCGCGCCGTCGGTGAACTGCGTGCTCGCGTTCACGTACACCGCAGCGGAATCCACCTCGTCGAGGAAGCGCATGCTATTCGTATAGCTGTCGCTGAGGATGGCGTCGCTGTGGTGGCTGCCATACGTCTCGATGTGGGCGATCGCCTCGTCCATCGAATCGACCACGCGCACGCCCACGCGCATCGCGAGGTGCTCCGTCTTCCACGCCGCCTCGGTCGCGGGCTCCACGGCAAGGCCGGGGTGGCGCGCCGTGGAAAGCAGCTCCGCCGCGCGCGCATCGGCGATGAACGTCACCGTCGCTCCCCACTTCGCCGCCATGCGGTCCAGGAAGGCCGGCGCCACGGCGCGGTGCACGAGCAGCGTGTCCACGGCGTTGCAGATGCTGTAGCGGCGCGTCTTCGCGTTGTGCACCACCGTCTCGGCGAGGTCGAGGTCCACGTCCTCATCGACGTAGATCTGCACCACCGCGTCCCCGTGGGCGACCACCGGCATGGTCGCGTTCATGCGCACGTATTCGATCAGCTGCGAACCGCCGCGCGGCACCACGAGGTCGACCAGGTCGTGCGCCTTGAGAAGGTCATCCACGAGGGCGCGGTCCGGGTCGGCGACCACCTGCACGGCGTCCGGCGGCACCTCCGTCCCCGCGAGCGCGCGCTGCACGAGCTCACCGAGAGCGGCGTTGCTGTGACGCGCCTCCTTGCCTCCTCGCAGCAGCGAGGCGTTGCCGCTCTTCAGGCAGAGCGCGGCGATATCGATGGTCACGTTCGGACGCGATTCATAGATGGTGGCGACGACACCCAGTGGCACCCTGCGCCGCGCTATCTGCAGCCCGTTCGGCAGCGTGCGCGCGTCGAAGACTTCGCCCACCGGGTCCGGCAGCGCGGCGACCGTGCGGGTATCCCCCGCGATCTGCGCGAGGCGCGCGGGGCTCAGCGTGAGGCGATCGATGTAGTAGGCATCGAGCCCGTTCCCGGCGGCCGCGCGCAGGTCGCGTTCGTTGGCGGCGAGCACGGCGTCCTGGTCGGATTCGAGGAGCTCGGCGATGCGCAGGAGGGCGGCATTGCGCTGCGCGGTCGAAAGCGTGGCGAGGCGGCGCGCGGCGGCGCGGGCCGCGGCGGCACGTTCACGGATGAGGGAGGGCGCCGTCGTCGTCATGCCCGCAGTGTACCGCACCCGCCAACGGCGGCCGCGCGGGGGCCTGCCGGGAGTCAACGCTCAGGATGCCGCCGGACGTTCCTCCGCCGCGCCCGCTTCCCGCGCCGGGGCTACCGTCAGCTCGTACCGGGCCTGGAGCGCCACCCACGTCTCCGCTCGCGGTTCGAAAAACCCGCGCGAGCGCGGTCTCGGCGGCAAGGGCCTTGCGGCCGCGGAAGATCTCGTTGATGGCGTGGTAGGGGCGGCCTATCTGTCGCGCCAGTTCGCGCTGCGTCATGCCCCGGGGCCGCAATTCGCCGGCGATGAACTCCCGGGGATGGAACGCTTCCTCGGAGAGGGGCAGCCTGGCCCGCGCCATCAGCGGCCGATCACCGCGAACAGCGCATCGACGTCGATCCCCAGCCCCGGCAGGCGCGCCGAACCGAGCACCCCGCCCGCGCCCACGACCACACCCTCGCGGCCGTCCTCGAAGACCTCCACCGTCCGCGTGCCCGGGTCGACGAGCCAGCACACTTCGACGCCCTGGTTGCGATAGAAGCGGCACTTCGCGCGCTGCTCGGCGATGGTGTCGCCCGGCGAACGGACTTCCACCGCGAGCGTCGGCGGGAGCATCGCGAGCGCGCCCCGGAACGGCCGCCCGGGGGCCCAGTACGCCACGTCCGGGAGCCGGAACTCGTCGCGGCCCGGCGTTGCGAAATGCACCCGCCCCTCCGAGGCGACGTGCCCACCGTTCGCGATCCGGAACGCCGTCAGGTAGTAGTTCAGCAGGCTGGCGAGCTCCCCGTGGTCATCGTTCGGCATCGGCTTCGCCACGGCCTCCCCATCGACATACTCGATGTATGGCTTCTCCTCGGGGAGCGCCAGGTACGCTTCGACGGTCATGCGCTGCCGGGCGGCCATGCACGTATTGTACCGCTGACCTGCGCGCGTTAGCCCGCCGCGCCCGAAACTGGTTGCACCACCTCGCACGGAGGGCGCCGCATGACGCTCTGGGAATACGCCTCCATCCTCGTCGATTCGCCCGCTTCCAAGACCACCCTCGATGAGCTCGGCGCCCAGGGCTGGGAGCTCGTCTCCGTCCTCCAGGGCCATACCTCGGCCCAGCTCCTCTACGTCTTCAAGCGCCCGAAAACGGCCGGCCCCTCGCTCGAGGACACGATCGTCGAGGGTTAGCGCTCCTTCGGCCACCCGCCCACGCCATCGATCCACCAGGCCACGCCGCCGTACCCCCTTGCGTGATCCGTGAGCGTCCCCGCCGCGCTGCCGTCGCGCGCGAGCAGCCAGATCTCGAAGCGGTCGTACTCCCCGCGCGGCCGGTTGTAGGTCAGCACCATCCAGCGGCTGTCGGGCGACCACGTGACCACGCCCGGGGTGTGATGCTCCGGCACGCTGAAGTCGTACACCTTGTGGCGCTGCCCGCTCTCCGTGACCCACACGCTGCCATCCTCATCCACGAGCGCCGTCGTGCCATCGGGCGCCACCGATTCGTAGGGCGCGATGGATTTGTCCGGGCTGACCGGCGCCCCGCGGGAGTCCTGCCCGGTGGTGACATTCACGGCAACGCGCTGCGGCGACGGCCCCGCGTACTCGAGGTACGAAACGGTGTTCGCATCCTGCCAGGTGAGGGGGGCGCTGCCGCCGTAGGGGCCGCCCGGGCAGTACACCTGCTTGCGGCTCGCCCCCGATGCCTCGCCCACCACGATGCACCCGTCCTTGTCCCACCACGCGATCTTGCCCGGGATGCTCGCGTTCGGGTGCTCCTGGAGCGAAGGCGGCGAAGGGTCGAACCGACCGTACTGGAGCACCACCACGGCCAGCACCACGAGCGCTCCCAGGCCCGCGATCACGCCGACGACGTAGGCGCGCTCCTTCACGCCGCGGCCCTCCGCGCGCGTAGCAGCCGCCGCGCCTGCGCGAGCACGAGCACCGCCGCGATGAGCAGCGCGCCCGTGAGGATCAGCGCCACGGGCGCACCCAGCTCGGGCGCGAACTGCCGGAAGAAGAACGTCACGAGCCCGACGAAGATCGCGCCCACGCCCACGCCCATGTACACGAACGCCGCCCGCCACACGCTCAGCGCGGCCAGCACCGCGCCCACAACAACGATCACCAGCTGCACCGGGGCGGCGTCCGATTCGATGCCGAAGATGAACGGCCCCATGACGGCGAGCATCGCGAAGACGAACCGCGCCGAGACCCGCGGCGCGAGCCAGCCGGCCTCCGCCAGCGCGACCCCGGCCGCGCCGAACAGCATCAGCGTGAAGCCGAACAGCCCGACGCTGTACTCATCCGGCCAGTTCCCCACGGCCGTGCCCAGGAAGAAGAGGCTGCCGCCCATGGCCAGCACCTGCGGGTGCGAGGGCGAAAGCAGCCACAGCACCGCCGCCATCGCCACCGTCCCGGAGGCCACGGCCAGCAGCACCATGGGTTCGGCGTCCTCGAAGCCGGGGCCATACTCCTCCGCCCCGACGGCGAGGGTGACCGCCGTGAGTACGGCCGCGACGAACCAGGCCACGGTGCCCGCGCGGCGGATGCCGCCTTCCTCGGAGCGCAGCATCGCCGCGCCCGCCAGGAGCGCGAGCAGGCAGGGCACCCCCGCCACCGCCAGCCGCGACCACGGCCGCAGCTCGCTCCACTGCATCGCCACGAGCACGACAATGCCCGCCGCGGCCGCTGCCAGCCCCAGGTAGAGCAGCGCCTCCAGCGCGCCGGGCCGCTCGCCCGCCGCGGCGGCGGCCTTCGCCGGGGCGTGATCGCGTTCGTACGCGGCGATTCGCGCGGCCGTCGTTTCGTCGATGAGGCCGGCCGCCCGCCACTGCCGAATGTGCTGTTCAGCGTCCATGCGCCGCACATCCTACGGGAGGGCCAGCTGGCCCGCGCGGGGCCGGTGGGCCGCGTAGGATGGGACCATGGAGCTCAAAGCCACCGCGTGGGGCGTTCGCGAGCGCGTCGCCACCATTACGCTTAACCGTCCCCACCGCCTGAACGCCTGGACCGGCCGCATGCACACCGAGTACCGCTGGCTGCTGGAACGGGCCGAAGGCGACCCCGGCGTGCGTGTGGTCGTGGTGACGGGCGCGGGCCGCGGCTTCTGCGCCGGCGCCGATTCGCAGGCACTCGAGGGGCACATCGAGAAGGGCGGCTACGACAGCGGCCTGCGCGGCGAGGTGCCCACCCCGGGCTACGGCGTGCGGCCCGAGTTCGATGCCACCTTCGCCTACCATTTCGGCCTCACGAAGCCCGTGATCGCGGCCATCAATGGACCCGCCACCGGCGTCGGCCTCGTGCTCGCCTGCTTCGCCGACCTCCGCTTCGCCGCCGGGGGCGCGAAACTCACGACCGCGCACGGGAAGCTCGGGCTGCCCGCCGAATACGGCCTCGCGTGGCTGCTGCCGCGCATCGTGGGCCTCACGCACGCGAACGACCTGCTGCTTTCGAGCCGCGTCGTGCTCGCCGAGGAAGCCGCCGCCATGGGCCTCGTCAACCGCGTGTGCGAACCGGGCAGCCTGCTCGACGACGTGCACGCCTACGCGCGCGACCTCGCCCACCACGTCTCGCCCGCCTCCATGGCCGATTCGAAACGCGCCGTCTACGCCGGCCTCCACCAGGACGCCGCCACCGCCGTCCGCGAAAGCGAAGCGGCCCTCGAACGGATGATGCGCGAACCGGACTTCCGAGAGGGCGTGGCGGCATTGCTGGCCAGGAGGCCAGCGAGCTATTAGCTGTTAGCGTCCCGGCACGCACCTGTGGCCCACAGCCGATAGCCGCCAGCCGCCAGCCGCCAGACCCCCCGCCAATAGCCAACAGCTGTTGGCTAACAGCTATATTGGTTCCAACGTCCACGCGGAGGAGCCCGTGCCGAAAGTCCCCGAGGCCTACCTGGAGGCGCGCCGTAGCGCGATCCTGGAGGCGGCCCGCCGTGCCTTTAGCCGCAAAGGCACGCAAACCACCACGATGATCGAAATCGCCGGCGAGGCAGGGCTCACCCCGGGCGCCATCTACCGCTACTTCCCCAACAAGGAGCGGCTTATCGCCGCCTGCTTCGATGCCAACGCCGAGGACGTCATCGGCAACTGGCAGGCGGGCGCGCCCGGCTCCGACCCCGTCGCCGCCGCGATCGAATTCACGCGCAACGCCGTCGAAGGGCTCGATGGCGCCAGCTCGCGCCCCGATACCATCCTCCACCTGGAATTCGTGGTCGAACTCGCCCGTAACAACGATATCGCCGGCCTCGCCGCCCTCCAGGCCGAAAACGACCGCATCATCGGGGATGTCGAGGCGCGCTTGAGCGCCGCGCAGGCGGTCGGCGGCCTCCCCCCCGATATCGACACCGCGGCCTTCGCGCGCGCCCTCTTCGCCTTCTACTGGGGGTTGCGGATCGGCCGCGTCATCGATCGTGCCTCCGATGCCCGCGCGCAGCTCGAACAGGTCCTCCTGATGGCCTTTCGAGAAGCAGCGGGCTCGTAGCGCGCCGCCGGCCTCGGCGATCGCCCACCGGCGCCGCCCACGCGCGCGCCGGGGAACGCGAACAGCTCTTATCGAACAGCGAACCGCTTTCACGCTCCCGTAGCGCCCGGCGGCGCATGCTTCCTCCATGCCCTCGGACCTTGTCTACGATGCGCTCGTTCTCGGGGGTGGGCCCGCCGGCCTCGCCGCCGCCATCCAGCTCGCCCGCTTCAACCGCGGGGTCCTCGTCCTCGATGAAGGCGGCGGCCGCTCCAGCTATCACCAGGTGAATCACAACTACCTCGGCTTCCCCGGCGGCATCAGCAGCCGCGACCTTCGCCGCCTTTGCCGCGAACAGGCATCACGCCTCCCCATCGCCTTC
>JAYRRO010000178.1:0-4915 GCA_041910095.1 Dehalococcoidia bacterium
CCAGGAGAGCGACGGCCACACCGTCCGCTTCAACGATGTGCAGAGCGTGCTGGAGTTCCCGGCGGAGCGCCGCGGCCACGCCCTCTACCTCTACTACACGAACGACAACATCCTCAGCGACAACATGATCTCGTTCGCGAAGGATGGCGTGTTCATCAACTTCTCGCATCACAACGAGATCGAACGGAACCTGGTCACGGACCTTCGATACGGCATCCACTTCATGTATGCGGATGACAACCGGATGATCGACAACCGCTTTTGGAACAATCTCACGGGTGGTTCGATCATGTATTCGAAGGACCTCTATTTCGAAGGGAACGAGTTTTCGCACAACCGCTCGATCGCTTCGGGCTACGGCGTGCTTTTCAAGGATGTGGACAACGTCGAGCTTGTGAATAACCAGATCCACCACAACCGCCTCGGTCTCACGATGGAGGGTGCGCCCATCACGCCGGGGGCATTCGTGCGGCTGCGCGATAACCTCATCGGCTACAACGATATCGCGCTCTTCCTTTCGACGACGGTGGGCGCGGAGTTCAGCGGCAATACCTTCACGGGGAACCTTCGCCAGGTCGATACCAAGGGCGGCAGCCTCGAACATCACAACAAGTGGCAGGTCGACGGCCGCGGCAACTACTGGGACGACTATCGCGGTTACGATGCCAATGGTGATGGCACGGGCGACATCGAATACCGCTACCGCTCGGCCTTCAGCGAGCTTGTGCAGCGCGATGAATCGCTCAAGGCGTATTCGTTCACGCCCGCGCAGACGGCGGTGGACCTCGCCGCGCGCTGGTTCCCGGCCTACAAGTATGCTCCCACGGTGGTCGACCGGGCGCCGCTGATGAAGCCGACGGTGCGGCTCGCTTCGCCTTCGGAATCGAGCAGCCTGGTGGTGGTGCTGGCCTTGCTGGCGCTGACGGCGATCCCGGCGGCGGGCCTGGGCTATGCTCGCATCGGCTTTGGAAGGGGGGCCTGACGATGCTAACCGCGACGAACGTGACCAAGCGCTACGGTAAGACGACCGTCCTCGATGGCGCTTCGCTTTCCATCGCACCCGGTTCGGTGACGGCGGTGATCGGGGCGAACGGGGCGGGCAAGAGCACGCTCATCAAGTCCGTGATCGGCCTCATCCGCTTCGAGGGATCGATCACGATCAATGGCGCCGATGTCGCGAAGGAACCGAAGCGGGCGCGGGAGATGGTGGGCTATGTCCCGCAGGACCCGGCCTTCCATTCGGACCTCACGGTGGGCGAAACGGCGCGCTTCTACGCCACTCTTCGCCGCCTGCCCGCCGAACGCGCGCACGCCGCCGTGGAGACGGCCGGGCTGGCCGGCCACGTGGGCAAGAAGGCGGGCGCGCTTTCGGGCGGCATGCGCCAGCGGCTCGCGCTCGCCATCGCGCAGCTTTCGGACCCGCCGGTGCTGGTGCTCGATGAGCCCGCCGCCGGCCTCGATGTGAGCGCCCGGCTCGACCTTCGCCGCCTGGTTTCGGAGCAGCGCGCGGCGGGCAAGGCGATCTTGCTTTCGACGCACTGGCTCGAGGACGTGCCCTACGTGGCCGACCACGCGCTCGTGCTCGACCAGGGGAAGACGGTGTATTCGGGACCGGCGACGGGGCTCGCGGCCTCCGGGGCGGCGGGCAGCAAGCTCTTCCTGCGGCTCAACGGGCACAGCCCCGAAGCGGTGACGCTGCTCGAGCGCATGCCCATGGCCGGCGCCATCGCCCGCACGGGCGACTGGGTTGTGGTGAACTGCGCCGCCACCGACAAGGCGCACGTCGTCGAGGCGCTCGTGGCGGCGGGCATCGGCATCCTCGACTTCCGGGTGGAAGAGGCATCGGTCGATGCCGCCGTCATGCACCTGCAGTCGGTGCGGGGAGGGCTTTCATGAACGCGGTGATGACGATCGCGCGCAAGGAGCTGCGCGACGCGGTGGCGAGCGGCTGGCTCGTGGTGTTCGCGGCGACTTTCGCCGTGGTGGCGATGATCCTGTCGCACGTGCAGGCCGATTCGGGCGGCATCGGCGAACAGGGCTTCAACCGCACGACGGCCGGGCTCATCAACCTCTGCCTGCTGCTCGTGCCGCTGCTCGCGCTGGTGCTCGGGGCGGGCGCCATCGCGGGCGAACGGGACCGGGGCACGCTGGCCACGCTTCTCAGCCAGCCGGTGACGCCGGTGCAGGTGCTCATTGGCAAGTACATCGGGCTGACGCTGGCCGTCTGGGGCGCGATCGCCGCGGGCTTCGGCATCGCGGGCCTCTTCATGATGCTCTTCAGCCCGCTCTCGGATATCGGGCACTACCTGCTCTTCGTGCTGCTTTCGGGCGTGCTCGCGAGCGCGATGCTGAGCCTGGGCATCCTCGTCTCGGTGTTCGCGGGGAGCCGCGTGAAGGCGCTGGGGCTGGCGGTGGTGCTCTGGTTCGTGCTCGTGCTGGCCTATGACCTTGGCGCGATCGGCTTCGCGCTGGCGGTTTCGCCCTCGGGCCGGACGCTGGTGGCGGTGGCGCTCCTGAACCCGGCCGAGGCCACGCGCCTGCTCGCGATCATGAGCATCGAACGCGACCTCGATGTCCTGGGCCCGCTCGGGGCGTACCTCACGGACCGCCTGGGCACGGGCGTCAGCCGGTCGCTGCTGCTGGCGGCGATCCTCGCCTGGACGGCCGCGCCCCTCGCGATCGCGGCGCGCGGCT
This sequence comes from Dehalococcoidia bacterium, assembly GCA_041910095.1. GTDB lineage: Bacteria > Chloroflexota > Dehalococcoidia > Tepidiformales > Tepidiformaceae > Amarobacillus. The sequence goes on from JAYRRO010000178.1 coordinate 2,695, forward strand.
TCTCGCGGCAGGACGCGTAGGGGTCCCCAGTTCCCAGTTCCCAGGTCCCGGTTGCCAGGGGATCGATCCCGGGGTTGCCTCACTGGGAACTGGGGCCTGATCGCTGGGAACTCCCTATACTGCGCGGCACCCTCTCCCCGGAGTCCGCCCATGGCCGCGACCGTCATCACCATCGCCCGCACGCTCGGCGCCGGGGGCGAGGAGCTGGGGGAGGCCGTCGCCGACGCCCTCGGCTTCCGCTATGTCGACGCCGAGATCATCGACCGAGCGGCTGCCGTCGCGGGGGTCGCGCCGGGCGAAGTGGCGAGGGCGGAGGACCGGCCGGGGCTGGTGCAGCGCATCCTCGCCGGGTTGCCCGGCGCCGGCGCGAAGCGCACCCACGGTCACGGCGCCACCGACCTCGCGGCGAGCGGCTACGAGGCGCTGATCACGGAGGTCATCCGCGAGACGGCGGCGATGCAGTTCGTGGTGATCGTCGCGCACGGCGCGGCCATCCCCCTCGCGGGCACCCCGGGCCTCCTGCGCGTGCTCGTGACCGCGCCGGCGGAGGTGCGCGCGCTGCGGGTAATGCGCGAGCAGGGTGGCGCGCTCGAGGAGGCTGCCCGCGCCGTCGAGGCCTCGGACGAAGCCCGCGCGGACTTCCTCAAGCGCTTCTACGGCCTCGAACACGAACTCCCCACCCACTACGACCTGGTCCTGAACACGGACGCGCTGGAGCTGGCCGAAGGGCTGAAGGTGGTGCTCGCGCTCGCGCGCTAGGAAGTGCTGAGTCCTGAGTGCTGAGTGCTGAGTCCGCAACCCGGCGGCTGCATGCGCCCCATGCCCGGCTCAAATACCGCTCGCACCGTATTCATTAGCCGGCGGCGGAGACGGCTCGCGCCGGGGCTGATCCCGCTCAGCACTCAGCACTCAGGACTCAGCACTCAGGCGACAGCCCTCGCGATGATCGCCGCGTAGGCTTCGGCGCCCCGCCAGGTGAGGTGGATGCCATCGGCGATGAACCAGCCGTCGCCGTTCGCTGCTTCGCTGTGCCAGTCGGCGAGGCGGGCGTTGCCGTACCGCGCGACGCCGGCGGCGATCACTTCGTTGTTCCCGGCTTCCCACGGGCGGTCGACGAAGACGTTCACCCAGACGACGCGGCGGCTGCCGGCGATCGCCATCACCTGGTCGAACTGCCCGGCGGTGATGGTGCCGTTGTTCCCGAGCTGCACGACCAGGATCGGCCCGAGCGACCCGCTCGCCTCCCATTCGCGCAGGACGGCGATGCCCTGTGCCGTCTGCCGTGAGATGGCGGCATCGACTTCGACCGTGCCCAGCACGCCGGGCAAAGCGGCCGCCGCCCCGAGCATGACGCTATCGCCGAGGGCGCTCACGGGTGCGGGCGCGCGCGGGGGGCGTTCCGTCGGGGTGGGCGTGGGTGGCGGTGGCGGCGGCGGCGTGGGGGGCTCGGTCGCGACGGGGATCGGGGTTGGCGCCGGGGTGGGGGTCTCCGTCGCGGGGGCTGCCGTGGCCTCGGGTGCTTCCGTGGGCGAAGGCTCCGGCGCAAGCGTGGGCGTGCTCGCGGGCTCGAGGGTGGGCGATGGTGATGGTTCGGCGGCGTAGACCGCGCGGATGTGGCTCTTCGAAAGCGATGCGGGCGGCGCCGCCGGGTGTGCGCCGATCGCCACGGCGACGAGCACGGCCAGCGAAGCTGCGGTGGCGAATCCCATGGCGGCCGTCCGCAGCCGCGCTTGGGGGTGGCCCTGGCGGGCGGTTCGCCATAGCCGCCCGGCCAGCCCATGCCGGAAGGGCGTTTCGACCCACCGGTACGAGGCTTCGGCGAGCGCGAGGGTGAGCGCGATGCGGAGCACGGCCAGCGGCACGGCCGCGAGGTCGATGTCGGCGCGCGGGCGGGTGAGCATGATCACGGGCCAGTGCCAGAGGTACACGCTATAGGAGCGCAGGCCGAGCCAGCGGAGCGGCCGCCAGCCGAGCACGCTCGCCGACCATCGCCCCGAGGGATGGAGCAGGATGGCGACCAGGGCGGCTGTCGCGAGGGCGGTGAGGGCGAAGCCGCCGCGATAAAGGGCCGCGTCGCCTTCGCCCACGAAGGCGGCGGCGGCCGCGAGCGCGACCAGCAGCGCCAGCGCCACGGCATCGAGCGCGAGTCCCGTACGGCGGTTTCGCGCGCGGGGCCCGGCCGCCGGCCACGCCAGCGCCAGCGCTGACCCCACGAGCAGGC
>JAYRRO010000179.1:0-13954 GCA_041910095.1 Dehalococcoidia bacterium
CTGGGGCCGCGGCTGGCTCCGTTCCTCGAATCGCTCCCCTTCCGCCTGACCAGGACCCAGCGGGAGTGCCTGGACGACATCCTCGACGACATCCGGGGCCCGGCGCCGATGCTTCGCCTGCTCCAGGGGGACGTTGGCTCGGGCAAGACGGTCGTCGCCTTCGGGGCGATGCTCGCGGCCGTACACTCGGGCATGCAGGCCGTCCTCATGGCGCCGACGGAAATCCTCGCCGACCAGCACTACCGCTCGTTCGCGAAGCTTCTCGGTGGCGGCGACGTAAGTGCCCTGGATGGCGTGTTCATGCCCCCATGGCTTGGGCGCTCCCTGCGCGTGCTGCTCCTCACCGGCTCGCTGACGCCTGCTCAGAAGGCGCAGATCCGCGCCGACGCGGCCCACGGCGGCGCCGACATCATCATCGGCACCCACGCGCTCCTCGAGGCCGATGTCGCCATTCCGCGGCTGGCGATGGCCGTGGTCGACGAGCAGCACCGCTTCGGCGTCATGCAGCGTGTGAAGCTCCGCCAGAAAGGCCTCAACCCTCACCTGCTGGTCATGACCGCGACCCCGATTCCGCGCACCCTCGCCCTCACCGTCTACGGCGACCTCGAAGTCTCGACCATCTCCGAGATGCCGCCCGGCCGCAAGCCGGTGAAGACGGTGTGGGTCCAGCCCCACGAGCGCGAGGAGGCGTACGACGTCATCCGCGAGCGGCTCGAGGCCGGAGAGCAGGCCTTCGTCATCTGCCCGCTCGTCGAGGAGTCGGAATCGCTCGATGTGCGTTCGGCGGAGGAGGAGTTCGAGCGTCTCCGCACCGGTCCCCTGAAGCGCTACCGCCTGGAGCTGCTCCACGGACGCATGCCCGGCCGGGTGAAGGACGATGTCATGGAACGCTTCGGGCGCCACGAGGCGGACGTACTGGTCTCCACCAGCGTGATCGAGGTCGGCATCGATGTACCGAACGCCACGGTGATCGTCATCGAGGGCGCCGAACGGTTCGGGCTCAGCCAGCTCCACCAGTTCCGCGGGCGCGTCGGCCGTTCTGCGAAGCAGAGCTACTGCCTCCTTTTCAGCACCGAGGACGACCCCGGCCCGGACGCGCGCGAACGCCTCCAGGCGATGGTCGATACCACCGACGGCTTCAAGCTCGCCGAGGTCGATCTTGCCATGCGCGGCGAAGGCGAGGCGTGGGGCCGCGTGCAGAGCGGCGCAAACTCCATGCTCCGCGTCGCCCGGCTGACGGACCGTGACATCCTCCTACAGGCGCGGCACCTCGCCTCTGAAGTGCTCGCCATCGACCCAAAGCTGCAGAAGGCCGAGCACCGCGCGCTCGCCGTCGCCGTCAAACCGTTCCTCGAAAAAGCGACCGAGGCGAACTAGCCCACGCCCGGTGAACCGGCATCATTCGCCGCACGGGCGCGGCGCAGGTCGAACGAGATCGATTCGCGGCCGAGCAGCAGGAACAGCGCCCCGAGAATGCTCACCGGGAGCACGTTCACCAGGTGTGCGAGGATCGCGAAGCTGAGCGCCGCGCTCGGGTCGACATGGAACGGCATGAGCGTGAGCGTCGCCGCCGCATGGAAGACTCCCACATACCCGGGCGACGACGGCAGCAGCATCGCCAGGTTCGTCGTGCAGGTCAGCAGGACCGCGACGGCCATCGGCGTGTGGATATGCAATGCCGCCATCAGGAACCAGTTGATCGCGAACGCGCCCGCCCACGCCCCCGCCGACCACCCCCAGATGAGCAGCATGTGCCGCCGCGCGAAGAGCAGCCGCAGGCCATCGCGGAAGGAGGCCGTCTCCGCGCGGACCGCGCCGGGCAGCGGCAGCCGCACGCGTTCGAACACCGAGCGGCGTACGAGGTCGCGCAGGAAATACCCGGCGACGGTGATGACCACGACCGCGGCCAGCACCGTCCAGGCCGCGCGCAGCCACGGTTCGTAGGTCGCCGGTACCGGCAGGAACGGGCTGATAGCGACGAAGCACGCCAGCAGCGTCACCGTGTCGGTCACCCGCTCGGTCAGCAGCGACGAGAGCACGCTGCCGAAACGAAGGCCCGGTTGCCGCGAGGTCAACGCGATCCGCGCGACATCTCCCAGGCGAGCCGGCAGCACGTTGTTCAGCAGGAACGAGATGTGAAGGATGCGGTACAGGCGCCGCGTCGCGATGGGTGAGTCATCCGGGAGCAGGAGACGCCACCGTGCCGTCTTCGCGACCAGCGAAAGCACCAGGCAGAGGATCGCGAGCACGATCAGGCGTTCATCCGCCGCCTGCAGCACGCCCCAGACGGTCTGCCAGGCGATGAGCTTCACCAGCAGGCCAACCGAAAGCGCCGTCAGCGCGAGTCCGACCACGAAGCGTCGCATTACAGGCTCTTCCCACCGGGCGGGCGCATCACCACGGTAAGGATCGCATATTCGCCACCTTCCGTCAGCGTTGCCCGGGCGATACGTTGGGTGGGATGACGAGGGCCCGGGCCAGCCAACCGCCGCCATCGGGATTTCTCCACGGGCGCGCCTACCTCGCGATCCAGGCCGTGTCGCTCCTCCTGATGACGGGCAGCGTCGCCACCCGGCTCTGGAGCGACTATCCATGGCTCGGCCCGGCGTTGGTCGCCATCGCATTCGCGGCATGGGCTCCTGAACTGGTGCTGCGGCGCCACCGTTCGTGGTGGTTCGCCTACGTCGCGGGCATCTTCGTGTACACGCTGCTGCGCGCCCTCGCCGACGAAACGGCCATCCCCATCCGGACGCAGTACGTGATCAACGTCGACCAGGCGCTGTTCTTCGGCCGCGACCCCGTGACGGTCCTGCAATCGCGATTCTTCTCCCCGGATAGGGTGGGCTTCCTCGACGTGCTCGCTGTGCAGGTGCACTGGTCGTTCTTTCTCGCCCCGCACGCGCTTGCCGTGTACGTGTTCTGGCGCCACCGCGAGGAGTTCGCCGGCTACACCGTGCTCGTCGTGGGCACGATGTACCTGGGCCTGCTGCTCTTCTTCCTCGCTCCGACAACGCCGCCGTGGCTCGCGGGGCAACAGGGCGCGCTCGATGGCGCCTACCGCGTGATGGACTTCGTCGGTGGCCGCGTGGACTCCGAGTCGTACCAGTCCTTCTACGCGTCGCTGGGCGAACCGAATTCCGTTGCCGCGATGCCCTCGATCCACATGGGCGTGACGTTCGCGATGTACCTCTGGGCGCGTGGCGCGCGGCCGCGGCTGGCCCGTGTGCTGCTGGTCTACAGCCTGGTCATGGGCGCCGCCCTCGTGTACCTCGCGGAACACTATGCACTGGACCTCGGCGTGGGCGTTGTCTGCGCGCTGGGCGCGTATGCGGCGGCCCGGCTGCGCGACCTGCTTCCCGCGCCTTCACGCCGCCCGGTGGTAGAGGCTCGTCCCGTCGGTCTTGAGTCCGAGGTCGCGTGACCGCGAGATGAGTTCACTCCCCCCCACGAAGAGGTACCCTCCCGGCCGGAGCGCGCCCGTGAAGCCGGCGTAGATCTGCTGCTTCGCCTCCTCGGTGAAGTAGATGACCACGTTGCGGCAGAGGATCACATCGAGGTCGGACGGGTAGGCGTCCTTCAGGAGGTCGTGCCGGCGGAACGTCACCATGCGCTTCACCGCATCCGTCACCGCGTACGTGTCGCCCTCGGCCGCGAAGTACTTCTTGAGCATGGGCGCCGGCACCGAGCGCACCTCCGAGGCGAGGTAGCCCTTGCCGTCTTTCGCGCGCGAAAGGATGGGCATGTCGACATCGGTCGCGAGGATGCTGTGGTTTCCGCGCGGGTCGATCTCGTTGAGGATCATCGCGAGCGTGTACGGCTCGCAGCCGATCGAACACCCCGCGCTCCAGATCTTGAGCTGCTTCCGCTGGGCCAGGAGCGCGGGGAAGATGCGGGTCTGAAGGTCGGCGAAACGCTCCGGCTGCCGGAAGAACTCGCTCACGTTGATCGTCAGCGTGTCCCGAACCTCGTCGAGCAAGGGCGCCTGTGTCTTGATCGCAGCCGCGAACGAGGTCCAATCGGCGACGCCGCGGCGCGCCATCACGGCCGCGAGGCGCCGCTTCATCTGCGGCTCCTTGTATGCGCCGAGGGGCACGCCGATGGCCTTCTCCAGGGTCGCGCGGAAGGCCAGCCACTCGCGGTCGTCGGCTGCGGGCAGGGGTTCGGACATCGTTCGTCTCCTAGGCGACGGCGCGAATCAGGGCTTCGGCCATGTGGTCGAGGGGGATCTCGTGGGGGTTGCGGGTATGCTCCCTGGCGCTCTTGGGCATGCCGTACACGACGCAGCTCGCTTCGTCCTGGACGAGAATCGTCCCGCCCAGGCCCTCGACGCGCGCGGCGCCATCGGCTCCATCCTTGCCCATGCCCGTGAGCACGGCCACGGTCGCGTTCCCGCCGTATACCGCCGCGATGGACGCGAGCGTGATGTCTGCCGCCGGCCGGACGCCGTGGAGCGTTGGCGCGTCGTTGAGGTGCACGCGGTGGTCGGCCCCGACCGTGAGATGGAATCCGCCCGGCGCGATGAGCACGCGGCCGACGGCGACGGCGTCGCCTTCCGCCGCTTCGCTCACGGCCAGCGGCGAAATTGAGTCGAGGCGGCGAGCGAGCGCCGAGGTGAAGCCCGGCGGCATGTGTTGCACCACGATCACGGCCGCGCCCAGGTTCGCGGGCAGCCGCGGAACGACCTGGCTGAGTGCCGGCGGCCCGCCCGTCGAGGAGCAGATCACGATCACCCGCGGGTTCTTCTCGGTGACCTGGGCCGTGTCCCGGCCCACGAACTGCAGCCGTTGGCGGCGCTGCTGTACGCGCGCTTCGCTCGCGCGCAGCACCGCCTCGGCCAGCTGGTTCTCGACGTTGATCAGCTCTGCGCTCAGCGCGCCCGGCTTCCCGACGCATTCGACCGCGCCGGCCTCAAGCGCGCGAATGGCCGTATCGGCGCCCTCCATCGTCAGGGTCGACACCATGACGATGGGCGTCGGCACGACGTGCATGATCTCCTCGACGGCGCGGATGCCATCCATGCGGGGCATCTCGACGTCCATCGTGATCACGTCCGGGCGCAGCTCGAGCGCCTTGCGCACGGCCTCGACGCCATCCGAGGCCGTGTCGACCACGACCACGCCCGGCGCTCTCTCGAGCAGGCGCTGTAGCGCGCGGCGCATGAACGCCGAGTCGTCGGCGATGAGCACGCGGATCTGCTTGTTCGGCTGGAGCTCGGGTTGACCCATCACGAGCCCTCCTGGGGAGTGGTCAGGCGCAGAGCTTGCTGACGGCGGCGAGCACGCGGTCGCCTTCGCACGGCTTCACGAGGAAGTCCTTGGCGCCGCTCTTCACGGCTTCCAGGACAATCTGCTGCTGGCCGAGGGCCGTTACCATCGCCACGCGCGCGGTGGGGTCGATCGCCTTGATTTCGCGCAACGCGGTGAGGCCGTCCATCTCCGGCATGGTGATGTCCATGAGCACGGCGTCGGGGCGCCTGGCGCGGTACTTCTCGATCGCGTCCATGCCATTCTCGGCCTGGACGACGTCGTACCCGGCCTCCGTCAGGATCTTGGAGGTCCGCATCCTCATGAACGCGGCATCATCGACGACGAGAATTGTTGCCATGTTGGTCTCCTACAGTTCGGTCGGGGACGAGGCCGCGGTCCGCACATAGGTACGGCCAGCCGCCATGTGGAGCTCCATCGTCCGGCCCTTGGTGCCGCCGAGGTCCTCGGCGCTCACGCGCAGGCCAAGCCGCTTGAGCTGCTCCTTGATAGCTTCGGCATTTCTCGCGCCGATCTTGAATTTCTCGGCGTTCGCCGGCCCGAGCACGGCCGCCCCACCGGCGACCTTGATCACCAGCGAGGCCTTCGATGCCCCCCGGCGCGTGAGTTCGCCAAGCAACGCCGCCACGCCCCAGTCGGCGTAGCGCGCCGGCTCCTTGCCATCCGAAGCACGGCCCTCCGAGTCCGGCAGCAGCACGTGCAACAGCCCGCCCGAGCGCGTTGCCGGGTCGTAGAAGCTCACGCCAACACAGGACCCGAGGCCGTAGGCGACGAGCACCTCGTTGGGGTCGTTGCTCACCGCGATCTGGCCAATCCCCACGGAGATGCGCCGTTGGTCGCTGACGAGCGTGCTCATGCCGCCTCCCTCACCAGGAGGTTGATGCACTCCGGGTCGGGCGCGACGATGAGCAGCCCCGCCGTCTCCCCCGAGTGGTCTTCGAACACCGTGTCGATCATCAGGATGTCGCCGGACTGGGCCATCACCTCGGCATAGACCGACTGCACCAGCGCGATCGCCATGTCGTTCAGCAACACGGGTGGCGTCGGGTGCAGCACCAGGTGCGCGTAATCGCCCAGGGCGTTCACGAAGGCCGAGCCTACGATGTTCGCCAACTCGCCGATCGCCGAGAGCGAGAGCTCGTCCGACTCCACCGTCGTCCCGATGGGCTGACCGCACATCAGGTCCACGCACTCGAACGCGCGCTTTTCCGGGAAGAGCAGCATCACGTGGCCTGAGATGTCGCCCGTCATCGAAAGGTATGCGCCGAGTACCACCTGCTCTTCGCCGCCCACGGCGTCGCAGGCGTCGGACTTGGTGCCGAGCCGGACGTTCGGGACATGGATGATGATCTCCTGCCCCATGAGCCCGCTCAGTCCGCGGCCCGCCCGTGCCGCTCCATCGCGCGCGACGGTCGATAGTGCATCGGTGATCTGTCGTTGTGCCGGTGCCAGCATGTGTCCTCCCCGGTTGGCGCCTAGGCCGCGAACAGTGCCTGTTCGGAAATCAGGCTCGGCATGTCGATGATGAGCCCGAGGGTGCCATCGCCGAGGATGGTCGCCCCCGTGAGCCCCTTCCGGTTCCCGATGAGGTCGCCGAGCGACTTCACCACCACGTCCTGTTCGCCCAGCAGCCGGTCGACCAGGAAACCAACCTGGCGCGAACCGTGCCGCGCCGCTACCACGAACCGTTCGCCTTCCGGCGCCGTGGATGGCCCGTCGCCCAGCGCCTGCGCCAGGTCGATCAGCGGGAAGAGCTTTCCGCGCAGCCGCAGGGTGCGGTTGCCGTTCACGGAGTGGATGTCGGCTTCGCGTTCCAGTAGCGCCTCCGTCACCGAGACGAGCGGCATGGCGTACACGGTTTGCTGGGCCATCACCATCAGCGCCTTCGTCGTCGCGAGCGTCAGCGGCAGTTGGATGATGAACTCGCTGCCCTTGCCGGGCTCGCTGCGCACCGAGACGTTGCCGTTCACGCGCTCGATGTTCGTGCGCACGATGTCCATGCCCACGCCCCGGCCCGAGACATCCGAAAGCGTCTTCGCCGTCGAAAGCCCTGGCAGGAAGATGAACTGCACCGCCGCTTCCTCGTTCGCCGCGTCGGCGGCGTCCCGCGAAATCAGGCCTTTCTCGACTGCTTTGTTTCGCAGCGTGGCCGTGTCGATGCCCTTGCCGTCGTCCTTCACGGAGAGGTAGATGTACGTCTCCTGGTTCCATGCGGTCACGGTGACCGTGCCCGTGTCGGGCTTGCCGGCTGCTCGCCGTTCCTGGGGCGATTCCAGCCCATGGTCGATGGCGTTCCGCAGGATGTGGACCAGCGGGTCGGAGATCTCCTCGATCACGGAGCGATCGAGCTCGGTCTCCTCGCCCGACATAATGAGTTCGACCTTCTTGCCGCACTTCGCCGAGACGTCGCGAACAAGCCGCGGCAGGCGCGAGAGCACCGAACGCACTGGCAGCATGCGGCTGCGCATGATCTCTTCCTGCAGTTCGTCCGTGATGCGCGTGAGGTGCGAGGTGGTCTCCTCGAAGTTCTGCAGCAGCTCCTGGAGATTGGCGTCCTTCAGGACCGGGTTCGCGGCTTCGCGGATCTGCTGTAGCCGGGTGCGATCAATCACGAGTTCCCCGACCAGGTTCATCAGCCCATCGAGCCGTTCGACATCGATGCGAACGGACTGGGAAGCCTTCTTCCCGCCCTTCGTGTCGCTCACGGGAGCGGCCGCCTCGGGCTCCACGACTCGCAAGCGCGGCCGTTCGCTCGCCACAGATGCCCGGGGCGTCACCGGCGTCGCGGCCGCCAGCTCATCCACGCTCAGGAGCACGACCGCCACGGGCCCGATGTCAGAGACGGCGTCGAGCGCCGCGCGCACGTGCGATTCTTCGATGAGTCCGGTGACGGCCATTGTGAGCGAGTGTTCGCCGTTGCCGGATTCGATGGCCTCGCGGGCCGGCGCCGTCCAGGGCACCGCGCCGATGGCCTCGATCTCCTGCAGTACCTGGTAGCAGCGGATCCCCGGGAGTTCGCACGATGCGTCGATCGTCACATGGACGTGGAACGCCTGGTTGCCCGCGTTCAACTCCGCCAGCAGCGTCTCCGCGATCGCCGGCGGCATCGACGCGGGCGTGGCCGCCGTGGCCAGCGAAACCGCACCGCCGCCGTCGTTGCCATCGAGGATGTCCTTCAGGCGCGCTTCGATCTCCGCCGGTTCCTTGCCCGAATGCACGCGTGTCGTCACCTCGGCGGCAAGCACGCGCAGGGCATCGAGCGCCACCAGCAGGACATCGACAACGTCGGAGTCCGGCGCGAGCCGGTTCTGGCGGACGGCATCGAGGACGCTCTCCATCGCATGCGTCAGGCTGGCCATGCGCTTGTGCCCGATCGTCGCGGAAGAACCCTTGAGGGTGTGCGCCGCGCGGAAGATCTGCTGCACAAGTTCCGCGTCCGGCTCCCCTTCGAGCTGAACGAGCGCCGTGTCCAGCAGCTCCAGCTGCTCGTCAGCCTCCTCGGTGAAGAGTTTGAGGTCGTCCTCATCGAGGTCGAACTGCAGTGGTTGTCCCTTGGCCATCCCGCCTACTCCCTGGCTTGTGGTCGGACGCGCCATCAGGCCGCGCGGGCGATGGATTCGGCCTGGCCGGAATCGTCGCGTTCAGCCATCTCCCGCGACGGGAGGACGCCGTCGAGGTCCATGAGGGACACGAGGCGGTCTTCCAGCTTGGCGATCCCACGCAGGTAGGAGTTTTGGGGAACGCTGACAATGGCGCCCGGCGCCTCGATCTGGTCGACCGGGATGCGCATCACTTCGGTCACGGCATCGACGATGAGACCGACCATGCCCGTCGCCCCTCCCACGACCACCACGCGCGAATCGCTCGTGTGTTCGCTCGCCTGCACCCCGCAGCGGCGGCGGAGGTCAATCACGGGAACGACGCGGCCGCGCAGGTTGGTGATGCCCTCGACCCACGGCTCCGAGCCGGGAATCGAGGTCGTGGGCTGGATGCGGACGATCTCCTGGACCGCCTGGATGTCGAGGGCATAGAACTCCTGCCCAAGGCGGAAGACGACGACGTGTTCTTCCGCGGACGGGGCCTGTTCGTCTTCGGTCGCGAATGCACCGGGCCTGGCCATACGAGGTTCTCCTGCGGCGAAATGTTGGCAAATTGGGTGCGCCACGCCACGAACGTGACTCACGCTACGAGGAGCATCGGCAGCGGCCCCATCGGCACACACCCTCAAATCCGGTGGACGCGACCCGTCTCGGGGTGCGCCCTAGGGATTTTTCGCCGCCCGCTCTGGGGAAGGTCTGGATGTCCGGCCGATACCCATGAGTAGAGAGTGCTCCCTAATGGCCGACAATGCCGTCCTTAGCCAGCGCGAGATCGACGCCCTCCTCAACGCAGAGATGGGCAACGCGGAGCATGAAGCCGCGGCCGCCGCCCCCACCCGCAAGGAGGCCGGGCGCCGCGTCAAGATCTACGACTTCCGCCACCCCGAAAAGCTCTCCAAGGAGCAGCTTCGCGGCCTCCAGATCATCCAGCAGGGCGTCGGCGGTTCCCTGGCCGCTTCCTTCTCCGCCCGGCTGCGCTCGCCCGTGGAATCCCGGCTGAGCGCCCTCGAACGCGGGATCTATGAGGAATACGTCGCCCAGATCGGCACCCAGGCCATCGTCGTCATGATCGACATGAACCCGCTCACCGGGTACGCCGTCGCCGCCTTCGGCATGGATGTCGCCTTCGGCATCATCGACCGCCTCCTCGGCGGCAAGGGCAAGCGCCACAATCGCGCCCTCGACCGCGACCTCACCGATATTGAGACGGCGCTCATCCGGCATATCGGCATGGACATCGCCCGCTCGCTTGTGGAGCCCTGGCAGCGCGTCGCCGACCTCATGCCCGACGTCACGGAGCTCGCCGTCGGCCCGCAGGTGATGCACGTCATCCCGCCGAACGAGTTCGTCATCACCGCCTGGTACGAAATCCGCTTCGCCGAACAGGCCGGCGGTGTCTCCCTCTGCTTCCCGCTGACGGTGCTCGAACAGATCCTGCCCAAGCTCACCGGCCAGAGCCTCTTCGACAACCGCCCCAACCGGCCCCTCGCCGAGAACACACGCGTCCAGCAGGAACAGCTCATGCCGATGACCGTTCCGCTGCGGGCGATTCTCGGCAAGGCAGTCGTCGCCGCGACCGATATCGCGAATCTGCGGCCCGGCGACGTGATGGTTCTCGACCGCACCGTCGATGAACCACTCAGGATGCTTGTAGGGAATTGCGAACGCTACGCGGGGTCTCCGGGAACGCGGGGCAAGCGCCTCGCCCTACAGGTTTCAGGGATCGTTGACGACGATGGTTGGGTAAAGCCCTTTGAGGAAGCCGGTCCATGAGCAGCACTGTTCCCGTTCGCGCAGTCCTGATGTCTTCCGACATCAAGAACGGAACCCCGGGGTTCCACCGGTTGGTCTTCAAGGTTGATGGCGGCCGAAACGGCATGGCCCAGACGACCGTGATGATCTCCCAGGACGCCCACCGCAAGATCGCCGGCCAAATGATGCGCGCCCGCATGCAGCCCGTCGAAAAGACCCTTCTCCTCAAGACCTGGGCCCGCTGGGAGATCGCAATGCGCCTCGAAGAGCAGGGCGTCATTCCCCAGACCATCACCATCACCGCCAGTGACGTCGATGACTTCGGCGCCTATGCCTCCGACCTGGGACGCACCCTGCAGATCGCGTGACCCCGGAGGGGTTCAGCCGCCGCCGGCTGGCCCGAACATTACAGAGTGGGCGAGGGTCCCCCCTCGCGGTTCGAAGGGAGAGTGAGAATCGATGCTTGCGAAAGTGACTGTCGCCGAAGCCGCTAACGCGGTCGCCGATGCCCCCGACCGGATTCGGCTTGAGCTCATTGCTCCCTTCGTCGAAGCCGCCGCCCGGGTCCTCACCCAGGAGTGCGGCGAGACGGTCTCCAAGGGCCAGCTCTTCCGCGTTCGCTCCCCCCAGACGAGCAACGAGGTTTCGGCGCTCATCGCCATCACCGGCGGCCTCGGCGGCCTGGTGATCTACACCATGTCCGAAGCGACCGCCTGCGGGTTCGCCTCCCGCATGATGGGCGAGGAGGTGACCGAGTTCGACGCTATGGCCCAGAGCGCCGTCGCCGAGCTTGCGAACATGATCACCGGTCAGGCCAGCATCGGCCTTGAGCGCACCGGCTATTCCACCGACATGTCGCCGCCCGTGCTGCTCATCGGGCACGGCGCCAGCATCGCCACGTTCAATCTCACCCGGCTCGTCGTCCCGCTCGTGGTGAGCTTCGGCGAGTTCGCAATCGACATCTCGGTCAAGGAATCCGCGTAGACCGGGTGCTTCACAGCGCATGGATGGGTAGGGGGCCGCAAGGCCCCCTTCTCGCGCCCGGGTTCCACCGTGCGCGCTATGCCGCAGTGACCGGGTCCGCTTCGATTACCTCGAGCAGGAGCTCCATCGCCCGCTCCGTGATCGCCTCCATCACCTGCACCCGCGTGCCCGGGAACACTCGCTCCTCTGACCGCGTGCCCGCCGGGCCCGTGGCCGCGATCGAGACGGAGCCCACCGGCTTGGGCGACCGCCGGCTGCCCTGTGGGCCCGCGATGCCGCTCTCCGCGACGGCGTAGGCGACGCCCGTCATGCGCTTCACCGCTTCCGCTGTCGCCGCCACCCAGATTGGGCTCACGGCGCCGTGCTCACGGGCCATCTCGCGGTCCATGCCAAGGGCCTCGAATTTCGTCGGGCTCGAATACGGCACGATCGCGCTCTCGAACCAGCGCGAGGCCCCGGCCACGCTCAGCATGCGCGCCGAGATCAGCCCTCCGGCCGTCGTCTGCGATACCGCGACCTTCGCTCCGCGCGCCATCAGCGCCTCGCCGATGCGCGTCGCCAGGGGATCGTCCTCAAGCAGCATGGGTGCCCTCCGCGTGTTAATACCGCCCCGGTGTCAGGTAGAAGTGGTACGGGTCGAGCCGGCGCAGGAGCGCGAGCTCCTCCGCCGCCGGTGGTTCAGTTTCGGCGACATCGTCGGCCACGCGCAGCGCCCAGCCCGTCTCGAGGCGCACGATATCAGGGTCCATGTTCGGGAAGACCGCTTCGAGGACCATCTCGCAGCTGCCTTCACTGCCGTCGCTCGTATCGAAGCCGAACACTCCGAACGTGCTCACGACCGTGTTCGGTCCCTGCGGCGGCAGCCCGGCGCGCCCGCGTGCTCCCGGACCGTCGATGTACCCAGGGCTCGTGTTGAAATCGACCCGCTCGACGAAGCGCCGCCGCTCCTGCGGCATGATCGTCAGGATGCGCTTCGCCAGGCACGCGATTTCCGTGTTGCCGCCGGTGCCGCCCAGCCGGCGCTCCGGGTCGCGGTAGTCCCCGAGGACCAGCGTGTTCAGGTTGCCGAAACGGTCCACCTGCGCCGCCGACAGCACACCAAGGTCGACATTCCCTCCCATCAGCAGCGTTCCCAGCGCATCCACCATGTCGCTGACCATCGCTGAGCCGTCGTTGAGGTTGATGTCGTGAATCCCCACCGGCGCCCGGGATACGTCCGGGGCCGGCTGCCAGTCGAACGCCCCGACCTCGGTGCAAATGACAATCCCCGGCGCGTGCATCATTTTCGCCAGGGTGGCGGTGAGCATCGGCAGGCCCATGCCAGCCATGACCACGCCCTTTGCCGGGAACGCCCGGGCGGCCGTCACGCACATGAGCTCGGCGAGTGTGTACTCCGGCGTGCTCACATCCGAAACCGCAGCGTGGTGTTGTAGCCGTAGCGCACGGGCGCGATCGGCGATGGCCCCGCGTTCACGGAAATGGCCTCCAACGCGTCATCGCCAAACACCGCGCGATAGTGCTCCATGTACTCGGCGCGGTCCCGCACGCCGTGGATCCATTCGTCCGCGAACGTTCGCCACTCCTCCATTGACCGCCCCATCCGCGACATCGTTCGCGCCTGGTAGGCGAAATCGTAGTCGTAGTAGCCCACCAGGCTGCTCGGGTGTCCGCCCCACGGCATGTGCACCACCGCCGACACGCGCAAGCCCGGCACCACCGTGCGGTTGGGGTCCGCGGCGATTACGTCCCGCGGCACGATCTCCTCGGCCGAGACGATTACCTTCCGCGCCGCCCAGTACGCCCAGCGGGCGTCGCCCAGGTGTCCCCAGACCTGCACGTTCCCCTCTTCGTCAGCGCGTTGTGCGTGGAGCACGGCGACATCCGGCCGAAGCGCGGGCAGCAGCACGACCTTCTCGCCATCAAATGGTGACTCCATCACTGCCCACTTCCTTTCGCGAAGGAAGCCCCCGGCATGGTCGCGAAACTGCGGGCGCAGGTAGTCCGTGCCGAGGAACGACCGCGTGGGGATGAACGGGATGCCGAGCGCGCCGGCCATCAGCATGAGTGCGATGCCCTGGTTGCTGTAGTCCTCGAAGCGCAGGCGCCCGTCCGCCATCATGTCCTGGACGACGCCCGGGCGGAGGGCCGCGGCCACATATCCCGCGCGCACCCGGTTCGCACAGCCATCCATGAAGAGGAACGTGCCCTGGGGCCCAACGGACCCGCCGATCGCTTCGAGGTTCCGCTTCCCCGCCCGCACGATGGCCTGGCAGAGCCCGTACGCGGCCGATGTGTACCCCACGTAGACGCTGTCGCCGTCGTCGACGAAGCGGGCGATGGCCTCGTTCTCGTCCA
>JAYRRO010000180.1:0-2675 GCA_041910095.1 Dehalococcoidia bacterium
GCCCGTCCGTGCGAGGTCCATCGCCCGCCGGAGGTGCGCGACGATGTCGTTCGCCGTCACCGCGCGGCCATCGAGCGGGGCCCGGGGTTGCCAGCGCGCCCGCGGGTCCAGGTGGAACAGCCAGGTCTCGGCATCGGCTTGTTCCCAGCGCGTCGCGAGGTCGCCGCCGATGCGCAGGGGATCGTACTCGGCCCACTCGACGACGCGGGAGTGCGTGCGGCCCAAGATTTCAGCCACACCCGGTTCGCCAGCCCGCAGGGCGTCGAAGGTGTCGAAGGCGAGCGTCCCGGGAGCGACCACACGTGCCGTCCCGCCGGGGCGCCGGGGGGTTGCCGAAGGCGGAGCGATGGAAGCGGGCGCGGTTGGCTCGGCGGTATCGTCCCCGGGCTCGCGCCTTCGCGTGCCGGTCTGGCCCACGCCACCGCCACAGGACGCCAACAACGCTGCGCTCGCGCCACCGGCGACGAAGGCCCTGCGGGAGAGAGTGGCGCGGCTCATGGGCGAGGCCTCAGGGCCCATGGCCATGGGCGGGCATCAGGCTCGCGTCCGGGCTGAGGCAGCAGCCGATAGCCTCGTGCAGTTCGCGGGTTTCGGGCTGCAGCGTTACGTGGCCGATGCCCCAGCGGTCGCGAAAGAGCGCCGCCAGGTCCGTGAGGATGTGCTCGGTGCAGTGCACATCCGCCACCTCGACGTGGGCGCTGAGCGCGGGGAAGCGGGGAGCGATCGACCATACGTGGACATCGTGCAGCGCGATGACGCCGGGAACACTCCGGGAAGCCGCTACGATTTCGGCGGGGTCGATGCCCGGAGGTGCGCTTTCGAGGAGGATGTCGGCGGCCTGCCGCAGGAGGACGAAGGCGCGCGGCACGATGAAGGCGACGATGAGCAGGCCAGCGACCGTATCGGTACCCTGCCAGCCGCCGAGTGCGATGAACCCCGCGGATGCCACCACCGCGACGGAGGTAAGCGCATCGGCGCCCGCTTCGAGCGTCGCGGCGCGCGCGTTGAGATTGTCGTGGCTGTGCGCGCGGAGCAGGCCTACCACCAGCAGGTTCACGGCGAGGCCAGCGAAACCCACCACCAGCACCGGCACCGGCTCAATCGCGTGGGCTTCGCCGAAACGGCCCACGGATTCGAACACGATGTAGGCGGCGATGCCGAGGAGTAGCGTGACGTGCACCGGCACCGCCAGCACTTCGAAGCGAGCGTAGCCATACGTGCGGCGGGTATCGGCGGGTCGGCGACCGGCGGTCGCCGCCGCGAGCGCGAGCACCAGGCCCGCGGAATCGGCGAGGGCGTGGCCGGCATCCGAGAGAAGCGCGAGCGAACCCGCCCACCAGGCGGTTGCCGCCTCAAGCACGACAAAGACACCCGTCAGCGCGAGACCGATCAGCAGGCGCCGCTCCAGCCCGCCGGCGGGCGCCCGGTCGTGGTCGTGACCGTGTTTGTCGGGGTTCGCCACAGGGATCCAGCGTATCAACGCCCACGCGGTGGCGCTGAGCCCCAGTCTCACATCCTCGAAACGGTCTTTGCGATACGATGAACGGTGGTTCGTCCCCTCGGACAACGCAGGAGCATTCACCCTGCCAGGCGAAGTCGCGGGCATCCTTGGCCCGCTCTCGGAGACGATTGACAGCCACCGGCCCGCGCAGGGGAAACCGGTGCGCATCGGCATGCCCGAGCAGGCCCGCGCACCTGTCGCGGCCGCCCTGGCCGCGCGCCACCCCGGGCCGACCCTGCTCCTGGTCGCGAACCCGGCGCGAGCCGGGGCCATGGCCGAGGAGCTCGGCCTCTTCCTCGGGGGCATCCCCCTCGCGCGGCTGCCCGAGCGCGAACGGCTGCCGTACGAATTCGTTCGCGATGACCCGCTGCTGGCGGTCGAACGCGCGCGGGCGCTATCGCTGCTACGGGGCGAAGGCGCCGCGCTGGTGGTCGCGAGCTGGGCCAGTGTCGCGGAGCACACGGCAGGCCCGGAAGTGGAGGCCGCGGGGCTCGACGTGCGCACGGGCGAAGCGCATCCCCCCGGCGCGCTCATGGCGGCGCTTGAGGCGAGCGGGTACCTGGTCACGCATCTCGCGGACCGGCCCGGTACCGCGACCCGCCGCGGCGGCATTGTCGACGTCTTTCCCGCGGGCGATGACCAGTCGTACCGCATCGAGTTCTTTGGCGACGAAGTCGAGAGCATCCGGGTGCTCGACATCGCGACCCAACGGAGTGTCCGGCGGATGCCGAGCGTGCACATCCCACCGGCATCGACCGGCACGCACGGGGCGCGGGCCGCCGCGGGCGGCCTGCTCGCGGCACTCGATGCGAACGGCGACGGCGCCGAACTGGTGATGGAGCAGCTCGAAATCCTTGCCGGTGGCGGGCGCAGCGATTACGAGGGCTTCTTCGAGCCGCTGCTGTACCGGGGCGACGCGCTCCATCACCTCGCACCGCGCGCGCAGTTGCTCATCGAGGACCAGGAGGAGGGCGAGAACGCGCTCGCCACGCTGGTCGAGCACCAGGAGCGCACGCGCACGGAACTCGAACGCCGCGGGGCCATCCCGGAAGGGCTGCCGGCCATCAGCAACGGCGTGGAGCGCGTCGCGGCCGTGATCGACGGAGCGCCGCTCGGGGTGCACATCCAGCGCTTCGGGGTGGATGAGCTGGGGGCGAAGCGGCTGCCCATCTCC
>JAYRRO010000181.1:0-12339 GCA_041910095.1 Dehalococcoidia bacterium
CAGATGGCACCTTCGCCCCCGCGTTGCATCCGCGAGTCGCCGCGGGCATCGCGGCGACCGTGGTGGGCCCCGGCGAATCGCCGTGCCACCACCGGCTAACCGTTTCACCCCGCCTCCAACGCGCGGACTGTAGCGAGGACGGGCATGGGGCGACAGGCCGTTATGACGATCCGGGCGGGGTGTTCACACAGGATTGATGATGAGGTCCCGTTACGTCCGGCGGGATTCGATGCGGGAGCGGCGCGGATTCCCGGATGGGAACGGCGCTTATGTCGCGACGATCGACGGCGGGACGAAGCCCTCCTCGATGAGCGATTCGAGCGGGTACCAGCTGTGGTAGTCGACCGACCCGCGGAAGCCCATGCGGCGGTAGATGGGGTGGCCCAGGGGTGTGGCCTGGAGGCCCGCGGCGGAGCAGCCCTGCGCGAGGCCCTCCCGGAGTGCGTGCCAGGTGATGGTTTCTCCGTAGCCCCGGCGGCGACGGGACGCGAGCGTGCTGACGTTGAAAATCCCCGCGACGCCGTGGCTGGCAACGAGCGTGGCCGTGGCGACGGGCTTCGGACCCACGAACCCGAGGTAGTGGGTAAGGCCCGGCCTGCCGAGCAGCGTGGGATGCCCAAAGAGGTCGAACAGGCTGCGCGGCGTGCTGAAACCCGCGGCCATCGTCGCGACAAAGGTGACGGCGTCCTCGGGCGTCTCGACCGGCCGCACGGACAGTGTCGTGCCGGGGCGCGGCGGGAGCATGCGGAGATCGGCCATCGCCATGCCCACAATGTGGGAGCCCGGTTCGATGGCGGAGGCGTTCGCGAAGGAGACTGCGACCTCCGGCGGCACGATGATGCACCAGGGCACGCCGGCGGCCGCGAAGAACTCGGAGGCATGGTCGAGCAGGACCTCGGGGTCGGCGGGCGGCCGGAGGACGAAGAGCCGGTTGAATTCGGCCTGGGGCACGCCTGTTGCGACAGCGGTAGCGCCTTCGGATTCCCAGACGGCGCCACCGGGGACGCTGCGGCCGATGACGCGGTAGGCCTCGGCGAAGTTTTCGTGGAGGCGCGAGAGAAGCGCTTCGGCCAGGGGTGGGGGCTCGCCCATGGCCGGCAAGTGTAGCGCGTTCGCGGGTTGCCCCGGCGAACGCGCTCATGCGGTCTCAGAAGATGGCGATGGGATTGACCGGCGAGCCGGTGGCGCCGCGGACATTGAGCGGGTTCACGGTGAGGAGGAAGTCATAGCGGCCCTCCTCGGCGCAGGCGGCCGCGAGGGGTTCGAGGCGGGCGTTATCGAGCAGGGGCAGGCCTATGTAGACGATCGCGAGAACGTGAACGGAGAGGCCGCGCGCATCGAAAACCGGGTAGCCGGAAGGCCGCGCGTCCATCATGTCCCAGCCGAGGAGCGCGACATCGTGCGTCTTCAACACGGGCGCGACATCGACGTGCAGGCCCGGGGACGGCGAGGTGCCGGGGACGCTGGCGGGGTTCGCTTCGTAGAAGGCCTGGCGGCCGCTATGCACGATGAGGGCATCGCCGGGTTCGATGGCCACGCCCTGCTTCGCGGCGGCGGCGTCGATTTCCCAGCCACGGACGGGGTTCGCGTCATCGACGAAGGGGACGCCGCGGAAGCGGGGGATATCGATGAGCACGCCGCGGGTGGTAATGCCCTGGCTCCACGCATCGACGGAGCCGAAGCGCGCGCCAAGGGACGTGACGTCGCTGGCCGGGCGTCCGTTCCAGCCCTTGCCCTCCCAGAAGATGTGGCAGAGGGCATCGATGTGGGTGGTGGCGTACCCGTGGTACATGATGCCCAGGTAGTCGACCGAGAAGTCGTTCGTGGAGCGTACGAAGTGCTGGGCGGGATTGGCGTTTCCGGGGCCGCCGATGGTGTTCCACTGGTGCGCGAGCGAGACGGCGCGTCCGTTGCGGACGAGCGTGGCGGCGGCGCGGCGCTTCTCCGGGGTGATGAGATTGATGGTGCCGGCGTTGTCGCCTTCGCCCCAGCGGCCCCAGTTGCTGCAGCGTTCGAAGTAGGCGTTGACCTCCTCGGCGGAGGGGACGGGGGTGGAGTCGGGCATGGCATGCGCTCCCTGGCGTGGTGCGGGCGATTCTACGCGGACGGGCCGCCGGCGGGAGCTTCGTCGCCGGGGAGGTCGTCGTCGTCGCTCCAGTCCCATTCGCTGACGGCCGGGGGCTCGGAGTCGGGGCACATGGGGCGCCAGGCGCAAAAGCCGCAGGCCCGATTCGGCGTCGCGGGGAAGTCGGTGAGGGCCTGGATGCGGTAGGCGATGCCGATGTAGCGCTTCACAGTCGCGGCGGCATCGGTGCTGCGAAGCACGCGCTCGCGCACCTGCCCGGAACGCAGGTTCCAGCCGATGGCGCGCACAATCGCATCACCGGGCAGGTGAAAGGACGTGCGAAGGGCAACGTGCCCGAGGTCGAGCTGCGCATCGGTGACTTCGTCGAGGTCGTGGCCGGTTTTCCAGTCGATGACCTGCCAGTGCCCGCCGGCGAAGCGGTCGGCGCGGTCGATGCGGGCGCGGAGGGTGACGGCGCGGCTCGGCACGGGGACCCAGGTGTCGAGTTCGGACCAGCGGTCGTCGCTGGCGATGGAGGCGTGGGCTTCGCAACCGCGCGCGTAGAGGGCCATGGCGCGATCGAAGGCGTCGGTACCAGGTGCGGCGCATTCATGGGCGGGCATGCGGAGGTAGGCATCGAGTTCGCGGGCGCCGTCTTCGGGGTCGCCGGTGAGGCAGAGGGTCTTCATGGCGCGATGAACGCCGGTGCCGATGACGCCGGCCGCGTTGACGAGCTCGCCGGGAGGCCGTTCGAAGCCGCTCAGGTATGAGAACCAGTACTGCTTCCGGCAACGTTCGAAGGACTGGACCATGCTGTGAGTGATGGAGAAGAGGCCGCTCATCGCGGCGGCATCATAGCGCGGGAGGGGAGGGCCGCGAAGACGCGGCTGGCGTGAGTGGGGGCCCTGGGGGTGATAATCCGCTCATGGACGTGCGGTTGCAGGGGGTGCGGCTTGAGCGCGGCGGGACCACGGTGCTTTCCATCCCGGATCTGGCTCTGGCGGGCGGGCGTGTCACGGCGATCGTGGGGGCGAACGGCGCGGGGAAATCGGCGCTGCTGCGGCTCATCGCTGGGATGGAGCGGCCATCTACGGGGCAGGTGCTGATTGGCGGCGAAGCCGCCGGGCGCGCGACGCGGGCGCGCGTGGCTGCGGCGCTCCGGCCCGCGGACCTGGTCCGTGGGAGTGTTCGTGACTTCCTCGCGGGCCGCGGCCGGCTTCGAGGGCGGCGCGATGACGGAATGGAGGCGCGAACCGGGATGATCGCCCAGGCGCTCCGCCTGGGCCCGCTGCTGGAGCGGGGAGTGCGAACGCTGTCGGGCGGTGAGCTGCAGCGTGTCCATCTCGCGCGGGCAATCGCCAGGCGCGCGCCGGTCACGCTCATCGACGAACCGTTCGCGGACACCGACGGCGACGGGCGGGCGGACCTGCAGTCGGCTCTGCCGGGGCTGTTGCGCTCGTGGGGGGGCACGGTCGTGCTCGCCATGCGCGATGCGCGCCAGGCGGCCGCACTGGCGGATGACATCGTGGTTCTGGTGGGCGGCGAGATGACTGCCCGGGGCACGGCTGCCGAGGTGCTGAGCTCACCGCCCGATGCGGCGACGGCGGCCGCGCTGGGGTACGTCGTCATCGCAGGGGAGGGCGGTCCCGCCGCGGTGTGGCCAGATGCGCTGTCGGTGGGCACCGGAGGGGTAACGTTCACGCTGTCGGTGGAGGGCGCCGTGCCGCTGCCGGGCGGTGTGGAGGTGCTGGGGCGAATCGGCGCATCGCCGGTGCGGGTGCGGTTGGACGCGGGGGTTGGCGCGCCGCGGACGGGGTCGCGGCTGGCGGTGACAGCGGCACCAGGCATGGTCCTGCGCTTCGCCCCAGGAAGTGGCGATGACGGGCGGGCGGCCGACCTTGCAGTTCCGGCAAACCGTTGACAGAGCCGGATCCGGGGGACTAGTGTCGGGGCCTATGGATGCGCTCTCTGGAACGAAGAGAGGGTGAACGAACGGCGGCGCGCAGGCGTCGCCGTTTGTGGTTTCAGAGGGGGGCGCATCCGGACAGTTCTCGGGTCACGCACCACGAAAGGGGATCTCCCGAATGCAGTCCAGCCTCATCTCCAAGGTCGAGAAAGCCCGCGCCTACGCTGGCGAGCGCCATCGCATGCAGATCGACGATCTGCACGTCAGCTTCCATGGAGAGAACAGCGACCACGAGGTCACGATCCGGGACGGCCGGTGGCACTGTAACTGCGACTTCTTCGAGGGCTGGCAGGTGTGCAGCCACACGATGGCACTGGAGCGCGTGCTGAAGGGCATGGTCCCGGCGCAGGAGGTTGCGGCGCTGGCCGCGACGGCCTGAGGTTTGCGGCGTGCCGCCGGGGCGTGCAGGATCGCCGCGTTGCGCCCGGCACGGGTCCGTGCCTGGCCCGCGGAGGACGGCATGCCCCGGATGTCCGACGAAAAGCGGGAAGCGTTCCTGCAGCAGCCGATCACGGGTGTCATCGCGACGCTTCGAAAAGACGGCATGCCGTACACCGTGCCGGTGTGGTGGCTCTGGCGCGATGGCGAAATCTGGGTGACGGGCACCTATTCGCGGGTGTGGTGCAAGCAGCTGCTCAAAGACCCGCGGGCTTCGCTGTGCATCGAGGCGGGCCGCCCGAACTCCGGGCACATCGAGTTCGATGGTCACGTCGAGGCGAAAGAGCTCCCGGACTTCGACATCTGGCCGATTTCGCGAGCACTCGCCGAGAAGTACGTCGGCCGCGGGGACCCGGCGAACGCGGAAGCGGTGGAACGCTTCTTCGCGAACATGCAGACCGAACCGCGTTTGCTGTTCAAGCTCGTGCCCGAGGTGCGCCGGGCGATCGACATGAGCGTGTACCAGGGAAAGCGCGCCGACCGCGAGTACCAGGCGCGGTACCGGCGGAGCGCCCAGTAAGCTCTCGGGGGCGACGGGAAGAGCGACGGCCGGGCGCCAGGCCCGGCCGTGCCGGCATGTGACCCGGCCCCTTCCGCTCCGCTCGCACAGCACCGGCCATGAGGCCGTTGATGCGAGTGGGGCCGGGCCGAGGCGCGCATGTCGTGTCCGTAATGAAGGCTACGGAAGCGTCGCGAAGTGCGAAATTCGGATTTCGATGGACAGGTGTTTGTCCATCGAGCGTACGGTCAGAGGATGCCGAGTTCTCGCGCGAGATTCATCGCCGGGATGCGCCCATTCACGCCGAGCTTGTCGTAGCTGCGGTGGGCGAGCGTTTGCACCGTGGATGGCTTCACGCCGAGGGCGGCGGCAGTTTCCTTGTAGCTGAGTCCATCGGCGAGCTTGCGGAGCACTTCGACTTCGCGCGGGGCGAGGTGGCCGCCGAGGTCCATCTCGGCACCGCGACTGAGGGCACGGGCGACCGGGAGGGCATGCGGGCCGGGGTCGATCCCGGCGCCGAGGAGTGATTGGCTGGCGTCCCGGCGCTGGGTGCGGCGCTGCTTCTGCGAAACGATGAGGGTGCCATTGGCGAAGAGCTCGCCGAGTTGGAAGGCGGCGAGGTCGCGCTCGACGCCGTAGCCGGCCTCGGTGGCCCATTCGATGGCGTGCTGGAGGAGGCGGCGCGCATCCTTTTCGTTGCCCGCGCGAAGGGCCAGCAAGCCCTGCACGCGCGCGCGGGAGACGGGCCATTCGAGCGAGGTCTCGACGGCGCGCGGGATGGCGGCCATGCGGCGGAGGGCCGCGACAGCCTCGGACTGGGTGCCGCCATGCGCGATGGCTTCGACGGCGGCGAGCGTCGCGGGGAGGTTGCCCAGGTGGAATTCCGCCGGGAAGGCGACCGGGGTCGTGATTTCGCCATCGCGGTGGGCTTCGACGAGCGCGTGGTAGTTGGCGACGGCGCCGAAGGGGGAGCCACCCTGGGCCGAATCCATCGCTGCGAGGTGTCTCAGCGGCGCATCGACGGCAGGCCAGTCGCGGCGCACGACGGAGGCGCGGAGCCGGGCCAGCACGCAGCGCATCTCGGCGATGGGATTGGAGAGGGTGGGCTCACCGGGATCGGGGATGGCGCCGCGACCGCAGGAGGGCCCGATCGCGAGCGCGTACTCGAAGGAGCGCGCATCGGCGAGACGCCACTCGTGCTGTTCGGCGCGCGCAAGGGCCCGGAGGAGACGCAACCAGGGGTCGATGCTGCCGCGCCGGCCAGTGGCCGCCACGCAGGGGACGAACCAGCTGAGCGCCCAAAGCTGCTGGCGAGGGATGGCGTGCAGTGATGGGTCCGAAAGGACGTGCTCGGCGCGGGCAACGGCCCCGGGCGCGAGCGAAACCATGTCGACGACGATGCGGGTACTGATGACGACAGCGCGGGCGAACGGGGTCACGAGCCGGGGTTCATCGAGGCCCGCGCTGGCAATGGCGGCCCGGGCGGCCTCGACGCGGCCGCGCGAAAGAAGCAGGCCGGCGGAGAGCGCCTGGATGAGCGCGCGCGCTTCGGGGCGGCGGGCGGTCCAGGCGGTCGAGTGCTCGATCAGCGCGAGGGCATCGTCGAAACGGCCTTCAGCATCGAGCCCGGCGCAGACGAAGTGCACGACCTGAGACAGCTCCTCGAGGTTGTTCGACACGTAGGCAGCTTCGAGGGCAGCCTCGACCTCACGGTCCAGGCTGGTGGTGCGTCCCTGCTCGCGGAGCATGCCGCGCAGCCGCTCGATGGGGCTCTCCCGGGAGCTCGCGGATGGTTGCAGCGTCACCGGGTGAGTGTACATCCGGGTGTCCACTCTTCGGAGACAGGTGACATAGTGCCGAGGCGGGCAGACTCCCCCCATTCGATTTTGGAGGATGCGGCAATGACATGGGTCGGGTGCGAGGAAACGATGGGCTGGCTTTCGCGGGCCTTCGCGCAGCCGGAAATCCAGGAGGCGCTGCGGGAGCTTCGCGCGGCGCGCGCGGAGCCGGGCGCCTACATCGGGGTCCTGGCGGGAGTGGCCGAAGAGGCCCAGCGGTCGACGCTGATCGAGGAGTTCCGCCAGCTGCCGGAATTCACGGTCGTGGCGATTGTGGAAGCCTGGGCGATGGCGGATGTGGCGGCGAGACCGTTCGTGCTTGAGTCTGTGAAGCCGGCGCGGCCGCTGGAAGCCGCGCGGCGCAAGGAGGTGACGCTCTCGATCGCGAGCAACGAGGACGGGGTGCGCGTCGGGCTCGCGCACGTGGCGACGCGGCACGCGGAGTGGTATCAGCCGGCGTAGCATCGGCAGGGTGGATGGTTTGGAACTGCTGGCGCTGCAGGCGGACGCGCTCTTCACGCGGGATGCGCGTGGGCGGCTGGTGGCTGAGAACGCCCCGGGCGGGAGTCCGGCGCCGGACCTCTACATCGCAGCGGGGGCCGGAGGAAACCGGTGCTGGTTCGGGCGGGATGTGAGCGACGATGCGGCGGCGGCGGTGGCGGCCCTGCATGCGCCGCTGCGCGAGCTTGAGGAGGTGCGCGCGCTGCCGCTGGCGGCGTTGGCGCAGGCACTCGGTGGCGGTGGGGTGGCGCACCGGGCGCTCGACGTGCACCTGTGTTTCGTCCTGGAGCGGCAGGCGGCGCCGGTGGGGGCGGCTGAGCTGGTGCTTTCGGGGACGGCGGCGGCGGTCGAACTGGCCGAGCGCGTGCGACGCGACGGCATGCCGGCGGAGGTTGTGGAGGCGGGCTTCCCGGTGATGGAGGAGTTCTGGGAGCCGTGGTGCATCGCGCTGGTGGGGGGCGAGATGGCGGCGACGGCGTTCGCGGCTCGGCTCGGGAAAGACGCCGCCGACGTGGGTGTGTACACGTTCCCGCGCTTCCGGGGGCGACGGCTGGCGGGCGCGGTGACGGCGGCCTGGAGCGTGCACCCGGCACTCGGCACGCGGACGTTGTTCTACGGCACGGCGGTGACGAACCTGGCATCGCAGGCGGTGGCGCGACATCTGGGGCTGCCGCTGGTGGGTACGAGCGTGGCGATCACGCGGGAATGACGAAGGCCCTCCATCTGGAGGGCCTTCGTGGTTCGAGTGGTACGCCCGGGAGGACTCGAACCTCCGACCTTTAGGTCCGCAACCTAACGCTCTATCCGCTGAGCCACGGGCGCCTGAGTGCTGGTGCCGAAGGCGAGATTTGAACTCGCACGCCCATTACGGACACTACGCCCTGAACGTAGCGCGTCTGCCATTCCGCCACTTCGGCACTCGTGTTCGAGTATGGCCCAAGCGCCGCTCCCGGGCAACGCGGGTGCGGGTCAAAGCGGCGCGCTTCGTGGCCCTGAGGGACTTCGACTTGACACATTACGTTCAGGTAGCGAAAAAGGGGGTACGCTTGCGTGGTTCCCCGCCACGCTCACTGGAGTGCCACGCTTGTCGAAAACCCCGGCCGGTAACCTCTGGCTCGCCGAGGAGCTCTGGAAGCTCAACGCGATCGATTTCGGCGACTACACGCTCGGCCGCACATCGGTTCATTCGCCGATTTACATCAACCTGCGGCGGTTGATTTCGAACCCGAAGGCGCTGGCGAAGTGCGCGCGCATCATCCGCGAAGAGCTGGAAACGCTGATGTCGATGCGGAACCCGCACGTGCAGCCGTTCACGCTGGTGGCGGGCGTGCCGTTCGGCGGGCTGCACGTGGCGACGGCGTTCTCACTGGCGGTGAATACGCCGATGATCTACATCCACCCGCCCGCGACGGATAAGGCGGACGTGATCGAGGGCATCTTCGTGCGCGGGCAGTCGTGCCTGATCATCGACGACCTGATCACCGGTGGCGGCAGCATCCTGCAGACGGCGGCCACGCTGACGGAAGCGGGCCTGGTGGTGCGCGACGCGGTGACGCTCATCGACCGGCAGGAAGGCGGCCGCACGAATCTGAAGGCGGCCGGGATCAACCTCGTGAGCATCCTCAAGCTCGACCAGATCGCGACGTACCTGATGTCGGCCGGGCACATCCCGGAGGATGCGTACCGGCGGACGATGGAGTACATCGAAGCGCGCGACGCGGAGTAGCGGCCGGCGTTCGAGCCCCAGGACGTGGACCCTCCCCGGCGATGTTGGCGCGAATCCCTAGGGGAGCCGTCACCTTTCGGCGCGGCCGTGCCATTCGTACAGTGAAACCGCTGTGCTTGAGGTAAAGGCAGATGCGCTGGCGGCTGAGGGCCGTGACGACGCGGAGGTTGCCCGCCGGGCGGCCGCACGAGATGCGGCGGCGTGGTCGGACATCTTTGACCGGCACTGGAACGCGGTCTTTGGCTTCGTGCGCTACCGGCTGCGGGGAGCGGCGGAGGCGGAGGACATCGCTTCGCAGGTATTCGAGGTGGCCTACGCCCGCGCGGACCGCTTCGATTACCGCGGTGTACCCATCGAGGGGTGGCTCATCGGCATCGCCCGGAACCTCGTGCGGGATCACATCAAGAAGCTCGGGCGCAGAGGATTCGAGGAGGAACTGGTGGAAGCGGTAGCACCACCGGACGCGGACGGCATCGCGGCGCTGGAGTTGCGCCAGGACCTTTCGCGGGCGATGCACGCGCTCACCGAGGACCAGCAGACGGTGCTGTCGCTGCGGTTCCTGCTCGACAAATCGGTCGCGGATACGGCGAAGCTGATGAACCGCTCCGAGGACGCGGTGAAGAACCTGCAGCGGCGGGCGCTGGCGGCGATGCAGCGGGCGCTCGCGGGGAGCGCGTATGCCGGGGGAGACCTGTGATGGCGGACCGCATCGACGACCTCCTCGAACGCGCGATTGAGAGCGGCACCATGCCCCCGGAGGCGACGGCGGCCGAGCGCGGCGAGATTGAGCGCCTGCTTGCGGGGCGGGAGGTATTGCGGGCGGCACGGGACGCGGCGCACGCCGATGCCACAGCCGCCAGGCCCACCGCTCGAGCGCGCTTCGAACGGTTCACCGCGGAACAACAGGCGACGGCGACAGCCGCCCGAGGGCGTGCCCCAGTGGCCGCGACCAGGCCGCGAAAGCGGTTCGGCCGGTTCGCGGTGCTGGTCACCGGCGTGCGGGGGGTGGCGGTGGCCGCCGCGATCGGGCTGGTCGCCGTGGTGGCCCTCTTCGGCGCGCAGAACCTGGGGAACACGACCGAGGCAGCGGCAGCGTTCGAGGCTGGCGATTATGTGCAGCTCCAGGGCACGATCGCGCGTGTTGGCCCGGGAACCATCGATCTGCGGTATGAGCTGGGGACGGTCCGGATCGAGCTGGGGGAGACGGCGACCGGGGTCGCGGACGGCGTGGCCGTGGACCCGGGGACGCTGAAGGCGGGGGACACGGTGCTCGTCGGCGGCGTGGCGGGAGACGGCGGGACGGTGAGCGCGCGAACGCTGGCGGTATCGGCTGAGGCGCTGCCGGCGCCGGCGAAGGTCGCGGTACGGCGTCTCGAATCGCTCGATGGGAAGCTCCCGGGACGTGTGGTGGCGTTTGCGCTGACGCCGGCAGGCCGCGGCCGGGTGACGCTGGAAACGGGCGACGGCCAGCGGGTCCTGGTCATTATCGACCCGCGTTCGGCGGAGCGGCTGGTGGAACTCGGCGCGGTCATCGGCCGGCGGGTGACGGTGGCAGGGGTGTCGCCGGGGGCTGGCGGCATGTACTTCCTTGAGTTCGACGGCGTGCCGCTGCCACCCACGCGGGCGGCCACGGGTGTTCGCCCGACGCTCACGCCGGCGGCGAATGGCACGCCCGCGACAGCGCCAACACGGCCGGCTGTGGCCGTGGCGCCCACGCCACCGGCGGGGCTCGTGCGGGTCACCGGGGTGCTCACGGAGCGCGACGGGCTGGTGCTGCGGGTGGCGACCGATGGGGGACCGGTACGGGTCCAGCTGCGGGCGGACACGCGCATCCTCGTCGGGGAGAGCGGCATCACGCTGCGGGAGTGGGTGGCGGGGGCCACCGGCGCGGGGCACGTGGTGACCGTCAGCGGCGGCATCGATATGCGGAGCGGGATGGTGGTCGCGGACCTCGTCCTGTTGGGACCAAAGCCGTAGGACTTGCCGGCAAGTGCGGCCGATCGGCCGTCGCCCTGACGCGGACGTAAGGGTACGATGCCCGGCATGTCGGAAACCACCGGCGCCTTCGCGGCGCTTCGCTACCGGGACTACCGGTTCATGTGGCTCGGGCAGGTGGGGCATTCGGCGACGCTCTGGATGGACCAGGTGGCGCGGGCGGTGCTCATCCTCGCGCTGACGGACTCGGCGCTGATGTTGTCGCTGGTGATCGCGACGCGGCTGGTGCCGATCCTGCTGTTCGGGCTGCTGGCGGGCGCGGTGGCCGACCGGTACGACCGCAAGCGAATCCTCATGAGCACGCAGTGGGTGACGCTCTCGACGCACGCGTTCCTGGCGGTGGCGTGCCTGACGGGCATCATCGAGGTATGGATGGTGCTCTCGACGGCGTTCGTGGCGGGGACGGCGATGGCGTTCAACCAGCCGGTGCGGCAATCGCTGATTCCGCTGCTGGTGCCGAAGGAGATCCTGCTGAATGCCATCGCCCTTAACAGCACGGCGCTGAGCTTCATGCGCATCGGCGGCGGGGTCATCGCGGGGCTGTTGCTGGCGGTCGTCTCGGTGGGGGGTGTGTACACGTTGACCGCCTGCGCCTACGGGTTCGTGGTACTGATGACGGCGCTGATGCACGTGCCGAAGGCCCGGCCGCGAACCAAGGACTCAAGCATCTTCGGCGACCTGGGCGAAGGTTTCGCGTATATCGCGGGGAACCGGACGCTGCTGATGGTGACTGGATTGGCACTCATCCTGTTCGTGTTCGGCTTTCCCTACCAGCAGGTATTCGTGCCGTTGCTGGCGAAGGAGACGCTGGACCTGGGCAACTCGGGCGTGGGCTGGCTGGCGGCATCGACCGGGGTGGGCGCGGTGGCGGGGTCGCTGTTCGTGGCGTGGCGGTCCAACGTGTCGCGGCCGGGGCTGCAGCTGGTGATCAACATGCTCGTCTTCGGCGCGGCGCTGGTGGCGATTTCGCTACAGCAGAACCTGGTCCTGACGATGGCGCTGCTGGCCGTGGCGGGGAGCATGACGGTGACCTACATGGCGTTCACGAACGGCATCCTGCTGCAGCACAGCGACCCGGAGATGCACGGACGCGTGATGTCGCTGCTGAGCCTGGACCGCGGACTGATTCCGCTGGGGGCGATCATGGCTGGCGTGCTCGTCTCAAACCTGGGCGTGCGCGGCGGCCTGTTCATCCTGGGATGCGTGATCTTGCTGCTGAGCAGCGGCGTCTTCGTGCTCGCGGGGAGGCGGCTGGCGCGCATCGGGCCGGCATCGGCCGCGCGCGGGCACGGCCGACGGGCGGCCGGTGAG